>DALYHW010000009.1:0-30213 GCA_031970695.1 Hylemonella sp.
GCTGGTCGCCTCGGCACAGACCATCGTGATGGCCTCCACCACCTCGACCGAGCAGTCGGGCCTGTTCTCGCACCTGCTGCCGGCGTTCAAGGCCGCCAGCGGCATCGACATCAAGGTCGTGGCCCTGGGCACCGGCCAGGCCCTGGACATGGCCCGCCGCGGCGACGCCGACGTGGTCTTCGTGCACGACCAGGCGGCCGAGGAGAAGTTCGTGGCCGACGGCTGGGGCCTCAAGCGCCAGGCCGTGATGTACAACGACTTCGTGCTGATCGGCCCCAAGGCCGACCCCGTCGGCACCCGTGGCAAGGACATCGTCGAGGCCCTCAAGAAGGTCGCCACGGCCAACGGCGCCTTCATCTCCCGCGGCGACAAGAGCGGAACCCATGCGGCCGAGCTGCGTTTCTGGAAGATGGCCGACCTGGCCGACAAGAAGGGCAGCGGCTACAAGGAGTGCGGCTGCGGTATGGGCCCGGCGCTCAACATCGCGTCCAGCAGCGGCGCCTACGTGCTGGCTGACCGCGGCACCTGGCTCAACTTCAAGAACCGCGGTGATCTCGCCATTCTCGTCGAGGGCGACAAGCGCCTGTTCAACCAGTACGGCGTGATGGTGGTCAATCCGGCCAAGCATCCGCAGGTCAAGCTGGCCGATGCGCAGAAGTTCGTGGACTGGGTCGTGTCGCCGGCCGGCCAGAGCGCCATCGCCGCCTACAAGATCGGGGGCGAGCAGCTGTTCTTCCCCAACGCCGGCCAGTAAGGAAGCGGTGATGACGCGTACCGCCATCACCCTGGCTGCGACGATCCTTCTGGGGGGCTGCGCCATAACACCGACCCCGCCCGCCACCCCGGTGGCTGTCTACGCCGCGGGCAGCCTGCGCGAGGCCATGACGGCCATTGCTGCCGGCTACGAGCAGCGCAACGGCGGCCAGGTCGTCCTGACCTTCGGCGCGTCGGGCCTGCTGCGCCAGCGTATCGAGCAGGGCGAAGGCGCACAGGTCTTTGCCTCCGCCGACACCGACCACCCGCAGCGCCTGGCAGCGCGCGGGGGCTGGACCACGCCGCAGGTCTTTGCGCGCAACAGCCTGTGCGCGCTCACCGGCCCGCAGGTCAATGCGACCCCGCAGACCCTGCTGGCCACGCTGCTGCGTGCCGATGTGCGTGTGGGCACTTCCACCCCCAAGGCCGACCCTTCGGGTGACTACGCCTGGGCCCTGTTCCGCAAGGCCGACACCGTGCAGCCCGGTGCCTACGCGCAGCTGGATGCCAAGGCGCAACAGCTCACGGGTGGCCCGCAGTCGCCGCAGGCGCCGGCCGGGCGCAGCACCTACGCCTGGCTGATGGACGAAGGGCGCGCCGACGTCTTCCTCACCTATTGCACCAACGCCGTGGCCGCCCAACGCGAAGTGCCGCGGCTCAAGGTGGTCCAGGTGCCGCCGGAGCTGCAGGTGGGGGCGGCCTACGGCCTGACCGTGCGCGCGGACGCACCGCCCGCTGCCCGTGCGTTTGTCGCCTACGTGCTGTCGGCCCCCGGTCAGGCGGCGTTGCAGCGCGCAGGCTTTGGAGCGCCGTGATGGGGTTGCGGCGCGCGGCCCTGCTGGTTCTGGGCTGGGCGCTTGCCGCCGTCGCGCAGGCCGCCGACCCCGTGCTGCTGCGGGTGACGGGACTGGTCCACCAGCCGCTGGCCCTGACGGCCCGTGAGCTGCAGGCCCTGCCGCAAAAAGACTACGCCGAGAAGCGCAGTGTCATCGTCGATGGGCGTGAGCTCACGCAGACGCTGGTGATGCGGGGGGTGCCGCTGCGGGCGTTGCTCGAGCAGGCCGGCCTGACCCCCGACCGCCACGCCGTGCGGCGCGCCTATGTGCTGCTGACCGCGCAGGACGGCTACCAGACGGTGTTTTCCTGGGGCGAGTTGTTCAATACACGCCAGGGGGAAGACGTGCTCGTGGTGCTGCGCCACGGTGAGGACGACCTGCTCGCGCGCGATGGCCTGCCTTCGCTGCGGGCGCTGCAGGACCTGCGCTCCGGCCCGCGCCACGTGCGCTGGCTGACGTCGGTGGACGTTCGCCTGCCGCCTGCGCCCTGACCCGCCACAGGCCTGCTGGCCGTCGGCAAGGCGTTACCATGCGCGCATGAACAAGAACGCGTCAGGGAGCGAGGCGCCGGGTGTGATGGCGCCACCGGCGGGCGGGCGCCTGTCGGTCGCGCTGCTGCAGGCCGAGAACCAGCGCCTGCGCCAGCAGCTTGAGAGCCTGCTGAGCGAGGCACGCGCCAACCAGGACAAGATGCGGCGTTTCGACCAGCTGGAGCGCCAGCTGGTGGCAGCGCCCACGCTGGCGGCGCTGATCGACACCCTGCTGCACGAGTACCGCACGCTGTTCCAGCTCGACTGCGTGACCCTGGCCCTGGTGGACCCGCAGTTCGAGGTGCGTGCCCTGCTGGGCGACGCCATGCCGGCTGAAGGCCTGCTGTTGCTCGATGGCGAGCCTGCGCTGCAGCCGCTGCTGGCCGACAGTGCCCGTCCCGTGCTGTGCGCCCCGCAGCCGGCACACGACATCCTGTTCGAGGGGCGGCCGTCCTGCGCCTCGGTGGCCCTGCTGCCGCTGGTGCAGCGCGGCCAACTGATCGGCAGCCTCAACCTGGGCAGCGTCGATCCGCAGCGTTTCGTGGCGGGCAGCAGCACTGACTTCCTGGCGCGGCTGGCCGCGCTGGTGGCCGTGTGCCTGCACAACGCGCTGGCCACGGAGCGGCTCAAGCTCGCAGGCCTGACCGACGCCCTCACCGGCGTGCACAACCGCCGTTATTTCGAATCACGTTGCCTGGAGGAAGTACAGGCTGCACGACGCAACCGCTTGCCGCTGGTTTGCATGTTCCTGGACGTCGACCGTTTCAAGAACCTCAACGACACGCGGGGCCATCCGGCGGGTGACCAGGTGCTACGTTACGTGGCGCGCCTCATCAAGGTGCAGCTGCGTGGCAGCGACGTCGTGGCCCGTTATGGGGGCGAGGAATTCGTGGTGCTGCTGCCCGCCACCCCGCTGCCCAGTGGCCTGGAAACAGCCGAGCGCATCCGGCGTGTCATCGCCGCGCAGACCGTCCCGGTGAGCGGTCAGGTTGATGTCCGCGTGACCGTGTCCATCGGCGTGGCGCTGCTCGACGAGCAGGCGCAGGGCGATGCCGCGCAACTGGCCGCCGCCATGATCGCGCGGGCCGACCAGGGCGTGTATGCCGCGAAGCAGGGTGGGCGCAATCAGGTGGTCTGCCTGCCGCAGGCCTGAAGCGCGCGCCGTCGCGTCGCAAATTCCCGACATATCAGTTGCCACGGATGCATGGCGTGGCGTCCGCCGCATTGCGACACTTTGTCGTAATGGCGGGGATGCACAGGGAAGCGTCAGCGACAAGTTGTCGTGCCTATGCAATTGCATTCATTGGAAAGAAATTTCATAAGGGATCGCCTTAGTCGAACGTGAATGCCCCGTTCCTAGAATGACTTTGCGCATCCTGCGTGCAGGTCGTACTTGAAGTCATCAAGACGTATCTAGGAGTCAATACATGGACATGAACCGGAGACATTTCTTCCGGGTAAGCGGCGCAGGACTGGTGGGATCCAGCCTCGTCGCGCTGGGCTTCTCGCCCACGGCCGCGCTGGCCCAGACCCGCAATTTCAAGCTGTCGCGCACGACCGAGACCCGCAGCACCTGCCCGTATTGCTCGGTCAGCTGCGGCGTGATCATGTACACGCTGGGCGACAACGCCAAGAACAACAAACCCGCGCTGGTGCACGTCGAGGGCGATCCGGATCATCCGGTCAACCGCGGCACGCTGTGCCCCAAGGGTGCTGGCCTGGCCGACATGATCAACAGCCCCAACCGCCTGAAGTACCCCGAGGTGCGCGAGCCGGGCAGCAAGGAGTGGAAGCGTATCTCCTGGGATGACGCGCTCACCCGCATCGCCAAGCACATGAAGGCGGACCGGGACAAGAACTTCATTACGAAAAACGACAAGGGCGTCACGGTCAACCGCTGGAACACCACCGGCATGCTGGTCTCCAGCGCCTCCAGCAATGAAGCCGGTTATCTCTCCGTCAAGATGCTGCGTGCCCTGGGGGTGGTCGCCCTCGATACACAGGCACGAATATGACACGCGCCGACGGTGTCCAGTCTGGGCCCGACTTTCGGCAGAGGCGCGATGACCAACTCTTGGAACGACATCGCGAACACTGATCTGGTTCTCATCATGGGCGGCAATGCGGCCGAGGCACACCCCTGCGGTTTCAAGTGGGTGACCGAGGCCATGCAGAAGCGCAAGGCCAAGCTGGTCGTGGTGGACCCGCGCTTCACGCGCTCGGCCGCCGTGGCTGACGTGTATGCGCCGATCCGCACCGGCTCGGACATCGCCTTTCTGGGTGGCGTCATCAACTACATGTTGAGCAACAACAAGGTGCACATGGAGTACGTCAAGGCGTACACCAATGCATCCTTTCTCGTCAATCCGGACTTCAAGTTCGACAACGGCCTGTTTGCCGGCTACGACGAGGGCAAGCGCGCCTACACGGACAAGTCCACCTGGTCCTATGTCATCGGCAAGGATGGCTATGCCCAGGTCGACGAGACCCTGCAGGCGCCCAACTGCGTGTGGCAGCTGATGAAAAAGCACTACGCACGCTACACCCCGGAGATGGTGAACAAGATCTGCGGCACGCCGAAGGAGTCCTTCCTCCAGATTGCCGAGATGATCGCCAGCACCCACACGCCGGACCGGGTGATGACCATCCTCTACGCGCTGGGCTGGACACAGCACTCCGTGGGCTCGCAGATGATCCGCACCATGGCCATGATCCAGCTGCTGCTGGGCAATATGGGCCGGGCCGGTGGCGGCGTCAACGCGCTGCGCGGCCACGCCAACGTGCAGGGCATCACCGACATGTGCGCCTACTCCGAGGTGCTGCCGGGTTACCTGAGCGCGCCGACGGACGCTGACGACACGCACGAGAAGTACCTGACGACACGTACGCCCAAGGCCCTGCGCCCGGGCTCGATGAACTTCGGCCAGAACTTCCCCAAGTGGTCTGTCAGCCAGCGCAAGGCCTGGTTCGGCGATGCCGCCAACAAGGGCAACGACTTCGCCTATGACTACCTGCCCAAGCGGGACGCGGCGTATGACGTGCTGGCCATCTTCGAGCGTATGTTCCAGGGCAAGATAAACGGCTTCGTCTGCCAGGGCTTCAACCCGATCGCGGCCGTGCCCAACAAGAAGAAGCTCGGCACGGCGCTGTCCAAGCTGAAGTACCTGGTCATCATGGATCCGCTCAAGACGGAGACGTCCGAGTTCTGGCAGAACTACGGCGAGCTCAACAACGTCGACCCGGCCACGATCCAGACCGAGGTGTTCCGCCTGCCGGCGTCTTGCTTCGCCGAGGACCCGGGCTCCTTCACCAACTCCAGCCGAAACATCCAGTGGCACGGTGCGGCCATCGCTCCTCCGGGCGAGGCCAAGACCGACCGCGAGATCATGGCGAGCCTGTTCGTGAAGCTGCGCGAGATGTATGCCAAGGAGGGCGGCGCCTTCCCGGACGCCATCAAGGCCCTGACCTGGACCTACAGCAACCCGACCAACCCGGCGCCCGAAGAAGTGCTGCGCGAGATCAACGGCCGTGCGCTGGCGGAGCTCGTCGCGCCGCCCGATCCCAAGAACCCGAAGGCACCGGCCGTCATCCAGGCCAAGGCCGGCGATCAGCTGCCGGGCTTCGGTGTGCTGCGCGACGATGGCAGCACCGCCTGCGGCAACTGGATCTACTCGGGTGTGTGGACGCAGGCCGGCAACAACTCGGCCCGTCGCGACACGTCCGACCCGTCCGGCCTGGGCGTGTACCAGCAATGGGGCTTCTCGTGGCCGGCCAACCGGCGCGTGCTCTACAACCGCGCCTCGGCCACGCCGGACGGCAAACCCTGGGACGCCAAGCGTCGCCAGCTCGCCTGGAACGGTACGGCCTGGGCGGGCACCGACGTGCCGGACATCAACCCGGCGCTGGGGCCCGACACCAAGGCCGGTCCCTTCATCATGACGCCCGAGGGCGTGGCGCGCCTGTTCGCGCTGGGCCTGATGGCGGAGGGACCGCTGCCGGAGCACTACGAGCCTTTCGAGACCCCGCTGGGCGCCAACCCCATGAACAGCAACCCCAAGGCCGTCAGCAATCCCGCTGCGCGCGTCTACAAGGGTGACATGGAGCAGTTCGGCAAGGCGGCAGAGTTCCCCTACGCGGCCACGACCTACCGCCTCACCGAGCACCTGCACTACTGGACGAAGAACTCGCGTGCCAACGCGATCGTGCAGCCGCAGCAGTTCGTCGAGATCGGCGAGGACCTGGCCAAGGAGAAAGGCATCAAGTCGGGCGACACCGTCAAGGTCAGTTCCAACCGCGGCGCGATCAAGTGCACCGTGGTCGTGACCAAGCGCATCAAGGGCCTGGAGTGCAACGGCAAGAAAGTCCATACGGTCGGCGTGCCGATCCACTGGGGCTTCATTGGCGTGGCGCAGAACGGCTACCTCTCCAACACGCTCACCCCCTTCGTGGGCGACGCGAACTCGCAGACACCGGAGTTCAAGTCGTTCCTGGTGAACATCGAGAAAGCGTGAGGAGAGACCTATGACCATGCAAACATCTATGGACATCGTCGCCCGCTCCGCGACCA
This sequence comes from Hylemonella sp., assembly GCA_031970695.1. Taxonomy (GTDB): domain Bacteria; phylum Pseudomonadota; class Gammaproteobacteria; order Burkholderiales; family Burkholderiaceae_C; genus Hylemonella. The sequence continues at coordinate 6,687 of DALYHW010000009.1, forward strand.
CCACCGCCTCGCCCTCCGTGCGGCAGGGGGTGGAGGTGGCCAAGCTCATCGATGAATCCAAGTGCATCGGGTGCAAGGCCTGTCAGGTGGCCTGCAGCCAGTGGAACGACCTGTCCGACGACATCGGCACCAACGTGGGCGTCTATGACAACCCCTCGGACCTGACCGATAAGTCCTGGACGCTGATGCGCTTTACCGAGGTGGAAGACACCAAGGGTGCGATGGAGTGGCTGATCCGCAAGGACGGCTGCATGCACTGCGCCGATCCGGGCTGCCTCAAGGCCTGCCCGTCGCCCGGCGCCATCGTGCAGTATTCCAACGGCATCGTCGACTTCAAGCAGGACAACTGCATCGGCTGCGGCAACTGCGTCACCGGGTGTCCCTTCGATATCCCCCGGATCTCGAAGAAGGACAACAAGGCCTACAAGTGCACGCTGTGTTCGGACCGGGTCGGTGTGGGCCTGGAGCCCGCCTGCGTGAAGACCTGTCCCACGGGCGCCATCACCTTCGGCAAGAAGTCGGACATGGTGACCTATGCCGACAAGCGCGCGGGCGAGCTCAAGGAGCGCGGCTTCCAGAATGCGGGGGTTTACAACCCGGGTGGTGTCGGTGGCACGCACGTCATGTACGTGCTCAAGCATGCAGACAAGCCTGAGCTGTACGCCGGCCTGCCGAACAACCCGTCCATCAGCCCGCTGGTCTCTCTGTGGAAAGGCACGCTCAAGCCCCTGGCCGTCTTCGGCATGGTGGGCGCCATCGTCGCCGGCTTCTTCCACTACATGAAGGTGGGGCCGGTGGAAGAGAAGGAAGACGAAAAGGAAAGCGCCTGAGGAGATCATGATGAAAAACACCACTGAACTTCGGCGCTACGACGACAACACCCGCATGAATCACTGGGCCATCGCCCTGCTGTTCTTCGGCGCGGGTCTGTCCGGCCTGGCCTTCTTCCATCCGTCCTTGTTCTTCCTGTCCAACCTGTTTGGCGGCGGTACCTGGAGCCGCATCCTGCACCCCTACCTGGGTGTGGCGATGTTCCTGTGCTTCCTGGGTCTGTACGTGCGTCTCTGGCGTGAAAACGTCATGACGGCGACCGACAAGGCCTGGCTGGACAAGGCCGGCGAGATGTTCAAGGGCAACAAGGAAGGCATGCCGCCGGTGGGCAAGTACAACGCCGGGCAGAAGATCGTGTTCTGGCTCATGACCGGCAGCCTGCTGGTCCTGCTGGTCACGGGCATCCTGTTCTGGCACGCCTGGTTCCCGGCCTTTCCCATCTGGGCCCGTCGCATCGGTGTCCTGCTCCATGCCTTCTCGGCCGTGGTGCTGGTGCTGACCGTGATCGTGCACGTCTACGCGGCCATCTGGGTTAAGGGCACCACGCGTGCCATGACCCGCGGCACCGTGAGCCGTGGCTGGGCCCGAATGAACCATCCGCTGTGGTACGAGGAGATGACGCGCAAATAAGCGCCCATCTCTGATCGCAAGGGTGGTACGGCGGTTGTGCCACCCGTTTTAGTTTCAGGTTTCCATGTCAGCCACCAGTACCGTCAAGTTCCTCAGTCCGGAAGAAATCGCCGCCCGCAAGATCGGGGACGCCGCGCAGCTCAAGTTTGCCGAGCCGGCTTTTGTCTTCCGTGACCGCGCGCTGCGCCTGCGCCAGCTCGCCGCCGGCCATCCGATGCGCGATTTCCTGGTTTTCATGGCCGACGTGGCCGATGCCCAGCACACCGTGCTGGCCGCGCCGCGCACCGTCAGGCTGCCCGGCGAGGACTTTCTGGCCGAAGCGGCACGCGCCGGTGCGCCCGCGCTGGAGTTTCCGCGCTGGTCGCTCAACGACGAGTGGCGCGAGGACCTGCGGGACCTGCTGGCTGCGCTGGCGCCCAGGGTGGGGCAGGGCGCTGCCGGCGAGGTGCTGCAGGGCCTACAGGTCGCCAGCGCCGCACACCTGGACCAGCAGGCTGAGCGCCTGCTCTCGGGCATCATGCTGGGGCTGGACATGGCGGCCGCCCCGCTGATTGGCGCCGCGCTGCAGGTGTACTGGACGCGCCTCGTCAACCGCACGCAGGCGGCCTTTCCCGACCTGGCCTTTGGCCCCATCGACAACGCCCGGGTCTGCCCCTGCTGTGGCGGCCAGCCCGTGGCCAGCGTGGCGCGGATCGGCGGCGACGATGCCGGCTCGCGTTACCTGCACTGCTCCTTGTGCCAGACCGGCTGGCACATGGTGCGCATCAAGTGTGCACAGTGCGAAAGCACCAAGAGCATTACTTACCAGGAACTCGAACCGGCTGACGGCGCCGAGCAGCCCACCTACCACGTCCCCAAGGGCGCCGTGCGCGCCGAATGCTGCGGCGAGTGTGGTCACTACCTCAAGATCGTGGACATGGGCAAGGACGCCCACGTCGACCCGGTGGCGGACGACCTGGCCAGCGTGGCGCTGGACCTGCTGGTCAGCGAAACCGGCACGCTGCGCCACGGCCTGAACTACATGCTGCTCTGGGGCGAGCCCGCCGAAGACGCCCTCGAAAACCAGCCGGCCGGAGCCACGTAGTGAACGCGCCCGACGGATCCATGGTTCATGGTCCGAAGGCGATGCTGAGCAAGCTCCCTTCTGTAGACCGACTCATCAACAATCCCGCCAGCCAGGCCCTGGTGGCGGCTCATGGCGCTGCCTTCGTCACGGCGGAGGCGCGCGCATTGCTTGGCGAACTACGCCAGCTGCTGCTGGACGGCGGCACGCCAGCCCACGCGCTGGACGAGGAGGGCCTGGCCAATGCGCTGGCGGCCCGTTGCGCGCAGCGCCTGACCCCGCGCATGAAGCCGGTGCTCAACCTCACGGGCACAGTGATCCACACCAATCTCGGCCGCGCTGTGCTGTCACCGGCCGCGGTGGACCACATCGTGGCCATGATGGCGGGCCCCAACAACCTCGAGTACGACCTGGCCAGCGGCAGCCGCGGTGACCGCGACAGCATCGTCGAAGGTCTGTTGTGCGAGATCACCGGGGCCGAGGCGGCCACGGTCGTCAACAACAATGCTGCCGCCGTGCTGCTCACCATTGCGGCACTGGCGCGCGACCGCGAAGTGGTGGTCTCGCGCGGTGAACTGGTCGAGATAGGGGGCGCTTTCCGCATGCCCGATGTCATGGCCAGCGCCGGCGCGAAGATGGTGGAGGTGGGCACCACCAACCGCACCCACCTTTCCGATTACGAACGCGCCATCAACCCGACCACTGCCTTGTTGATGAAGGTGCACACCAGCAATTACGCCGTGCAGGGCTTCACCTCGGCCGTGCCCGAGGCGCAGCTGGCGCCCCTTGCGCGGACCAGGGGCGTGCTGCTGGCCACCGACCTTGGCAGCGGCTCGCTCATCGACATGGGCAAGTACGGCCTGCCGAAGGAGCCCACACCGCAGGAGATGCTGGCTGCCGGTTGTGACGTGGTCACGTTCTCGGGCGACAAGCTGCTCGGCGGCCCGCAGGCCGGTCTGATCGTCGGCAGCAAGGCCGCCGTGGGCCGCATCCGCAAGTTCCCCATGAAACGCGCCTTGCGCCTGTCCAAGCTGCCGCTGGCCGCACTGGAGGCCACGCTCACGCTGTACCTCAAGCCTGACCAGCTGGTGCGCGACCTCCCCACGCTGCGCTGGCTTACCCGGCCCCGCGAGGTGGTGGCGTCGACCGCCCAGGCGCTGCTGGCGCCACTGCAGCAGGCTGTAGCGCCGCGCTACACCGTGAGCACGCTGGAACTCAGCAGCCAGATCGGCTCGGGCTCGTTGCCGGTGGACCGCTTGCCTTCGGCCGGACTGGCCATCGCGCCCGTGCTCAACGGCAAGCGCGGCGCCGGCACCGCGCTCGATGCGCTGGCCACGGCGCTACGCGGTTTGCCGGTGCCCATCATCGGCCGCATTGACGACAACCGCCTGCTGCTGGACTGCCGCTGCGTGGACGATGTGGCTCCCGTGCTGGCGCAGCTGCCCCACCTCCAGCAAGCCCTAAGCTGAAACCATCGGAGAGAACTTCATGACCCTCGATCGCCGTCATTTTCTCGCCGCTGCAGGCAGTACCCTGCTTGCCGGCTGCGCCACCACAGCATCGCAGACGAGCGCCCAGGCGGTTCCGCAGCCGTTGCTTCTCAACACTCCGCAAACCCTGTTGCCGCGAGGCAAGGCCCCACGCATCGTGGTCGCCGGGGGCGGTTGGGGCGGCGTTTCCACCGCGCGCTGGCTGCGCGAGCACGCGCCGCAGGCCGAGGTGGTGCTGCTGGAGCGCAATCCCGTCTTCTTCTCCTGCCCGCTGAGCAACAAGTGGCTGGTCGACATCGTGGACAAGCAGTTCATCACGCACGATTACCTGCGCGTTTCCGAGAAGCGCGGTTACCGCTACATCCAGTGCGAGATTCTGGATGTGGACCGTGCTGCGCGCCGCGTCGTCACCAGCCAAGGGGTGCTCGACTACGACTACCTCGTCATCGCACCCGGCATTCGCTACAACTACGAAGCCTGGTTCGGCAATGACCGCCGCGCTGCCGATACCACCCGTGCGCGCTTCCCCTCGGCCTACATTCCGAACGCCGAGCACTTCACGCTCAAGCGCGCGCTGCAGTCCTTCAAGGGAGGCGACTGGGTTATGACCCTGCCGCCACCGCCGCAGCGCTGCCCGCCGTCGCCCTACGAACGCGCCTGCATGGTGGCCTGGTATTTCAAGACGAATGGCATCAAGGGCAAGGTCACCATCCTCGACCACAAGCCGCGTGCCATGCCCATCGGGCCGGGCTTCATGGCTGCCTTCAACGAGTTGTACAAGGACTACATCACCTACGTGCCCAATGCGCAGATCCAGGAGGTTGACCCCTTCAACCAGCGCATCCGCACCAGCGCGGGCGACATGAAGTTCGATCACGCCGTGTTGATGGCCCCGCACCAGGCCGGCGACCTGGCCTGGAAGGCCGGGGCCCTGCGCCTGAACGCCCAGGGAAAGCCTAGCGGCTGGGCCGACGTGGACCCGGTGCGCCTGCATCTCAAGGATGACGATCGCGTCTACGTGATCGGCGATGCCGTGGGGATCGTCGGGCCGAAGTTCCTCTACTACCCCAAGAGCGGCCACGTGGCCAATCGCCATGGCCGCATCGTCGCGGCCTACATTGGCGAGCGCCTCGCCGGCCGCGAGCCCAAGGCCGCATTGCCCGACAACCTCTGCTACATGATGGTCAACGGCAACCCGCGCCAGGCCATCAGCGTGCAGTTCGACTACACGCTCAACGCGCAGGGCGTGATCGAGCAGGTGCAGATCGACGACAACGAGCGCCGTGGCGAGCTGGTCAGCGAAAACTTCAAGTGGGCCGGCCACATGTACGAGGAGATGTTCGGCTGACACGCCGCGTTGCATCGTTGGGAAAACGGACCAGAAAATGATCATCGGCACCGCAGGCCACATCGACCACGGCAAGACCGCCCTGGTGCAGGCACTCACCGGCATCAATGCCGACCGCCTGCCCGAGGAGCGCAAGCGCGGCATCACCATCGAGCTGGGCTACGCCAGCCTCAAGACACCCGAGGGGCAGGTGCTGAGCTTTGTCGACGTACCTGGCCACGAGAAGCTTGTGCGCACGATGGTGGCTGGCGCCTGCGGCATCGACCACGCCTTGCTGCTCATCGCGGCCGATGACGGCATCATGCCGCAGACCGTTGAGCACGCCACCATCCTCGGTCTGCTCGGCATCACGCACGGCGCCGTGCTCATCACCAAGGCCGACCGCGCCACGCCCGAACTGATCGAGCAGCGCCAGGCGGAGGCGCGCGCGCTGCTGGCGGCGCACGGGCTCGGCGCCTACGAGGTGCGGGCCGTGTCGGCCCACCGCGGCGACGGCATGGACGAACTGAAGCAAAGCCTCCAGGCCGCCGCGCGCACGCTGCAGCAACGCGCGGTAGAGGGGCACGGATTCCGCATGGGCCTGGACCGAGTGTTCACGCTCGACGGCATCGGCACCGTGGTGGCCGGCAGCATCGCCGCCGGGCAGGTACGCGTGGGTGACAGCCTGTGCCTCGCGCAGGACCCGGCTACGACCTACCGCGTGCGCAGCTTGCACAGCCACAACCAGAGCCTGCAACAGGCCCAGGCCGGCATGCGCTGTGCCATCGGCCTCGTGGGCCTGGAACGCAGCCAGGTGGAGCGCGGCATGACCCTGTGCGACCCGGCCATCGCGCTGGCCACCCAGCGCGTCGATGTCTGGCTGCAGGTCGCCCCCACCGAAGAAAAGGTGCTGCGCTCGGGCACGCTGGTGCACCTGCACGCCGGCACGCAGGACCTGATGGCCAGTGTGGCCGTACTGGGGCAGCCCAGCATTGCGCCGGGCGAGGGCGCGTTGGCCCAGCTGGTGCTTCAGCAGCCCGCCCACCTGTGGTGGGGTGAACGTTTTGTGCTGCGCGACGCCTCGGCCCGTCGCACCGTCGGCGGCGGCCGTGTGCTCGACGTGCAGGGTCTGGCGCGTTACCGCCAGACCCCCGACCGCCTGGCGTATCTGCAGAGCCAGCGCCTGGATGACCCGGCGCAGCGCCTCCTGGGTGCCCTGGCGCAGGCGTCGTTCGGGATCAACGGCGTGGCGTGGCTGCGCGATGCGGGCCTGCTGCAGTGGCCCTTTGATCCCGCGGCGCAGCCGGGCGTCGTGTATGCCGCAAGGCAGCATTGGCTCATTGCGGCGGACCAGCTGGCCCGCAGCGAGGATGCGGTGCTCTCCATGCTCAAGGACTTCCACGCGAAGCTGCCCGAGGACATGGGCCCGGACACCAAGCGCGCCCGCCGCCTGGCCGCGCCGCGCATGCCCGAGGCGCTCTGGGCCCAGCTGCTGGAGCATCTGGTTGCCCAGGGCAAGATCGCGCGGCGCAACGGCTTCATCCACCTGCCGGCGCATGGCGAGCAGCTGCGCGAAGCCGACCGCATCGTCGCCCAGCGCGCCCTGCCGATGCTGCAGCAGGGGCGTTTTGATCCGCCCTGGGTCCGTGACATCGCGGGCACCGCACGCCTGCCCGAGGCGCAGGTACGCAGTGTGCTGGCGCGCCTGGCCAAGAGTGGCGAGGTGTTCCAGATCGTCAAGGATCTTTATTACCACCCGAAGGTGGTGCACGAACTGGCACGGCTGGCGCGCGAGATCGAGCAGCGTGACGGCGAGATCACCGCGGCGGCGTATCGCGATGCCACGGAACTCGGTCGCAAGCGCGCGATCCAGATCCTCGAATTTTTTGACCGCATCGGCTATTTGCGGCGCGTGGGTGACATACACTTGATGCGCCCCGGCACACCGCTGTTCTCCGAGGAGAAAGAGCAGGTGCCGGCATGAAACAGAACATGGAAGGAACACGCTCCTGGTGGGGCGGCTGGGCTTCAAACCCAGTGGGTGGCGCCATGCGTCGCCGGGTAGGTTCGACTCCTGCTTCCTTCCGCCACGATATGGCGTCTTGCTGCTGCGCGGGCGCATCTTGGGCCTGCGATGCTCGCCGTACATCAGTACGGCTGCGCTTCTCCGCCCAACCTGCACCCGCTCGCGACGCAATCCGCCATATCGTGCCGCCCCTCGCTCGCGTCGGCTGCCCGGGGCGGCACGATATGCTCGCTCGTCGCCCTGCGGGCGACATTGGGTGGCTGGACGTGGTGGCATGATCATCCTCGGCTTCGACTATCCCAACGAGCTCTACTACTGGCTCGAGCGTGACATGTGGGTACGCCGCGGGCCGGATGGGCTGGTGCATGTAGGGGTCACTTCCTTCGGTGTGCACATCTCGGGCGCTTTCTTCATGTGCCGGCCCAAGCCGGTGGGGACGGTGCTGGAGCAGGGGCAGACGGTGGCCGTGGTGGAGCTCAACAAGTCGGTGGTCACGGTCAAGACGCCGGTGGCCGGCACCGTGCGCGTGATCAATCCCCTGCTGGAGGATCGTCCCGAACTGATCGAGACCGATCCTTATGGCCAGGGCTGGATCGTCAGCATCGAGCCGTCGGCCTGGGAGGCCGACGTGCGGCAACTGCACCACGGGCCAGCGCTGGTGGACGCGGCGGAGCGCCGCATGCGCCTGGAGAACCTGGATTTCACCGGGGGGCGGGCATGAGCGACAACTTGCGCCAGGTGGCTATCCTGCTTTGGTCGGCCGATCTGTCGGCGCCGCACCGCGTGGCCACGCCCTTTGTGATGGCGCAGGCCGCTGCCGCGCTGGACCAGCAGGTCGAACTTTATTTCACTGCCCAGACCGTGCACCTGCTCACGCCGCGCGTGGCCAGTGTGGAGGTGGGGTACGGTCCCCAGCAGCGCCCGCTGGGCGCCTATCTGAAGGATGCGCACGAGCTGGGTGTGCACTTTTATGCCTGCAGCCAGGCGATGTATGCCGCCGGCTTGACGCGGCACGACCTTGTCCCGGAATGCGGTGGCATGGGCGGCGCCGTGCAATTCATGGAGCGCGCGGCGGATCCTGCCTGGCGCACGCTGGTGTTCTGACTCCGGCGCGGCACTGTCATCAAATTGCCCAGATCACCGGGCAGACTGCCTGTACGGCGAGCGCGAGGCGAAGGGCTGTCTCAGACAGTTCCTTGGCAGCGCCCGTCAAAGTCAAGCAAGACCAACGCCGAGGTGATCATGGAAACAAGACAAGCGGACCCGCAGGTCCAGGCCAACATGGCCGCGCGTATCGGCGCTGTGCTGGCAGTGACGCGCATGGGGCTGGGACTGGCTCAGGCGACGCGCGTGCGCGAGCTTCCTGCCCTGGTGGCGGACGATGTGCTGCAGGCGCTGCGCGAGGGTGACGCGGTGCGCTGGGAGGGCTGGTCCTTGAGCGTGACGCCGCCGCGGCGTATCCGTGCCGATGACGGCAGCGATGCATGGGCTCCCGGCATCGCAGCGCTGAGTGCCGAAGGATTCGTGAGCGGCTTGCGCCTGGACGAGGCATCGGCCCAGCAGGTCTGCAAGCGCGTGCTCGCCATCGAGAGCCGCCTGGCTGCGGCGCGGGTCCTCGCCCGGCTGGAGCAATACCAGCCGGAACCCGAGTTCGAGGACTTCTGAGCCGGACGGCGCGCGACACCCGTTGCCGCTCGGCCGTCCATTGGCCGTTTACACCTTGAGACATCCGCGCTGGCGATCCTTGCTGCGGCTGCGCACAATGAACACGGTTGGCACGGTGCTGGACCGATCCGTCTGTCGCCAGTGAACTCGCGTTCCGATTTTCCGGGGCGGGCGCCGGGCAGGAGCGGTGTTTGCGCCTTCCGGTTGCAAACCCATGCGGCCGATGCGCAGCGCCCCGGCTGTAACGCGGTGCTTGCAGATTTGTTACAGCATGTTGCCAACCCGTAACGCTTTGTTCTTGATTTCGTGCCTGCCGGCGCATACCCTGCAGCATGAGATTTTTCAGTCAGTGGTGGTTCTGTTCCGGGCGCTTCGCCTGAATGCGGAACCCGACCGCGAATTCGTTGGAAGGTTGGTAGTGTCATGCCCAAGTACAGACCCGGCCAGGTGGGCTTCGAGCAGTCGATGCAGCAGGTGGTCAATGTGGAAACCCGGGAGGACGTCGCGCGCGTCGTCTCGGCCCAGTTCCAGACCCGGGTGGATCCGGAAGAGCTCACCTTTGAATATTTCGGTCGCGACCAGCGCAACGACTGGAGCACCTGGGTCGTCTACCGCGCCGACTACGGGCCGGTAGGCTTTACCACGCGCTGCCTGGACCCGGACTACCGCAAGGAGTCCAGCCGCTGGGGCGGACTGGAAGATCCCCGCATTCCCAAGGAATAGGCCGCCCGCGCCCGCATACCGGGTCGCCACGAGATATTTTTTCGGAAATCTGTCAGGAATCCGGGTGCTACCCCGACTAGGCAGGTGTGCACGACGTGCTGCACATCACCTACCGAGGACACCACCATGAACCTGAAGACCGTTGCCGCGCTCGCCGCCACTCTGATTGCCACCTCCACCGTTGCCCTGGCGGGCCCTGCCGACCAGAAATGCGGCGCCGGGAGCTGTGGCAAGAAGGAAAGCTCCGCCTCCGCCGACAAGAAGGCCAAGGACGCCAGCTGCAGCAAGAAAGAGGCCTCCTGCTCCAAGAAAGACGGTTCGGGCAAGTAAGGCGCGGCGCACGATGACCGGCCTGGGTTATCGCCGCGAAATGGCCGGCTGGGACCTGTCGGCCATTGAAGCGGACTTCTTCGAGGTGGCACCAGAAAACTGGATCCACCGCGACCGCACGCGCCTGCACCAGCTGCGCGCCACGGGTCGGCCGTTGCAGCTGCACGGCGTCTCGCTGAACCTGGGCGGCACGTCGGCCATCCCCCTGGCCTTCCTGCGCCAGGTGCGCGCGCTGCTGGACGAACTGGGGTCGGACCATTACTCCGAGCACCTGGCGGCCAGCGGCGACGCCCACCAGCTCTACGACCTGTTTCCCATCCCGTTCACGCGGGCGGAGGTCCTGCGTGTGAGCGACCGCATTGCCCTGGTGCAGGACATGCTGGGCCGGCGCATCGCTGTCGAAAACACCACCTGGTACACCAATGTGGGCGAGCTCGACGAGGCGGACTTCCTGATGGCCGTGGTTGAACGGGCCGACTGCGGCATCCTGCTCGACCTCAATAATGTCGCAGTCAACCACAAGAACCATGGGACTTGCACTCCATGTGTCTTCGTGGAACGTATCGACCTGGCGCGTGTGTGTTACCTGCACGTGGCCGGGCACGAGTTTGACGAACGCTTCGGCCTCTATATCGACACCCACAGCCAGCCGGTGGAGCCGTCCACCGCGGCGCTGGCCCGTGTACTGCATGAGCGGCACGGCCTGCCCATCCTGCTGGAGTGGGACAACGACGTACCGGAGATCGACGTCATCAACCGCCAACTGTCATGTCTGCAGCCTTCTTTGACTACGTGAGGGGCCGCAGCGATGTAGTGCCGAGCGGATACACCGAAGCCGGCCTGCGCGCCTATCGCTACCTCGTGTACCTGGGCGCCAGCCAGATGGTGCAGGCGCAATTTCCGGACCTGCGCGGGCAGCTGGGCGAGGACGCCTGGCGCACCCTGATCGAAGGTTTTGTGCGCCAGTCCGCCTGGCGCTCGCATTTCTATGGAGACCTCCACCATGAATTTCTCGACTACATCGCGCGTGAAGCTGAGCCAGCGGGCGCCTGATCTGCTGCAGGACCTCGGCCTGCTGGGCCTGCGTGTGTTTGCGGGGCAGGAATTCCTGCTCGCCGGATGGACCAAGCTCGCCGGCGGCCTGCGGTCCCCCGACTGGTTTGCCGGCCTGGCCTTTCCCTTTCCGCATGACCTGCTCGGTCCGCAGGTCAACTGGCTGGTGGCCGGTGCGGGTGAAGTGCTGCTCGGCGCGGCGCTGCTGCTGGGCCTGTGCAGTCGCCTGGCCGCACTGGGTCTGCTCTACATCACCTATGTGGCCGTCTACACCGTCCACTTCGGCCTGGGCTGGGCCGGCTGGAACCAGATCGAGACCGAACAGGGCCTGGGCTTCAAGGTGCCGCTGATGCTCGGTCTCATGCTGCTGGCCATCCTCACGCAGGGCGGTGGACAATACACCCTCGACGCCTGGCGCCGCCGGGCGAGGGCACATGCACTTACACCCCAGGCGGCATGACGACCACGGCAGACACCGCATTCATCGAGCAATGGGCCCGCGACTGGCGCGGGCCCATGCTGCGTTTTGCCCTGCTGCACCTGCAGCCACGCGAAGAGGCAGAGGACGCCGTGCAGGACACGCTGGCCGCCATGCTGGAACTGAGCGCCGACACGCTGGCGCAGGCCGATCCGCGGCGCTACATCTTTGGCATCCTCAAGCACAAGATCACCGACCGCGTGCGCCGCAAATACCGGCCCGAGCTGGGCTACGACGAGGCCTTTGCCGACGAAATCGACAATGTCCTGTTCAACGAGCGCGGCCACTGGGCGCAAGGCGTCGCGCCGCAGGCCTGGACCGCACCCGACGAGCAGCTCAACACCGAGCAGTTCTTCGCCGTGGTGGATATCTGCGTGCACAAGCTGCCCGCCAAACCGGCACGTGTTTTCAGCATGAAAGAGATCCTGGAATGTGAGCCCGAGGAGATCTGCAGCACCCTGGGCCTGAGCAAGAGCGACTACTGGCAGTGCATGAGTCGCGCGCGCAAGCAGATCCAGCTCTGCCTCAATGAAAACTGGTTCGGAGGGGCCACGCTGTGATGAAGTGCAAGGAATACATCTACCGCCTCACCTCTGGCCAGCTGACGCAGGCCGGTCTGGTGGAAAGATTCTGGGCCGCGCAGCACCGAATGATCTGCAAGCGCTGCACGGCCTTCACGCGCAACGACGCGCGGCTGAGTGACATCGTGCAGGGTTATCGCGAGCACCTGGCGCGGCCGGGGGGCGAACAAGACCCCAGCGGTCCTTAACCCGCCGCCGCAATCACCACACCGGCCTCATCCACCGCCGCCATGGCCGGCTGGCCTGTCTTCAGGCCATGGCCGGCTGCGGCAAACCCCACCAGTTGCACGCCGCTGGCCAGGCGCAGGCCCACTTCGCCGCCGCCGGCCGCGCGTGACGCCCGAGTCACGCTGCCGTTCAGCATATTGCGTGTGGGGGAGGGTGCAATTCGCTGCGCGACCTGCACCGCCGTGGCTTTGCACAGGGCCAGCACCGGCAGGCCGGCTTGCAGGCCCAGTAGTTGCACGCTCTCGCGCGTGATGCGGGAATGGATGGCACTGCCGTCGGCCAGCAGCAGCTGCACGCGCACCTGGCCCTGGTGCGGTTTCACGCTGCCCACCGTGCACGGAAACTGGTTGCGCATGCTGGTGCGCAGCGCCAGTGCAGCGCGGCCGGTGCTGTCGCTGTGCTCCAGCTGTTCCAGCACCTGGGCCCGCGCACGGGCCATGGCTTCGGCCGCCTGCAGCACACGCTGCCCGGCGGCCGTCAGCACCGCACCACCACCACCACTGCCACCCACGGCCTTTTCCACCAGCGGCGTCCCGGCCAGGTTGGCCAGCGTCTCCAGCGCCTGCCAGGCCGCCTTGTAGCTCACACCCGCGCCGCGCGCAGCTTCCGAAATGGAGCCCGCTTGGCCTATGCGGCGCAGGATGTCGATGCGCTTGTCGCTGGCCTCGAAGCCCAGCACCTCGGCCAGCGGCAGGGATTTCTTGCTCATGCCGCCATCGTAGCCGATCGCTATACCTTGTTTGAATAGCGCTGGCCAAGCCGTGCTACAGTTATCGCTATTCATCAAAAGAATAGCGATATGGGTATGACACGCTGTTTACAGGCCTGGACGGCCGGATTGACTCTTGTGGGAATGTCGTGGGGTGTGTGCACGGGGGCAGGGGCCGGTGAGATCTCGGTGGCCGTGGCGGCCAACTTCACCGCGCCCATGCAGAAGATCGCGGCCCGCTTCGAGGCCGACACCGGCCACAAGGCCGTGCTGGCCTTCGGCTCCACCGGAAAGTTCTACGCCCAGATTACCAACGGCGCGCCGTTTGACGTGCTGCTGGCGGCCGATGACGAAACCCCCGCAAAACTGGAAAGAGAAGGGCACGGCGGCAGCCGTTTTACCTACGCCATCGGCAAGCTGGTGCTCTGGAGCAAGCAGCCCGGCTTGGTGGATGACCAGGGGGACATCCTCAAATCCGGCAAGGTCGAACGCCTGGCCCTGGCCGACCCCAGGCTGGCCCCTTACGGTGCCGCAGCGGTCGAGGTGCTGGGCAAGCTCGGGGTTCTCGAGACCCTGCGCCCGAAGTTCGTGCAGGGCGAGAACATCGCCCAGACTTACCAGTTTGTCGCCACCGGCAACGCCGCGCTGGGTTTTGTGGCTCTGTCGCAGGTGTGGGCCGATGGCAAGCTGAAAGAAGGTTCGGCCTGGCTCGTGCCCGGCACGCTGCACAGCCCCATCCGGCAGGACCTGATCCTGCTCAACAAGGGCCGCAATAACCCCGCCGCGGCCGCACTGCTGCAGTACCTGCAGGCTGAGCCGGCACGCGCCATCATCCGGTCCTACGGTTACGAACTCTGATGCCACTCGGCACCGACGCCCTTCAAGCCATCTGGCTCACGGTGCAGCTGGCCACATTCACCACGGCGCTGCTGCTGCTCATATCGACGCCGTTGGCCTGGTGGCTGGCGCGGACCGGCTCGCGCTGGCGCGCCCCCATCACGGCGCTGGTCACGCTGCCGCTGGTGCTGCCGCCTTCGGTGCTGGGCTTTTACCTGCTGGTGGCGCTCGGGCCCCACGGTCCGCTGGGCCAGCTCACGCAGGCGCTGGGCTGGGGCGTGCTGTCCTTCACCTTCACCGGCCTGCTGATCGGTTCTGTCGTGTTCTCCCTGCCCTTTGCCGTGCAGCCGCTGCAGCACGCCTTCGAATCCATGGGCACGCGCCCCATGGAAGTCGCTGCCACACTGCGCGCCTCGCCAATCGATGCTTTTTTCACTGTGGCGCTACCGCAGGCGCGCGCAGGCCTGCTCACCGCGGCCATCCTGAGCTTTGCACACACCGTGGGCGAGTTTGGCGTGGTGCTCATGATTGGCGGCAACATCCCCGGCGCCACGCGCGTAGTCTCCACCCAGATCTACGGCCATGTGGAAGCCATGGAATACGCGCAGGCGCACTGGCTGGCGGGCGGCATGCTGCTCTTCAGCTTCGTTGTGCTGCTGTCTCTGGCACTGCTGCGGCGCAACTCGGCACGGGTGCTGCCATGAGCGGTGAATTCGACGTCAGCGGTACCCTGCCGCGGGCTGATTTCGATCTGCAGGTGGACCTGCAGCTTCCGGCCAGCGGCATCACCGTGCTCTACGGCACTTCGGGCTCTGGCAAGACCAGTGTGCTGCGCTGCGTGGCCGGGTTGGAGCGGGCGCACGACGCGCGCATCGTCGTGGCCGGTGAGGTCTGGCAGGACGATGAGGCCCGCGTCTTCCTGCCGCCGCACAAGCGCGCTCTGGGCTACGTGTTCCAGGAAGCCAGCCTGTTCGCGCACCTGGATGTACGGGGGAACCTTGCCTACGGCATGGCGCGCACACGTAGCCCGCAGGCCTACCAGACGCTACAGGCGGCCGTCGAACTGCTTGGCATCGGCCACCTCCTGCAACGCCGAATGGAGGAACTCAGCGGCGGCGAGCGCCAGCGTGTGGCGATTGCCCGTGCCCTCGCCACCCATCCCAAGGTGTTGCTGCTCGACGAACCCATGGCTGCGCTGGACACAGCGCGCCGGCAGGAGATCCTGCCCTGGCTTGAAAAGCTGCGCGATGAGCTCAGCATTCCCATGCTCTACGTCACCCACTCAGCGGACGAACTGGCTCGCCTAGCGGATCACCTCGTGGTGCTCGAGCGTGGTCGTGTGCGCGCCGCCGGGCCCGTGCAGCAGGTGCTGGCTACCATCCACAGCCCGGTGGTGGTGGGCGAAGACGCCGGTGCCCTGTTGCAGGGCAGCGTGGTGGAGCGCAGCGAGCGCTGGCAGCTGGCCCGTGTGGCCTTCGACGGCGGTGAGCTCTGGTTGCGTGACAGTGGTGTGCCCGTAGGGCGCAGCGTGCGCCTGCGCGTGCTGGCGCGCGACGTCAGTCTGACCACAGCCGAGCCGCAGCACACCAGCATCCAGAACCACTTTCCCTGCGAGATCGACGCCATTGCGCCCGACGCACACCCGTCGCAGATGCTTGTGCGTGCGCGCTGCGGCGGCTCGGTGCTGCTGGCCCGCGTGACACGCCGCGCGCTCGATGCCCTGCAACTGGAGACCGGCAGTCGGGCCTGGGTACAGGTGAAGTCTGTTGCCCTTGTGCAGTAGTCGGTTCGGCGTTGGCAGCATCGCTGTCGCGCTGGCCTCAGCGAGTCCGGCTCGCCCCGGTGCCCACCAGGCTCAGCTTGAAGTGTCCTTGCGCCATCGATACCCCGTTGACCAGCAGCTCCACGACATGCCGGCCGGCGTGGTGCTTGCGCGTCGTGAAGTCGGTGATGGTCTGGGTCTTGTCCAGCGCCAGTGCTTCACCGGCGCCCAGCGTGAGCGTGCGCCACTTGAAGACCTTGCGTGCGGTGTCGCCGTTTTGCTTAACGTAGTGGATCGCGTAGTCGATCACCAGCCGCTGCGATTCGCCTGCCGTCGAGCGTAGCGCGGCCGACAGCTGCAGCGTCTGTCCCAGCTGCAACCTGGCCGGACTCGCCGCGAAGCGATCCAGCGTGACGGCAGCGCCGTGGGCGGCGCCCACCAGCTCCAGTGCGCGCGGGTTCCCGGCCTTCACCAGGTTGCGCAGGGCGTGCTTTGTGATCCAGCGGGTCTCGGCTTGCTGCCTTGGCCAGCGTGCCAGCAGCGCCAGCACCCAGTCGGGCTGATCCTTGGCGAGGTCGTTCAGGTGATTGGCGACCGAGCGGCGCACGTAATCGCTCGGGTCGGCCTGCAGTTGCTGCAGGATGGGCAGGGTGAGGTCGGGCGTGGCGCTCAGGAAGGGCAGGCGCCGCCCCCAGGGCAGGCGGGCACGCGTGCCTTCACTGGCCAGGCGGCGCACATGCTCGTTGGTGTCGGCTGCCCAGCGTGTGGCCTGTGCCAGTACCTCGTCGGACGCGCGTTCCAGAAAGGGCCGCAGGCCGAACTCGGAAGTGCTGTAGGGTGTCAGCTCGCGCAGGGCGTCGAGCGAAAGTTCCAGGTGTTCGTGCCCGTGCCGGCCCACGAACTCGGGCAGCACCATGGCCACAAAACCACCGGGCAGCTGCGGCGCCATGCGGCGTACCACCTTGAGCGCCCGCGGATAACTCGCGGGCAGGTGGGCGTGCAGGCTATCGGCGGCGCGGGCCATGCGCTGCATGATCGACAGCTCGTCCAGTCCCTCGCGTGCCATGGCCAGGTAGGCCCGGGTGTCGAAGTCCGGATGCACATGCGCGGCCACGCGGCCGATCAGGGCCAGTGCGCGGCCATCGAGCTGGTCCTTCAGCAGCGGAGCGGATTCAGATGGCGCGGGCATGAAAGGCCAGGAGATGGTTCATCTGGTTCCGTAACGGAGGGACGTGTCGAACAAGACGCAGTCTAGCCCTGCCGGCCCAGGTCACGTGCCAGGTCCTGCGGGCTCAGTGCCCTGGCGAAATGCCAGCCCTGCCCGTATTCCACGCCGCGTTCGCGCAGGTAGTCAGCCTGGGCCGCGGTTTCGATGCCCTCGCCGATCAGGCGCAGGCCCAGGGCCTTGCCCATCTCGATGATGTGGGGAACCACCTCGGCCGTCACCGAGTCGGTGCCGATGGTTTCCACGAAAGCCTTGTCGATCTTGATGCTGTCCACCTTCAGCGTCGCCAGGTAGGAAAGGCTCGAATAACCCGTGCCAAAGTCATCGAGCGCGATGCGGTGCCCCAGCGCCTGCAGGCGCTGGATGGCCGGTTGCGCCGCCTGTGCATCAATGAGCGTGCGTTCGGTGGCTTCCAGTCGCAACTGCAGCGGATCGATGCCCCAGTCGCGCACCAGCTTGCTCAGCCGCCGGGCGAAGCCCTCGTCCATGATGTCCTGCGCTGGCACGTTGATCGAGACAAAAAAATCCGGGTGCTGGCGCAACAGTTCGCCCATGTCGTGGCGCACCATCTCCACCAGCCGCCCGGTGAGTTCGCTCACCAGGCCGTGACGCTCGGCCATGGGAACGAAGACGTCCGGGCTCACCATCTCGCCATCGGGCCGGCGCCAGCGCATCAGCGCCTCGGCACCTATCCAGCGGCCGGTCTGCAGGTCCACGAAGGGTTGGTACATCAGGTAGAGCTCGCTGCGGCTGCGCAACGCGTTCTTGAGTAGTGAGGGCAGGCCGGCCTGTTGCCGCAGCGCAAGGAAGATCAGCGCCGCCACCACGCCGGCCGCCACCAGGCCAATGGGCACCACAATGCAGGCCGTCTTGATCCAGGCTTCACGCAGGCGCGACGCCGGAATGGCCGCATAGGCAAAATACTCGTAGCGGTTCGAACTGCGCAACGCCACTACGTAGTCGCCGTCAAAAAACGCGACCGGCTCCTGCCCCCGCAATCTGCCCAGCCACTGCGGTTGCCACGGGCCCTGGTGCGAAATGGCCTGACCCGAGAGCGAGCCCACGATGCCCACAGGCGTGTCCGTGTCATTGCCGATGATGTCAAAGGCCAGCTCGGTGTTCACCACCGTGGCGTAACCCGTGGCGAGCGACTGCGTGATGCGATAGGTCGCTTGCGGGTCGATCATGGGCAGGCGCCGGCTGGTGCGGATGGCCGTGCCCACCGAGGCCGTGAAATCACTCGGGCCCAGATCCACGTCCCTGAGGTCCAGCGAGCCGCAAGCCATGCGGTCGCCCTTCACATAGACCACCGCCTGCAGCAGGCTGGAGCGCAGCGCAATGCGCGACATCAGGCGGCGGGCTTCTTCGGAGCACGGGTCCTTCAGCCGGGCCTGGTACATCTCCTCCAGCGCGGCACGCACCTGATCGGTGATGCGCTCGTTGCGCCGCAACACCTGCTCGGCCAGCCGGCCGGCGTTGGCTTCCTGCTCACGCAGCGACAGGCGCTGGGCGGCCAGCACCGAGGCCAGCACGGCGACGGCAATCAGGCCTGCGCCGATCAGGCCCCCGACGGTGAGGAGTGTCCTGTTGTTCATATCACCTCGGGTCCGCGGGTTGTGGAGGGTGTGATGGGTGCGGACCCTGTGAAGGATAGCCCCAGACCTGCCCGGCCGCAATTGCCCCGGGGGCTATTGGCGACCGGTCGAAGGGTCGGTGTCGTCCTCGATCACGTAACGCCCGCGGCCGAGGGACTTGGCCTTGTACATCAGGTGGTCGGCCCGCAGCAGCAGGCCTTCGGGCAGGCTGCGCTCGTTGCCGATCGTGCCGCCGATGGATACACCCACCGTGCACTGCGTGTCGCCCAAGGTGATGGGCGCTTGCAGGGCAAGGATGATTTCCTGTGCCACGCGCTGCGCAGCCGTCAGCGCCGGGTCGGCCACTTCGTTGAGCAGCACCACGAATTCGTCACCGCCCACGCGGGCCACCGAGTCGGTATCGCGCACGATGGCCTTCAGTCGCCGCGCCACCTCCTGCAGCACCTTGTCGCCGGCCTCATGGCCGAGCGTGTCGTTGATGGGCTTGAAACTGTCCAGATCCAGGAACAGCAGGGCCACCGCCGTCTGATGCCGCGCGGCGTGGGCCAAGGCCTGCCTCAGCCGGTCGGCCAGCAGCACGCGGTTGGGCAGCCCGGTCAGCGGGTCGTGGTGGGCCGCATTGGCCAGCACGGCGTTTTGATCATTGAGCTTGTCCAGCAGCCGATTGAAGGCGCCGATCAGTGTGCCCACTTCGTCATGGCCGTGGATGGGCAGGGGCTGCATGGGGGCCAGTCCCAGGGTCATCTTCTCGGCCTGGGCCGTGGCACGTATCAGCGGGCGCAGCAGTACATACAGCGCCGCCACGAAGATCGCGAGGAACACGATCATCGAGAAAATGGCATTGCGGAACATGAAGGACTTGGAGTGCTCCACCGTCGACAGCGCCTCCGCGGTCGGGATGCGGGCCACGACAAACCAGCCTGTGCTGGGCACCGTCACGATGGCCGAGATCTCCTCGACACCCTTCGCGTTCACCGTCACGCCCGTGCCGCGGTAGCCGGCCATGGCGCGGTCGTGCAGCAGGTTCACGCCCTTGGGTGGCGTGGGCTTGAGCACCATGGCCGCCTGCGAGGCTGCCACGAACATCCGGTCCTGCGGGGACACCAGCAGGAAGCCCCCTGTGGTCCGGCCAATGTGCGCCTGCATCAGGTTGCCAAGGAAGTCCGGGTCGGACAGGCGGGTCAGGCCGACCAGCACCGCCACCGTGTTGCCCGCCGCATTGCGCACGGGTGCCATGAAGGGCAGCACGGGTTCGGCCAGCTGGCGCATGACCATGGGCCGGCCCACGTAAACGCCCTGGTGTTCCAGGGCACGAATCGCCGCCAGGTCGAGCAGGCCAGCGGCTTCCGACTCGGTCAGGGGAGACTGCACGTGCCGCAGGCGCCCCTTCAGGTCGACGATGGACAGCCCCGCCGAAAACAGTGTCTGCAAATCCTGTGCGGTGGCCAGCCAGCGGTCCATGGCGGCCGGCTTGCCGATGGATGTCGCCGGAATCAGCGTCACCAGCCTTGCCAGTTTGGCCTGGCGCTGCACGACGCTGTGGTCGATGTCCCGCGCGGCATAGTTGGCCAGGGCGAGCTGCTGCTCGGAGACCACCTGGGTCAGGTCGTCACGCAGGAACCGCGTGAACACAAAGTAGCGGCCCACCAGTGCCACCAGCACCAGGCCGACACCCAGCATGAACAGGCGGCCCAGGATGCTCCGGAAGAACTTGCGACCCAACATGACCCCCATCATATCGGGCTCATGTATACGGAATGTGTAGGTACACCCCCGGCGGTAGTCGCACGCGGCAGGGCGCTAGCGCGTGGCCTGGGCGGCCCGCACCGCCATGTGTGTGTAGGCCAGCCGCAGCAGGTCCACGCCCACGCCATCGCGCTGCCCGCGGCGCACCATGTCGCCCAGGATGTGCTCGTGTTCCGTGCGCTGGCCGCCCTGCAGGTCGCGCAACATCGAGGCCGTGAAGGCTGAGCCCTTTTGCGTCAGCATGGCCAGCGCCTTGCCCTGTTCCTCGGTCGTGATGGGGTAACCACCGGCCTGGGCCACGGCACAGCATTCGGCAAACATCTGGCGCGTGAGCGCTTCGCCCTCGCTCGTGACCAGGATCTCGCCCACCGAGCCCTGGCACACCGTGGTCATGCCTGCCAGCGTGGCCAGGAACACCCACTTGTTCCACAGCGCCTGCTCGATGTGCTCGCTGTACACGCTGTCGAAACCGGCACCCTGGCCCAGGGCGGCAAACTCGCGCGCCAGCGCGGTGTGTGCCGCATCGCGTGCGCCCACGGTCAGGCGGTGCAGCTCGCTGAGCTGCTTCACGGCGCCGGTGGGGGTGATGGTCGCGGCAATGTGCGCCACGCCGCCCAGCACGCGGGCGCGGCCATAACGCGCGTCCAGCACCCGCAGGTGGTCCAGCCCGTTCAGGAAAGGCAGCAGCACACCACGCCCGTCGGCATGGGCCAGCGAGGCCAGCGCATCGTCCAGGTCATAGGCCTTGGGCGCCAGCACGATGAGGTCGTACTCGTGCTTCACGTTGGCGGCGGTCACCGTGCGTGGCTGTACGCTGAAGTGGCCCTTGGGCGTTTCCACCTGCAGGCCGTCGCCGTCGATGAGCTGCTTGCGCTTGTCGCGCAGCAGAAAGGTCACGTCCGCGCCGGCCTGGATCAGCCGCGCCCCAAAATAACCGCCGATACCGCCGGCGCCGAGAATCAGGATTTTCATGGGCATCGATTCTGACGCGCTTGCGCGGCACCTGCCCGATCAGGGGCAATGGCCCGGCAGCGCCAGCACCGCGGGTGTGCAGCTTGTCACCCGCGCGGCGCGCCTCCTATACTGGCCCGCACCGCACCGCACCGCACCGCACCGCACCAGGGGGGAACTCGCCATGTGGCCGTTCAGCAAGAAGCTGGATCAGAACCGGATCGAGATGCGCCTGCATTACTGGGGCGGGGCGGACGAGCCCACGTGGACCTTCAAGCTGGCCGTGGGCGGGCACGAGGTGCTGGAGAGCGTGGGCAGCGTGCGCAGGGGCGACTTTCGCGTGAGCAACATCGTCACCGTACCCACGTACCGGCGCAAGGGCTACGGCACGCTGGCCATCGGCACCCTCATCGCCGCAGCCCGGTCGAGTGGCTGCAGCAGCTTCACGCTCGAGAACGTGTCGCCCCGCAACGTCGAGGCGGTCAACCTGTACCGGCGCCACGGCGCGGTGATCCTGCCCCCCGAACAGGAGGGCGGGCATTCGGATCACCAGATCGGCCTGTAGCACCTGGCGCGCGGTGGCCGGTCTGCAGCCCGGCAGCAGCCGGAAGGATCAAGTGCTGATTTGGCAAGTTCTTCACACCGGGTTTTTGCGGATGTAGCCAAACCGGTAGCGCTGATGTAAGAATAGTCCCATGAGTATTTCCGCTGCCCCTGCCGTCAATCCCACGTTTCCGATCGGCTTCGTGCCCCTGGCCGGCACGCCGCGTGACTGCGAAGACTGCGGCAAGGCCGAGCGGGTGGGTTTCCAGTTCGACTATGCCTACCAGCCCATCGTGGACGTGGACAGCAAGACGATCTACGCCCACGAAGCGCTGGTGCGCGGCCCCAACGGCGAAGGCGCCATGACCGTGCTGGCGCAGGTCAACGAGCACAACCGCTACCGCTTCGACCAGGCCTGCCGCGTCAAGGCCATCAAGGGCGCCAAGGAGCTGGGCATCCGCGAACGCATCTCCATCAACTTTCTGCCCAACGCCATCTACAAGCCCGAGCTGTGTATCCGTACCACGCTGGAGGCAGCCCGCGTGCACGACTTTCCGCTGGACCGCATCATCTTCGAGGTGACCGAGGGCGAGCGCATCGAGGACGGCCCCTGGTTTGCACAGATCCTGCGCGAGTACAAACGCTGCGGCTTCAAGACCGCCATCGACGACTTTGGCGCCGGTTATGCGGGCATGAAACTGCTGTCGGACTTCCAGCCCGACGTCATCAAGGTCGACATGGACCTCATCCGCGGCGTGGACAGCAACAAACCGCGCCAGGCCATCGTGCGCAGCCTGGTGCGCCTGTGCGAGGAGATGCAGATCACCGTGGTGGCCGAAGGCATCGAGACCGCAGGCGAGCGCGACTTCCTGCGCGACGCGGGCATCCGCCTCATGCAGGGTTACCTCATCGCCAAGCCGGCGTTCCGGGCCATGGCGCCCATCAGCCCGGCCGCGTTCGCGTCCGCGGAGCAGGGCCGCTAGGCGGCAGCGCCGCGCGCCCACGCCGCGCCACCGGCATGTGCAGCCACTACCAGGGCGTCGCCAACCGCGCGAAGTTTCTCCGCCGCTACGGCATCGAAGCACCGCCCGAGCCATCCACCCACGACATCTGGCCCATGCTCCAGGGCTGTTTCATCCGCCGGCACGAACATGCCGACGTGGGTGACGACGCCGTGCCCGAGCGCGAAGCGTTGCCGGGCCTCTTTGGCATGGTGCCCCACTGGGCCAAAGACACCACCATCGCCCGCCACACCTACAACGCGCGCAGCGAGACCGCGGCCGAAAAACCCAGCTTTCGTGATGCATGGAAGCGGGGACAGCACTGCATCATTCCCGCCGACGCCATCTTCGAGCCCGACTGGCGCACGGGCAAGTCCGTGCCCACCCGCATCGCCCTGAGCGACGGGCAGCCCATGGGCATCGCCGGCCTATGGGCGCGCTGGCGCTCGCCGCAGGGCAGCATCGTGCACAGCTACACCATGCTCACCATCAATGCCGACGCGCACCCGCTCATGAACCAGTTTCACAAGCCGGGTGAGGAAAAGCGCATGGTGGTGATCCTGCCGGAGGACCGGTTCGACGACTGGCTGCGGGCGGATACCGCGAACAGCCGGAACTTTCTGGAGCCGTATCCGGCAGATGGGTTGACGGCCAACGTGCCCCCAGCCGCGGGCAAGAACTGAGCGGCACTTGCCGTCCGCCTGGGTGTTCCGCTGCGCCTGTGCCACACTCC
>DALYHW010000010.1:0-30086 GCA_031970695.1 Hylemonella sp.
ATGGCCGTGATGTACCTGGCGCTGCTGACACTGCAGTGGCGCGCCGACCTACTCGAGGGCTGGCGCCGCTGGAGCTACGCCGGCTTCTACGTCGACGAGTTCTACACCCGCCTGGCGCTGCGCTTCTGGCCGACCGCCTGGGCGCCCGCCGCGGCCCGTGCGCCCGTGCCGACTGGCACACACACCGCGCCCCTGACGAAGTGACATTCCGCTGGAGTATCTGATGACCACCCTCGTAGCTGCGCCTGAAGACACCCAGGCAACATCCATCGCTTGCACCACCGCTGCGCCGGACCCGATGTCCGACGCCGGGTTGCGTTTGCGCATCGAGTCCGCGTGTGGGCAGGCTTGCCAGCAGATTGCGCCGGCCTGGCCGCTGGATCGTGCGATCGCCGTGAATCCGCACTGGAGCCGGATCGGCATGCCGCTGCGCCAGGTCGCGGCGCGCATGGCTGTGCTGGGCCAGATCCAGGTGTTCCCCGCACGCAGCTACCAGCGGCAGGCCTGGGACGAGGGGCGCATCACCGAAGCCGATTTGACCCACGCACTGGCCACGCTTCCCGCGGCGCGGGACGCCGGGCTGTCGCCGGCGGCCTGCCTGCAGGCTCTGGCTGAGGCACCGCCTGTGCCGCATCTGCCGCTGCTGATCGACGTGCTCGATGACGACCCGCAGCGCCACACCCGCCTGTCCTGGCGGCAGGCGATCACGCACCAGGTCAGCCAGACCTGCGCGGCCTATTTCGACGAGCACCAGGCCGACTGGCAGCCGGCGCGCGGGCAGGGGCTGTACGCCTACTGGCGCGACACCCTGACGCACGACCACGGCATCGGTGTGCTGATGGGCCTGCCGCAGCTCGGGCGCAGCCTGCATGCGCTGCCGGCCACACGCGAGGACGCGGAGCGCTGGGTACTGCAGCGCCTGGACCTGCCACCCGGCGTCTGGGCAGATTACCTGGAGTCCGTCCTGTTGACCGTCAACGGCTGGGCCTCGTGGTGCGCCTACCTGGGCTGGCAGGCCCGGCTGGAAGGGCAGAGCGACGGACACTTGCGCGACCTGCTGGCCATCCGGCTGGCCTGGGGCGCGATCCTGCTCGAATGCAAGGATGACGTGTCGGCCCGGCGTGCATTTGCGGCCCTGCAGGCCGAGTGGAGCCGCGCCGGTGCGCTGCTACGGCAGGCCCACGATGCCCTGCTGGTCGACGAAGTCTGGCAACTGGCGCTGGAGACCGGCTACCAGCGGCAGCTGGCGCGCAAACTGGGCGTGGTCGCGACACCGGCCGTGCCGACGCCGGCCATCGAAGTACAGGCTGCCTTCTGCATCGACGTGCGCAGCGAACCGCTGCGGCGCGCCCTGGAAGCCACCTGGCCCGCGATCCAGACAATTGGTTTTGCCGGTTTCTTCGGGCTGCCGGTGGCCTATACGCCCTTGGCAACGGCAGCGCGTCGGCCCCAGCTGCCAGGGTTGCTGGCCCCCGCAGCGGAGGTGACGGACCGTGTGGTGGCCGCCTCGATCCATGGCAGTGACACGACGCAGGACCTGACGGCCGTGGCCGCGCAGTCACGCCAGCAACGCTTCGCCTGGGCCGGCCAGTGGCGAGCCGCGAGCCGCTGGCCCAGTGCCGCCTTTTCCTTTGTCGAGGCGGCCGGTGTCGGTTACGTCGGCAAGCTGGCCAACTGGCTGCAGCCGTCGATCGGTGCCCGTGCACGTGACGACCTCTCGGGCCTGCCGGCACGCTACCGGCCGCTGTGCCGCCCGACGCTCACCGGCTTTGCGCTGGAAGAGAAGGTGACGCTTGCGGCGCGCGTGCTGCACGCGATGGGCCTGGACAGGGAACTCGCGCCGCTGGTGCTCCTCGTCGGCCACGGTAGCCAGAGTGTCAACAATGCCCATGCGGCTGCGCTCGACTGCGGCGCCTGTTGCGGGCAGACCGGCGAAGTGAATGCGCGTGCGCTGGCACAACTGCTCAACGACCAGGCCGTGCGTGCCGGCCTGCATGCCCGCTTCGTGGCTGCACTGCACAACACCACCACGGACGAGATCGAGGGCTACGACCTGGACCTCCTGCCGCCCGCTGCGCGTGAGCGCTGGCTGCAGCTGCAGCCCGTGTTTGTTCAGGCCGGTGACCAGGTGCGTCGCGAACGCGCACCGCGGCTCGGTCTGGACCCGCGCGCGGACCACGGGCAGCTGCTCAGGCAGTTGCAACGGCGCGCCAACGACGGCGCGCAGACCCGCCCCGAATGGGGGCTGGCGGGCAACGCGGCGTTCATCATCGCGCCGCGCGCGCGCAGCCAGGGTGCCGTGCTCGACGGGCGCAGCTTCCTGCACGACTATGACGCTGCACAGGACAGCGACGGCAGCGTGCTGGAACTGCTGATGACCGCACCCATGCTGGTAACGCACTGGATCAACTGGCAATACCACGCTTCCACCTGCGAGCCCCTGCGACTGGGCAGCGGCAACAAGGTGTTGCACAACGTGGTGGGTGGCCACATCGGCGTCTTCGAGGGCAACGGTGGCGACCTGCGCATCGGCCTGTCCCGGCAGTCGGTGCATGACGGGCAGCGCTGGGTGCACGAGCCGCTGAGGCTCACGGTGGTCATCGACGCGCCCGCGTCCGCCATCGAAGCCATCATCGCGAGGCACGCCGTGGTGCGCCAGCTGCTCGACAACGGCTGGCTGCATCTCTGGCGCTACGATGACAGGCAGCTGCGGTGCTACAACGCCGGACAGTGGCAAGCCCTGGGTCTGGAGTAGGCCGGTGTCGGACCATCAGGGCCAGCGCATCGCCTTGCTGACGCAGCATGGCAAGGAGCAGGTCATCGCTCCTGTGCTGGAGCCTGTGCTGGGCTGCAGCGTGGTGACCGTGGGCGGGTTCGACACCGACCAGCTGGGTACCTTCACGCGCGATGTGCCACGGCCCGGCAGTCAGCTGGCGGCTGCCCGCCGCAAGGCGCGTATCGGCATGGAGTTGTCCGGGTTACGGGTCGGCCTGGCGAGTGAGGGCAGCTTCGGCCCCGATCCCTGGGGCGGCATGTTCACGTGGAATGTCGAACTGCTGGTGCTGATCGACGACCGCCTCGGTATCGAGGTGGTCGGCATGGCGCAAGGGCCCGGGCGCAGCGGGCATGTACAGACCGCGCAATGGCCCGAGCTGCAGGCCTTCGCGCAACAGCAGGGCTTTCCCCTGCACCATCTTGTGCTGCGGCCCGCAGGGCCCGATGATATGCGTATGCACAAGGGTGTTTCCGACTGGACCCGGCTGCGGCAGTGTTTCCAGAGCTGCGCCGCGCAAGCGGCCAATGGCCAGGTGTTCGCCGAGAGCGACCTGCGTGCCCATGCCAACCCGACCCGCATGAACCGTATCGGTGATGCCGCCCGGGACCTGCTGGCGCGCCTGCAGTCGCGTTGCCCGACGTGCGAGAGGCCCGGCTACTGGCTGTCCGAGCGCGAGCGTGGCCTGCCCTGCGCCGCCTGCGGCGCGCCCACCCACGACTACCGTGCCGAGGTGTGGTGCTGCCCCGCGTGTGATCACCGTGCCGTGATACCACGGCAAGACAAGACCGATGCCGAACCCCGGCATTGCCCCCATTGCAACCCCTGAACCTCCTGAACCTATGAGTACCCAGAACCCCGCAAACCGCCGTTCCCGCAACATCACCGAGGGCGTTGCGCGCGCCCCCAACCGCTCCATGTACTACGGCATGGGCTACAAGGAAACCGACTTCGGCAAGCCGATGATCGGTGTGGCCAACGGCCACTCCACCATCACGCCCTGCAACTCAGGCCTGCAGCGGCTGGCCGATGCCGCCGTCGAAGGGCTGAAAGCCGCGGGCGCCAACCCGCAGGTCTTCGGCACGCCCACCATCTCCGATGGCATGGCCATGGGCACCGAAGGCATGAAGTTTTCCCTGGTCAGCCGCGAGGTGATCGCCGACTGCGTGGAGACCTGCGTCGGCGGACAATGGATGGACGGCGTCATGGTCATCGGTGGCTGCGACAAGAACATGCCGGGCGGCATGATGGGCATGCTGCGCGCCAACGTCCCTGCGCTCTACATCTACGGCGGCACGATCCTGCCCGGCTTCTACAAGGGACAGGCACTCAACATCGTCAGTGTCTTCGAGGCAGTGGGGCAGTACTCTGCCGGCAAGATGAGCGACGAGGACTTCTGCGAAATCGAAAAACGGGCCATCCCCGGCAGCGGTTCCTGCGGCGGCATGTACACCGCCAACACCATGAGCTCCTCGTTCGAGGCTCTGGGCATGAGCCTGCCGTACTCGTCCACCATGGCCAACGTGGAGGACGAGGTCCTGGCCAACGTGCGCGAGGCTGCCAAGGTGCTGGTCAACGCCGTCAAGGCCGACCTCAAGCCGCGCGACATCGTCACGCGCGAGTCGATCGAGAATGCGGTCGCCGTGATCATGGCCCTGGGCGGCTCCACGAACGCCGTGCTGCACTACCTCGCGATCGCGCATGCCGCCGGCGTGGAATGGAGCATCGATGACTTCGAGCGCGTGCGCCAGAAAATTCCGGTGATCTGCGACCTCAAGCCCAGCGGCAAGTACCTGGCCATTGACCTGCATCGCGCAGGAGGCATTCCCGCTGTCATGAAGGTGCTGCTGGATGCGGGCCTGATCCATGGCGAGTGCATGACCATCACCGGGAAGACCGTGGCCGAGAATCTGGCCGCTGTGCCGCCGCTGCGCGCCGACCAGGATGTTATCCGCCCCATTCCGCAGGCGCTGTATGCGCGGGGGCACCTGGCCATCCTCAAGGGCAACCTCAGTCCCGAGGGCTGTGTGGCCAAGATCACCGGCCTGAAGAACCCGGTCATCACCGGGCCTGCGCGGGTCTTCGACGACGAGCAGAGCGCGCTGGCCGCCATCATGGATGGGCGCATCAAGGCGGGCGATGTCATGGTGCTGCGTTACCTCGGCCCCCGGGGCGGTCCGGGCATGCCGGAGATGCTCGCGCCGACCGGTGCCCTGATCGGCCAGGGGCTGGGCGAGAGTGTCGGCCTCATCACGGATGGCCGCTTCAGCGGCGGCACCTGGGGCATGGTGGTGGGCCACGTCGCCCCCGAGGCGTACGAAGGTGGAACCATTGCGCTGGTGGAGGAGGGGGACTCCATCACCATCGATGCACACCGGCTGCTGCTTGAACTGAACGTGCCACGGGAGGAGCTGGCCCGCCGGCGGGCGGCTTGGAAGCGTCCCGCGCTGCGCTACACGCGTGGTGTGCTGGCCAAGTTCGCCCGCAACGCGGCCAGCGCCAGCAAGGGGGCTGTGCTGGACTTGTAACGCCGTTCTGCCACGTCCGAAGTGCGGCGCAGGCTCAGGAGCTGAGCGCCGAGGCCTCGCTCTCCGGGCGCGTTACCCAAAGAAAAGGCCGTTGCATGGCAACGGCCTGAATTGGTGTGGTGGTGTAGTCCCCTACTAGAAAGAACCTTCCTGCCTCACCGGCGAGGACACCGTAGGCGAGATTATATACGATGCGGAGGTCCGGGTGGACGTTGGCTGTCTCCGCGCATTTCCGACCTTCGATAGCTTGCGCGGCCACGGTCAGCGCCCGGGGTTCTTGACCTTCAGATGGCGGCATGAATAGCGCTGCTGCCCCCAGGACACGGCAAAGGTTTCGGAAACCTCGTACCAGTTGCCGCCTGGATGACCACCGCCGTGGTTCTCCCCCATGCAGGAGCATTCGCAGTGAAAGCCCTCAGCGTTCCAGCATGCCGGAGCGCATTTCTGGTGCTCCCGGTACAACTGGATCACGTAGACCTCTTGGTGTCGCCTCAGCGCAAGTTTGATCACGCTGTCGAACCACGCCGTCGGAATTTCCCAGGCCTTGAACTGCGCGCACCAATCGGGCTTCAAGCGTCGGCCATCCCGCAGCCACTCCATGTTCCCTTCGGCAAACGGAATGCGTGCCAAGACCGGGAGTGGCTTATTGCGCTTGAAGATGACCGGGATTTTTCCCTGACGCCAGAGATCCTTCAGTTGCGAGTCGCTCAGATCCTGTGACATGAGGGACTCGACTCCCTGGCTCAGCGCTGCTTGTTGGCTTGGGACAGGACCGAGGCCGCCAGTTCTTTCGTCTCTTTGGCGTATCGGTCGCTGGCCAAAACGCGTGCGGCCTTGTCTTCCATCTGGGCACCAGTCTGTTTGTCGCCGCTGCGCTGAGACAGTGCCGAAGCGGCCAGACTCTTGGCCACTTGCGACGAACTGCTGCTTTGCAGCGTTTCCGACGCCAGCCGACCAATTCGTGAGGACGTCTGCTTTGTGTTCTTGGACATCGCTGTTCCTTTCACATCAGGATTTGGAGACGGGCCGGAATGGCACCACCTTATTGCCTTGGGCTGGTTGGTCATCAACCTGCTTCTGGGTTGCTTTCAGTCGCGCAAACTCCACGACATTGGTTTTGCCCTGGAAGTAGCCTTCGGGCAATCCGGCGAGTGCTTCCACGTCGCCCGCAGCCAGTCCGATGTGTCTCGGGATGGCGTCCAAAGGCATGACCTTCTCTTCGACCAACAGATCGATGGTGCGGCGAAGCAGGCGTGGCTGCTCTGGTCGACGATCCTCGTCTCCGGGTTCCGATTTCGCACCCCACCGAGCAGAGCGACGCTTGAAAAGCATCAGAGCGCCATCTTCATCCAGCATCTCAAGAGCCTTCAGCCGCATGATGATCGCTGCCGCCGATACGCCCCAACGGCGCTTCAGCAGCAACAAGTCATCCAGAGTCGGAGGCACGCGAACTTCGCTGGCGAACGTTTCGGCTGGCAGCAAAAATGCACCTGCGAAGCGGTGTGCCTGTTGCTCCATCAGTTTGTGGCGTGCGCTGTCAGTCGTGCGCTGAATGTGACGATGCAAAACAAGATGCCCGATTTCGTGGGCAAGGTCGAAGCGACTGCGGTAACCATTGTCCTTGTCGGCGGACAGGAGGATCAACGGTCGGCCCAATACCTCGCTCCAAGCCGACAGCCCTTCAATCTGGGCAACGCCGGTTTCTTCCCGAACGAGGATGACCCCAGCGCCTTCCACGGCCAGTGCCAAGTCTTGAATCGCCGAGCGGCCTAGACGCCACAGATCCCGGCATTCGCAGGCAGCCTTCTCGATGTCCTCGTTAGTGATCTGCTCCGGCTCGGTGTAATCACGAGAGGGCAAATTGACATCGGGGTAGTCAACGTACTCCATCAGGGCAGCCGCCACGTCCTGGGCCCACTCAAGGCGGGCCTCCAGCATGGCTCGTGCAGCGACGTGCGCTGAAGCGTTACTGCGAAAAAGCGGCAACGACAACTTCGCCCCGGGCGCACGCGTAAACCATTCCGGCGTGACGTTGACCACGCCAGCAAGGCGTTCAAGCGCGTCTCGCTCGGGTGCTTGCGTTCCTGCGCGCCACTTACTGACGGTCGCCGGAGACACGTCGACCATTGAGGCCAACTGGACTTGAGTCAGACGACGGGCCGCAAGAATTTGGCTAAGTCGATCTTTCTGAAATCCTTGTACACCACCCCTACTCATGATCCTGTTCCGTCTTTGTCTTGTTGTTTGCCAATGTTCTTCTTCAGCTTCGGCACAGCCAAATCGTCCTGGCCTGCTGTCGGCTGCTGGTCGTAGCGCTTGATGAATGCGTCAATGGGTTCCCGGAAAAGCCAGCCTTGCATGTGGCGATCTGGAACCGCGATTTCGATGGAGACGGGTGTGTCCGGCTGGCTGTGCAGCGATCCTGCAAAGCAGGCCACGACGAACACAACCGCTTGGGATGGCTCCACGTAGCCTGAAAAGAGTCCGGGTTGAACCAGCGGCTCGATGGCTGCGTTCGCCAGGGACATCTGTTTTCGGGTTTCGCTACGCCGCCCGCTGTTCCACACCCCATACTTGGTGTTGAACCGTGCCAAGGTGAAGATCCCAGACCGGCCTGTGACGATCTGATTGCCGCGTAGCGGTGAGGGAGATGCGTCTGCAACGGCGAGAGCGCGATGGAAGGACTCGTTCATATGGAAGTGGCGCAACTGCCCCACCACGCTGGGCAAGTGCCCGTCATCCATCCCTCGCGCCGCAGCATAGGCACGTTGAGCGCCGACCAGCTTGGCTTCTTCGAGGCCCATGACAAGCTCACGTGGGATATTCCTCACGAGCAGGTCATGGATCGTTTCTTGGTTCGGCTGGGCCATTGGCAACTCCGTCATCGGATTTCGTTCAAGCGGATTCTATCATCAAATAATTTCGCTTAAAAGGTTTTTGTGTAGGGGATGCTGCGATTGAGGCGGCAACACCCCCGATTTGTAGCGTGCCCAGCGGATCGTTTGCCAACAGCGATAACGAGAGAACGTGGGCTAAATGTTTCGTTTTGTCTTCCAGAAGTTGCATTCGACGAAATAACGGAACATACTCCACCCATGCTCTCCAGTACCCACAATCAACGCGTCCTCGATCTGGCCAGCCAGAAGGGGCTACTGCGCGCCAGCGATCTGGACGCCATCAGTGCGCCGCGGGTCGTTCTGACGCGCCTGACCGCTGCGGGTCTACTAGAGAAGGTGGGGCGTGGCCTGTACCGTCTGCCGGATGCACAGGTTTCGGAATTCGAGAGCCTTGGCACCATCGCCACCAAGGTACCTCAAGCGGTGTTCTGCCTGCTTACGGCGCTGCAGTTTCATGAGCTGACCACACAGCTGCCGCGTCAGATCTGGATCGCCATGCCTCGGGGCAGCCACCCGCCCCGGGTCGACTACCCGCCCGTCAAGATGGTGCAGTTCACGGGTGATGCCTACTCGGCAGGGATTGAGGAAGTCGAACGCGACGGTGTCAGGCTCCGGGTGTACGGCGTGGCCAAGACCGTGGCGGACTGCTTCAAGCACCGCAACAAGATCGGGCTGGATGTGGCGCTTGAGGCGCTGAAGGACGCCCGGGCGCGCAGCAAAGCCTCCGTCGACGACATCTGGCGTTTCGCCAAGATATGCCGCGTGGCCAATGTGATGCGACCCTATCTGGAGAGTGTCGGATGAGTGCGGCTACCCCAAATGTCGCGGCATCCGTCCGTGCGCGTCTGCTCAATGTCGCCAAGGCGCAAGGCGTCGATTTCAATCAGGTGCTGGTGCGCTTCGCCTTGGAGCGCATCCTCTACCGGCTGACCCAGTCGCCGCACGCGGATCGTTTTCTGCTCAAGGGTGCGCTGCTGTTCACGCTCTGGTACGACATGCCACACCGGGCCACACGCGACGCCGATCTGTTGGGTTTCGGTGCCAGTGATCTGGAGTCAGTGGCCCAAGTATTCCGGGACATCGCAGCTGTACCGGTCGACGACGGCATCGTGTTCGACCCTGCCTCTGTCACGGTCGAGGAGATCCGCAAGGAAGCTGGCTACGGCGGCGTTCGCGTGATCATTGCGGGCGATCTGGCCAGAGCACGCTGCAAGACCCAAATCGATGTCGGCTTCGGCGACGCCGTCACCCCGGCGCCTGCTGATTCGGTTTACCCAGTACTGCTGGAGGAAATGCCCGCGCCACGGCTGCGGGCCTACCCAACGTACACCGTCATCGCGGAAAAGCTCCACGCCATCGCATTGCTGGGTATGACCAACAGCCGCCTGAAGGACTACTTTGATCTGTCTGTGCTGCTGGAACGAGAAACTCTGGACACTGATCTGCTGGCCCAAGCGATCAAGGCCACGTTCGAAAGACGGGGCATGGCGGTTCCTGACGCGCTGCCAGTTGGCCTGACGGACGAGTTTGCGCACGACGCCTCGCGCCAGGCTCTGTGGCTGGCATTCGTCAAGAAGAACGAACTCGCCCCCGAACCCTTGGCAGCCATCGTGGCTCGGCTGCGGGCAACTTTGGGGGAAGCGTTGAACCGCGCTCGAGGGTAGGCCAGATGCAGCAACTACGCTCTACGGCGATGCGCATCGGGCGATGGCAACGAACCAAAGACCTTGACTAGGTACGGACGGCAAGTCGCTGCAACGTGCTCCATGCGGCAGCCCAGTCGATCCGCTCTTGCTCCAAGCGAACGTTTTGTCCCCAGCGCTGCTGCTTGAGATCCCGATAGAGCTGCTGCTCTTGCTCCGTCAGTAGCGTCAGTTCCGTTGCTGGATGCTGCGCCGATTCATCCACCCACTGTGCCTTGTGTTGAAGCAAGGTGCCTTCGTCCATGAGCACGGATTGCAACGCTGGAATGTATGAACGGGCACGATGCAGGATGGCAAATCCATGTGTGTCCAAATCACCCCAATAGATGCACTTTGCGCAGGCAAGCCAAGGAAAACGGGCCAACACGTCGACGTTATAGCCAAGACGCATGAACACGACAGCGCCCGGCATGTCGGACATTGCCAGTCCCGTTTGAAGGTTCTCGACAATAAACACATGTGAGACCGGCAAATTGAGACCCGCCAGGTCCTCCACTGGTGCAGAGATGTCACCAATGCCACCGACCCCGGCTCGCAACGCCTGATCCAGCACCCGCATTCGGACAAGAATTGGAGGTGCTTTCAGTCCGCAGCGCTGGTAGAAATCCAGGTCGCTAGAGGAGTCCTCTTGTATTGCGGCCACCAGATCCGTCAGCAGTCCTTTGCGCCCGTCGAGCCATTTGCTATCCAGTCCGGACACCGGCAGCTGGCGGGGGTAGAGGTCGGATTGTGGATGGTTCGCTATCCAGTCCAGCATCTCTGCAAGCCGACGAAAATCGGCATCGCCGTAGTCCGCCAGGACATCAAAGTACCTCGGCAGCTGCTGCGCCAGTACCGGCCAGCGAGCGGTGAGCGTGCGGTACCGAGATTGAGCACGCTCCCAGCGTGCGGACTCACCAATCCACACCGCAACATCGTCTGGGCCGCCCAACGCCAGTTTCTCCGGCAGTCGCTGGACGCCAAGCGCTTTCCACCGGCGCTCACACCAGGATAGTGCTCCGGCCCCTTGCCAGCCTTGCCATGCGCTCACCCAAGCACGAACGCCGTCGACTTGTCTCAGTGCAGCTTGCTCCGTCGGCACACCGAGCGGAACTTCCAATGGCCATTGGCCCTCGCCCGGATCACCGATCAGCCACTCGCGGTGCTTGCTTTGAAAGCGACGGGCGAGAAACTGCCGAACATCTTCAGGAAGCTTCAACGCCAGCCTCCTCTCGTGCGTGCTCTGGCAGTTTCAGTCGCTGACGATCACCGTCGTACTCAATCAGCAGGACGCCTGACACGCGCCGATCGCTGATGTCCACGAAGCAGGCGCCACCGATGAATGGCTCAAGGGTCATGACGGACTTCAGCGGTGTAGCGACCACCATCTGGAATCCGAAATTGGTAAAGATATTCATCGCCAAAGCGGTGAACTCGTTATCCGCCTTGTCGAAGGCTTCATCCAGCACGACGGGCGCATACATCGGCACGCCGTGGTCGTTCCCGCCCAGTTGATATCGCAGGGCTGCGGCCAAGCACGTAGTGGCCAGTTTCTGCCGTTGGCCGCCGGACTTGCCTGCTCCGCTGCGGTAGATCTCGACCTCGACGCCGCTTTCATCGATCTCCCGCCCGATGAACTCAACGTGCTGTCGAACGTCGAGCACAGTCTCGCGCCAGCGTTTCTGCTCGGGGTCCTGACTGGCGAGTCGATCAACAAGTCGTCGCAAGGCCAGGAACCGCGCCTCGGCAAACTCTCGATCCTCCGTCCATGCATGGCTCAGCGCTTGCTGGATCTCTTGCTTGAATTCCTTGACGTCGACAAGCTGCCGATCACTGGCGTCGATGTGGAGATAGGTGCGTTGATTGGCGCTCTGGTTGAAGGGCACCTGACCAAGACTGTCGTTGACCAGATCCATCCGTTCCAGGATCGCCTTACGCGCATCGTTCAGGTAGGTGGAAAGCGCCGCCAGATTCTGGTGACTTTGGTTCTGCAGCAATTCAAAGAATCGCTGCTCATAGGCGGGTAGCCCATCCGTCTCCAGTCGAACCAGTTTGGCGAAGAAGTCTGGCGCGCTGGCAAGGCTCGTGTCCATGTCGCCCGCGTCCATCGGCCATTGCCGTTTGAAGTCGGCAAAGCGTGCTTCTATTTCCTTCTCGCAGGCACCAATCCCACGATTGACCTCTTCGATCTCCGTATTGAGTGCGCGTTCAACAGAAGTTGTCACCTTGTCGAGGTTGTCGAGCCGAACTGCATCTGACTGCTTTGCGAAGCGCTCGTCGAGACCCGAAACCTGATGGGGCGTCAATGGAACGATAGACGCATCCTGTAGGAGGGATTCCAGTTTCTGGGTGCTGGTTTTGATCTGGTCAAGAATCGAATCGTGCGCACGCGTTGCCTGCCGAAGATCCTTGTCAGCAGCATCGACGAGCTTCTTTTGCTTTTCAATCTGCTCACTGATTTGCAGCAGGGTGGCGTTCCCCTCGCGCGCTTCGCGGATCTGCCGTTCAATGGTGGCGATGCGATCCAGCAATGGGAGCACATCTATTTCCTGCCACTGGAGATTCACCAGAGTCTGGCACTGCATCGCTCGGGCCGCACGATTCTTGTCCTGGTCGGAGAGCTTGTCGATCTCTCCGCCGAGGCGCGAAATGGTGGCACCCAGCTCCTGCGCCTGAGCTTGAAAGAGTCCGAGCTTCTCCCGGTTATCGAATCCGAGCACCCAGTTTCGTCGGTCGCCGACACTTCTGCGGTCGTCTTTCTCATGCCGGGTTTTGCTGTGCTTGACCTGGCCTTCACGGGTGATAGCGCGATCAGCACTCCTGAACGACTGAATGGAATCGACGCACGCGTAATCGAAGCGTTGCCGCAGCTCGGCCTGGAGCCAATCGGCATACGCCCCCTCCTTGACGTTCAGCTTGAGGACGAGCGAGTTGCCACCAATGGGCTTGGCCTGCCAGGTCTCCGGGCGGCCAGTCCGGTAATACACCAGGCGCTGGCCGAGGTGGGTGGTGTTGATGTGGTTGGCCAATGCCGAATACTGGCGCTCGTCTACCAAGAGTGAGAGCGCGAATCCATGCAGTACGCGCTCAATGGCCCCCTGCCATTCGGCCTCGTCAGGCTTCACTTCGACGAGTTCGCCAACAAAGGGAAGTGCCGACTCCGAGATCCCGATGGCGGCAGCGATGTCTCGACGCATTTCCAGCATGTCCGCCGGAATGTTCGATGGCTGGCGCTGGAGTGCCTGCACCTCTTTCAGTGCTTGCGAAAACGCGGTCTCGGCATCTTTCTTTTCTCGGTCCAGGCGGAACTGCTCGGCCCGGCTATCGTTGCTGCGCTGTTCCCAATTTTCGACTTCCTGCCGCGCGTTGCCCAACAGTTCTGCGAAGGCTTGAGGCGAATCAGGAAGGCTCCAGCCCAGCTTCTTGCACGCATCTTCGGCCTGACCGCGTTTGCGCAGGCGATCCGTGCGCAGGCCCTCCAGCCCCGATTTCTCGGCTTCCCATTGCTCGATCTGATCACCGCCTGCTTCACGGTGCTGCCGCTCCAGATCGCGCAGGATTGCAGCGTGGTTTTCCAGAGTGCTTTGACGTCGCCCCACTTCGCCTTCCGAGCCGTTGGCTTGCACCTCCAGGGATGCCACGTGCTCCTTGAGGAGCTCAATACGGCGAGTCTCACGGTAGCCATCAACCCCCAGCCGAAGCTCATCCAGCCCATTGCGCTGCAGAATCAACGAGTCCCTGCGCTGATGCTGCTCCCGCGCTGGCGCGAGCGTTTGAACCTGTTCGCGAGCCGTGACGACCGCCTGGTGGGCCGCATTGAGTTCGCCGAATTCGCTGACCAAGCGATCCGCCACCTCGAAGGTCTCGGGCTTGTCGAGCATGAAGTCGCGCAGGAAGGTATTGAGGTCGCCAAGATTCTTGGCCGACTGGGTTTTGTGCAGCAAACGCAGCGCCATTTCGCTCTCGATGCCGAGCAGGCGACAGAATCGTTCGCAATAGGGTCGAAATTCGTCGCGGGCAAACGCGTCTGGGAAGGACTGCTTGAGCTTTCGGATGTCGAAGTTGGATTGGCCGAAGTCCTCCAGTTCGCGCAGGTCAAAGGCCCGCTCCATGACGAGGTAGTGGCGTTTGACGTCGGCGCTGCCGTTCGCATTGCCCCGCAGCCAGAACACCTGAACCAGCACCACAGACTGACCCAACGCATTCTGGTAGGTCAGCGCCAAGGCAGACCAGGTCGTCCCCGCGCGCAGGTAGCGGGTTGCGATCTCTCCCGACTCCCCATCCTTCTGTTCAGCCCACGCACCACGTATGTAGGTGACGAGGTTCCGGTCACGGCCACTGCGGTCCGCCTCGCGCGCAGCCGCGTTGAAGTCGATCCAGCGAGGTGGCGTCAGCAACGCCGAAAATGCATCGAGCAGCGTCGACTTCCCCGCACCGGATCGACCCACAAACAGAAAACCTCGTTCGCTGATCGGCACGTCGTGCAGGCCGGAGAAAGTACCCCAGTTGTAAACCTGCAGGCGGGTCATCCGGAACTGCTCGCGGGCAAACAAGGAGGCGGTTTGGGGTTCCGGGTTCATTGGTCGGCCTCCTCATCAGCATCAGTCTGAACCAGCTGCGCTGGCGTTTCTCCGGCCGCCATGCGCTGATACAGGTGCGTCAGCGCTTGTATTTCCTCCGCCGAGAAGAGGAGCTTCAGCGTCGGCGAGATCTCAAAGCGATCCTCGCTCGAGCGAATCTTCTGCAGGATGCTGTGCTTCTTAATCTTCTCAATGGATGCGTGAACCCGTTTCACGAACCCTGCACGGTCGGTATTGGCGGCGCGCTCATAGAGGGAGAGAAACTCCGTGATCTCGTCTGTCGACACCACGGCACGGTCGCCCTGCGAGTCTGCTTGGGTCAATCGCTGGCGTAGGTGGAGCAGCAGAATGGAGTCAATGAACGTCAGCTGGGCGCGGCGCAACAGGAGAGGCACCTCAAGATCGCCGGTATCTGCCTGGCGCGTGAAAGCCACTTGTACGTCTCGGTCGATAACCAGTTCGAGAAACAGCTCGGCAAGACGCCGACGGATCACCGCTTCGTCTCTTACCAAGATCGGCCAGAGCTTTGGATGCCGACGTCCATCGAGCGACGGCCCTGCCAGCAGCTGCACCAGGGCGCGCCGGGTATCCAGTGCCAACTCGCCGCTGTCGCCCAGGAACAGGGTGTTGGCATGTGTCTGAGCAGCATCTGAAGCCTGTGCTTCGGCTGGCACTGCCGATTCGTCGCTGATGGACTCATTTTCAGACCAGTTCATTGGCCCGCTCCCTCAAAAAGAAGATCTTTGGAATT
Organism: Hylemonella sp.; assembly: GCA_031970695.1. Taxonomy (GTDB): domain Bacteria; phylum Pseudomonadota; class Gammaproteobacteria; order Burkholderiales; family Burkholderiaceae_C; genus Hylemonella. The sequence goes on from DALYHW010000010.1 coordinate 15,212, forward strand.
CGGGCGCTACGACGCTCGTCGTCGCCTCCAACCCAGCCTACGGTTTCACTGTGGTCGGCCTTGAACCCATGCCGACTGCCCAACGCAAGCAGGCCGACAACGCTGCCCAGCCCCTGTGCAGCGGGGAACTGTTCCAGCACGTCGGCAATCGATGCCTGGGAGCGTTGCTCCAGGACTGCCAGCACGTTGGCCTTCAGGGTTCGGAAGTCGATCTCGGACTGTGCGACCAGTTCGCTCACAGACTCCAGGTCGATGGGCGGCGCATCCCCTTCTGCCATCTGCCCGGGCAATGCTTGCAGGGATGGGTCGTGCAGCACCCATTGGGACAAGGAGCGCAAACGACTGCTCGTGAGCTCAAGCGTGTACTGGAGGGTTTCTGTGGCCCTAACTTCATCCTTCAGGCTCAGTGCTGCGCGCTGAGCGTCTTTCAGCAGGTGATTGAGTCGGCGTTGCTCGAGGTATTCACGACTCTGGACGAAGTGCTTCAGGCTGCGCGCGAAGGTCTGGAGCACCTCGTGAACCATGCCGCCCTGCTCAAGAAGGGTGCGCGTCAGCCGCAGAAGGAATCGTCGCTCCTTGGCCTCGAGCTGCCCCACGAACTCCCGCGACATGACGCTATCGAGCGCCTGATCAAGCGTGGCCGCCTGTTCTGGGTCCGTGAGCAGTCGCCAGAAAGCGGAGAAAGTTCTTCCGGCGTCACTCTCTGAAATCAGGTCGATTCCGGCGAACAGCGAATCCAGCACATCCCCACGATTGCCATCGTTGTCCATGATGCGTTCACGAAGATCGCGATTCAGCTGGTCGAACTGATCTCGAACACGGCGAAAATCACCGGCAAGATCGTCGGCCAGCGTGATGATCTCCCGCGTGCGCTCGAGCGCCGTTGTATGGGGCAGCACGCGCATCTGCCCCTTCTGGATAGCGTCAATCTCTTTGTCGATGCGGGCTTGCTCGGCCATGAGCCGGTCGATGCGGCGAAACTTGTCGGTGTCTGTGTCCTCGGCAAGTCGTGCCAAGGCCTCGATGACGAGCGTCAGGCGGCTTTCGGTCGCGGCTGAGTGCGGCTGTGCCAGGCCAGAGACAAACCGAATGGCTTCGACGGCCGCCGTGGCGAGTTCATATTCCTCTTCTGAAGCCCCAGCCGGGAAGCGTCGCTCCAGGAACCCATCGGCCAGCCAGCTGGCGACATAAGCCTGTGCCGTTTGGGGAAAGTCTTCGCCTTGGGCGCGCAGCTCTTCCAGATCCCTTGCGATGCGTTCGTGAAAAATGGAGGCAGGGAGGCTTCGCTCGCTCTCATACAGATGAGATTGAAGCAGGCCAATGACGGTGGGCCCGGTAGTCGAGGCAAGCAGACGCCATAGCGGCTGCGCCCGCATGCGCCGGTAGGTCGCGATGGCTTTGTCTGCTTTCACTCCCATGCTCCAAAGTGCGGGCATCGCCCATCATGTGGTCATCACGATGCAACGTATACAAGAATCAAAAACATTGCATTGCCACATTCTAGAGCAGCTTATATACTTCACGCAATAACCCGCACAAGCATTCGTTAACCCGATAGAGCACTCAGGAATGCCCAAAGACCAACTTGCAGAACTAACCCAGCCTCAGCGCGACCGGCTCGCGTTCATTGAGCTGCGTGTGCGCTTCGTGGGGGAGATCCGTCGGCAGGACTTGGTTGCGCGGTTTGGCATCCAGTCCGCAGCGGCAACCCGGGATTTGGCGCTCTATAAGGAGTTGTCTCCGGGCAATATCGACTATGACCCCAAAGGCAAGGCCTACGTCTTGGGGCCAGACTTCCGGCCCGTGTTCGACTATCCCCCGGAGCGGGTGATGTCGTGGCTGACACAAGGCTTTGGTGACGGCGAGCCGATGCGGCTCAAGGCGTGGGTGGTCAGCGAGAGTCCGTCGCGGCTTACGCACCCGGATCTGGATGTGTTGGCGAGCGTGACTCGCGCAATCCATCAGGAATGCGCACTGGCCGTCGACTATCACTCAATCTCAAGCGGCAAATCCGGGCGAGAAATTGTTCCCTTCGCGTTGATCGATAACGGCCTGCGTTGGCACGTACGCGCCTTCGACCGGAAGTCGCAGGAGTTCCGGGATTTCGTCATCACTCGAATCAAGAATCCTGTCGTCCTCAAGGGGCAACCGGTATTGCCCCATGAAAGAAGCGATCAAGACATCCAGTGGACCCGGATTGTCGAGTTGGAGCTGGTTCCGCATCCAGATCAGCCCCGTCCAGAGATCACTCAAATGGATTACGCGATGACGGGCGGGTCGATACGGATGCGTGTTCGCGCCGCTGTAGCTGGCTACATGCTACTTCGCTGGAGTGTTGACTGCTCGTCCGATCACAGCCTCAGAGAGGAGCAGTATCGACTATGGCTCAGTGATCCTCTGGCTTTGTACGGGGTGGAAAACGCAAAGCTGGCTCCTGGCTACCAAGCGCCGACCAGCTCAAAGAATCGATAGGGAAAGAAAAACACAATGGCCAAGACACTTGAAGCCCACGACAAACTGATCCGGGAGATCTTCGAAGGCAGCTACCAGTTCGAGATTCCGGACTACCAGCGCCCCTACGCCTGGACAATCGAGCAGGCCACAGAGCTGTTCGATGATCTGTACTCGGCGATGCAGGACGCGCGCGTCTCGGGCGCCAGCAGCCAATACTTCTTGGGTAGCATTGTTCTGATCAAGAACGACCGGGACCCGAAGTCATCGGTGGTCGACGGCCAGCAACGCCTGTCTACGCTCACGATGCTATTCGCCGTGTTGCGCACCGTGATGCCGGATGCTGCAGACGACATCACCGACTTCCTCTACAAAAAGGGCAAGGTCAGTCTTGGCGAGAAGAACGAGTACCGTCTGACCGCCCGCGAGGAAGATGCCGACTTCTTCCGCACCAACATTCAGGAACCGGGTGGCATCGCACAGCTAGTCGCCAGTACCGACAAGCTGAAAGACAGCCGTCTGCGTTACCGTGAAAACGCCACGCTGCTGCTCGAAAAGGCCAAGGCGCTTCCGCCTGCCGACCTCATTGCGCTGTGGCAGTTCCTCGCCAACGACTGTTCGCTGGTTGTCATCTCCACGCCCGACCTCGAAGCCGCATACCGCATCTTCTCCGTACTCAACAATCGGGGGCTCGACCTCGCGCCTATCGACATCATCAAGGCGCAGGTGCTTGGCCTGATCCGTACCACGGCAGGGGAAGTCAAAAGCCGCGCATACGCGAAAGAGTGGAGCCGGATCGAAAGTTCACTGGGTCGCGACGCCTTCGGTGACCTGTTTGGCCACATTCGCAGCATCTATGCCAAGAAGAAGCAGAAGTACATCCTGGTCAAGGAGTTCCAGGAGCACGTCACCGAGTACAAGGCCCCTATCGACCTCATCGACAAGGTCATCAAACCCTATGCCGAAGTGTGGGACTTCGTGCGCGATGCCGACTTCGAGGCCACCGAGCACGCTGAAACCATCAACGAGCACTTGTCTTGGCTCAATCGTGTGGACTTCAAGGACTGGGTGCCCCCAGCACTTGTTTATTTCAAGCGCTTCCGGCAGCAGCCCAAACTGCTTGCCGAATTTTTCCAGTCACTGGAACGCCTGACCTACTTCCTGCTGGTCACCAAGGTCGGCATCAACGAGCGCATCGAAACCTACGCTGCGCTCACCAAGGAAATCGAACCGGAGACCTTCAAGGGAAATCTGGTTGCGCTCACCACGCTGGCACTGACAGACGCGCAAAAGCGCAAGTTCGTCGCGGCACTCGATGGAGACGTGTACGACGATCTGCCCAAGGCACGGATGGCGCTGGTCTTGCGCCTTGAGTCCTTGGTGCGCGCCCCCGGCGTGCAGCTTCAAGATGCCGTGTCTCTGGAGCACGTTCTGCCGCAAACCCCGCCCGACGGTTCGGACTGGATCAAGTGGTTCCCGGATGAAGACGAGCGCGACGGCTGGACGCACCGTCTGGCCAATCTGGTTCCGCTGGATAGGAACAAGAACTCGTCTGCCAGCAACTACGACTTTGCCAAGAAGAAAGACGCCTACTTCAGAGGCAAGGGCACCGCATCACCATTCGTGCTGACGCAGGAAGTTAGATCGGAAAGCGAGTGGACGCCCACGCTGCTGACTGCACGGCAAAAGCGCCTTGTAACCGTATTGAGCACGCATTGGAATCTTGAGATTGCAGCTGACAACAGCCTTCCTGCTGCTGCGGTAACGGCTGGAGGTTTGACATCGTGAGCAACAACAAAGAACTCGAACGCGCCGAGCTGCACAAAACCATCTGGCGCATCGCCAATGACCTGCGTGGCAGCGTCGATGGATGGGACTTCAAGACCTACGTGCTCGGGATGCTGTTCTACCGCTTCATCTCGGAGAACCTGACCAGCTACCTCAATGAGCAGGAGCGCCGCGCGGGCACCCCGGACTTCGACTACGCAAAACTCTCAGATAACGATGCCGAATTCGGTCGCGCCGAGACGGTGAAGGAAAAAGGCTTTTACATCCTTCCGTCCGAACTGTTTGCCAACGTGCGCGCCCGCGCCCGGCATGATGCCAACCTCAACGAAACACTCTCCCGGATCTTTGCCGACATCGAGGGCTCGGCTACGGGCAGCGATTCCGAGGACGACATCAAGGGCCTGTTCGATGACCTCGATGTCAACAGCAGCAAGCTCGGCCCCACCGTGGCCAAGCGCAACGAAAAACTGGTCAAGTTGCTCGACGCCATCGGCGACCTGCCGTTGGCCAGCAACGATGGCGGGTTTACGGAAAACACCATCGACCTGTTCGGCGACGCCTACGAATATCTGATGCAGATGTACGCCTCAACCGCTGGCAAGTCGGGCGGTGAGTTCTACACGCCGCAGGAGGTCTCCGAACTGCTGGCCCGCATCACCGTGGTCGGCAAAAGCGAGGTCAACAAGGTCTACGACCCCGCCTGCGGCTCCGGCTCGTTGCTGCTCAATTTCGTGAAGGTCTTGGGTCATGACGCGGTGCGCCAGGGCTTCTACGGGCAGGAGATCAACCTGACCACCTACAACCTGTGCCGGATCAACATGTTCCTGCACGATGTGAACTACGAAAAGTTCCACATCGCCCATGGCGACACGCTGACCGATCCAGCGCACTGGGATGACGAGCCGTTTGAAGCCATCGTCTCCAATCCGCCGTACTCGATCAAATGGGATGGCGATGCCAACCCGCTTCTCATCAACGATCCGCGCTTTGCCCCTGCGGGTGTGCTCGCCCCCAAGAGCAAGGCCGACCTCGCCTTCACCCTGCACATCCTGAGTTGGCTGGCGGTCAACGGCACGGCGGCGATTGTCGAGTTTCCCGGCGTGCTCTATCGCGGTGGTGCGGAGCAAAAAATCCGCCAGTACCTCATCGACAACAACTATGTCGATGCCGTGATCCAGCTGCCGCCCGACCTGTTCTTCGGCACCACGATTGCCACCTGCATCATCGTCCTGAAGAAATCCAAGCACGATAACGCTACGCTGTTTATCGATGCCAGTGCCGAGTTCGTACGCAGCGGCAACAAGAACAAGCTACTGCCCGAACACCAGCAAAAAATCCTCGATGCCTTCATCGGCCGCCAGAGCATTGAGCACTTCGCACGGCTGGTCGAGAACGGCGATATTGCTGCCAACGGCTACAACATCGCCGTGTCCAGTTACGTTGAGCAGAAAGACGAGCGCGAGGCAGTGGATATTCGGGTACTCAACGCCAAAATCAGCCGTATCGTGGCACGGCAAGCGGAGTTAAGGGAGCAGATCGATGCCATTGTGGCCGATCTGGAAGGAGAATAAGTATGAGCCAGATCGACGACCTGATTGCAAAGCTATGCCCAAACGGCGTTGACTTCAGGGCTATTGGTGACTTTGGCGAACTGGTGCGCGGCAACGGAATGCCGAAGGCCGATTTCGTGGAGTCTGGGGTTGGGTGCATCCATTACGGACAGATTTACACCTATTACGGCATCTGGACCGCGGAGACAAAGTCCTTTGTCCCGGCAGAAAAAGCCGAAAAACTCGCCAAGGTCGATCCTGGCGATCTGGTGATTACCAACACCAGCGAGAACATCGAGGATGTTTGCAAGGCGGTTGCGTGGATCGGAGAAACGCAGATCGTCACGGGCGGGCATGCCACGGTCCTGAAGCACGACCAAGATCCGAAATACCTCTCTTACTACCTGCAAACACCACACTTTTTCGCAGAGAAGAAAAAGCACGCGACAGGCACGAAGGTCATCGACGTTTCGGCAAAGAGTCTTGCAAAAATCAGAATTCCAGTTCCGCCGCTTGAAGTGCAGCGCGAGATTGTGAAAGTGCTTGATACCTTCACCCAGCTGGAGGCGGAGCTGGAGGCGGAGCTGGAGGCGGAGCTGGAGGCGGAGCTGGAGGCGCGTCGGCGGCAGTACAAGTACTACCGCGACGCGCTCTTGACATTCGGCGAATGCACGGACGCTGAAGCAAGCAAGCAAGCAAGCAAGCAAGCAAGCAAGCAAGCAAGCAAGCAAGCAAGTATAAGGTGGATGACCATGGGTGAGATTGGAAAATTCACGCGCGGCCGTCGATTCACCAAGGACGATTATGTCCAGGAAGGAATCGGCTGCATCCACTACGCTGACATTTATACCCGACACGGAACCTCGGCGTCAGCGGCTGTCTCGCATGTACGGCCGGACATGGCGTCGAGCCTGCGCTTTGCCAAACCGGGTGACATCGTTATCGCTGCTGTCGGTGAAACGGTCGAGGATGTTGGCAAGGCGGTTGCTTGGCTTGGCACCGACCAGGTCGCGATTCACGACGACTGTTTTACGTTTGAGCACTCGATGAATCCGAAGTTCGTGTCTTACTGCCTCCAAACAGAACAATTGAAAGCAGAGAAGAACAAGTTTGTTGCCCGCGCAAAGGTCAAGCGCCTGTCTGGCGAGAGCCTGGCAAAACTCACAATCCCAGTCCCGCCTATAGAAGAGCAGGACCGCATCGTCGCCATTCTCGACAAATTCGATGCGCTGGTGAATGACATCGCCTCGGGTTTACCTGCCGAGATCAAGGCCCGCCGCCAGCAATACCAGCACTACCGCGACCGGCTTCTCACTTTCAAGGAAGCCGCATGAGCGAAGACATCAAGCCCTTTCGCTATGAGCCGATTGCGCTGTCCAACGAAAGCACGGTTGTCGCCGAATTTCAGCCTGATGCCTTGGGAGTGCGCGAGGCGGCATACCAGTCCGAAGCTGAACTGGAAAAGGAATTTATCAAGCAGCTCCAGGTGCAGGCCTATGAATACCTGCCCATCACATCGGAGGCTGAGCTGGTAGCCAATCTTCGCCGCCAGTTGGAAAAGCTCAACAAGGTCACCCTGTCGGATGCAGAGTGGGAGCGATTCTTCAGCACCTGCATTGCAGGCGCGAATGACGGCATCCTGGAAAAGACCGCGCGCATTCAGGAAGACCATGTGCAGGTTTTGAAGCGCGACGACGGTAGTACCAAGAACATCTACCTGATCGACAAGGCCAACATCCACAACAACGCCTTGCAGGTCATTAACCAGTATGAAGTCGCAGGCGCTCGTGCCAATCGTTATGACGTGACGGTGCTGGTCAATGGCCTGCCGATGGTGCATATCGAATTGAAGCGTCGGGGCGTGGACATCCGCGAGGCCTTCAACCAAATCAACCGCTACCAGCGCGACAGTTTCTGGGCAGGCTCAGGCTTGTTCGAGTACGTGCAGCTTTTCGTCATCAGCAACGGTACTCTGACCAAGTATTACAGCAACACCGTGCGTGACGGGCATTTGAAGGAGCAGTCCGCCAAGCGCAGCAAAAGCAAGACCTCCAACAGTTTCTCCTTTACCAGTTGGTGGGCCGACGCGAAAAACCAGCCCATCACTGAGCTGACAGGTTTCACGAAAACCTTTTTCGCCAAGCACTCGCTGCTCAACGTCCTCACCAAATACTGCGTGTTCGATGTGGATCGCAAGCTGCTGGTGATGCGGCCATACCAGATCGTGGCGGCCGAGCGCATTTTGCAGCGCATCGCCACAGCCACCAATCACAAGCAGCTCGGCACCGTCGCGGCGGGCGGCTACATCTGGCACACCACCGGCAGTGGCAAGACGCTGACCAGCTTCAAGGCGGCGCAACTTGCCCGGGGCTTGCCAGATATCGACAAGGTGCTCTTCGTGGTGGACCGCAAGGATCTGGACTACCAGACCATGCGCGAATACGAGCGCTTCGAGAAGGGCGCAGCCAACTCGAATACCTCCACGGCTGTGCTGCAAAAGCAGCTGGAAGACCCGAACGCCCGCATCATCATCACCACCATCCAGAAGCTTTCCCGCTTCGTCGTCAAGAACAAGAAACACCCGGTGTATGACGCGCACGTGGTGGTGATCTTCGACGAGTGCCACCGCAGCCAGTTCGGCGACATGCACGCCGAAATTACGCGGGTGTTCCAGCGCTACCACCTATTCGGCTTCACCGGTACGCCGATCTTTGCCGAGAACTCCGGCACCACAGGTAACCCGCTGAGACGCACCACGCAGCAGGCCTTTGGCGACAAGCTGCACACCTACACGATTGTCGATGCCATCAACGACAAGAACGTGCTGCCGTTTCGCATCGACTACATCAACACGGTCAAATTGCCTGCGGGCATCAAAGACAAAAAGGTGTCGGCCATCGACACCGAACGGGCGCTGCTAGCGCCGGAGCGCATCACACAGATCGTGGGCTACATCCGCGAGCACTTCGACCAGAAAACCAAGCGTGCCAGCACGTACCGCCACGATGGCAAACGGCTGGCTGGCTTCAATTCGCTGTTCGCCTGTGCGTCCATTGATGCCGCCAAGCGTTACTACGCGGAGTTCGTTGCACAGCAAAAGGAGTTGCCCGAGGCCCAGCGGCTCAAGGTGGGCTTGATCTACAGCTTTGCCGCGAATGAAGAGGAAAGTGATGGTCTGCTCGGCGAGGAGGACTTCGAAACCGAGGGGCTGGATCAAGGCTCGAGAGATTTTCTGGATGCGGCGATCCAGGACTACAACGCACTGTTCAGCACCAGCTTCGACACCTCCGCCGACAAGTTCCAGAACTACTACAAGGACTTGTCGCAGCGTCTGAAAAAGCGTGAGCTGGACATCGTCATCGTGGTCAACATGTTCCTCACCGGCTTTGACGCCACCACGCTCAACACGCTGTGGGCGGACAAGAACCTGAAGGCTCACGGCTTGATCCAGGCCTATTCGCGCACCAACCGCATCCTTAATTCGGTCAAGACCTACGGCAACATCGTTTCCTTCCGCAATCTGGAGCAGGAGACCAACGACGCGCTCGCCCTGTTTGGCAACAAGGATGCCAAGGGTATCGTGCTGTTGAAGCCTTACGCCGAGTACTACAAGGACTACGAGAAGCGCATCGGAGAACTCACGGCTGGATTCCCACTCGGGAAAGCCATTGTTGGCGAGGCGGCACAGAAGGCATTCATCAAGCTGTTTGGCTCGATTTTGCGACTGAAAAACATCCTCACGGCCTTCGACGATTTCGCGGGCCACGAAATTCTCTCCGAGCGCGAATTTCAGGACTACCAGAGCCTGTATTTGAACCTGTACGCAGAATTCCGGGCGACGTCGGCTGCCGAGAAGGAGTCAATCAACGACGATGTGGTGTTCGAGATCGAGCTCATCAAGCAGGTTGAAATCAATGTCGACTACATCCTGCTCTTGGTCGAGCAGTACCTGAAGAAAAAGGGTTCGGGCGACGATAAGGAAATCCGCGCCACCATCGAACGCGCCATCAATTCCAGCCCTGGCCTGCGCAACAAGAAAGACCTCATCGAACAGTTTGTCGATTCAGTGAACACCAAGGCCAAGGTGGACGCGCAGTGGCAGGCCTTCGTTGCGGCGAAAAAGACCGAGGAGCTGGAACGCATCATTGCGGAGGAAAACCTCAATGCCGAGGCGGCACGTGAATTCATTAGCAATGCCTTCCGCGACGGCAGCATCTCGGCAACCGGTACTGCCATCACCAAGATACTGCCGCCGGTATCGCGGTTTTCCAAGAACAATGGCCACGCAGCCAAGAAGCAGACGGTGCTGGACAAACTTGCCGCTTTCTTCGAACGGTATTTCGGATTGGCGTGATGAAGGGAATTCCGATGAACCCGATCCAAACAACCGATCAAGCCAAGATTTCTGCGCTTTGCAGAGAGGCTGAGCGGCTGGAAGAAGACGCCTTGTATTCGAGCAAGGGGCATTTCAACGCCGAAGACACATGGGTTCGCCGCAACTACTGGCTGGGTGTGCCAGCAACCGCTCTTGGTGCGATTGCAGGTGCTGCATTGGTCAAAAGCCAACCTGAGTGGGCCAGTGCCTTCACCTTGTTGGCGTCGCTACTGACCGGTTTGATGACCTTTCTCAAGCCCAACGAGCGCGCTGCAGTGCACCGGGCCGCTGCCGGACAGTTTTTGGCTCTTCGGAATGAAGCCCGCTTTTTCCGCGAGATCGAATTGCTTGATACGAGTCGGCTGGGCGAGCTTCCTGAGAGATTGAAGGCCCTTTCCTCTGCACGCAATGAGCTGAACCAGAAGAGCCCAAGTATTCCAAGGCGCGCATTTGTCGCTGCACGCAAAGGCATCGAAGAAGGCGAAGCCACCCACAAAGTGGACAAGGATAAATGACAAGATGTCGGTATTGAGTTTTCTGACGGACACGGCCAGCAGTGCCGTGCTCTCCACAACTGAGCAGTCGTCGATCACGACTTCGATCACAACACTTCAATCGCGGATGGCGCTGCACTTTGACAGCGGCATAATTGCGCAGCATTTCCGATTCGGCTCTTCAACGCGAGGCACGATCCTGCCTCGCTCAATGGACGAACAGTCCGATATTGATTACATGGTGGTCTTCAGCGATGGCAGCGCCACGCCGCAGACTTACCTGAATAGGTTGAAGACTTTTGTCGAAAAACGCTACGGCTCATCGGAAATCTATCAGTCCAGCCCGACCATTGTTCTCGAGTTGAACCACATCAAGTTCGATCTGGTGCCCGCGACAAAAACGTGGCTCGGCGAGCTTCAGATTCCCAACGGGTCAGGCGGTTGGATGACCACGAATCCGAACGACTTCAACGCCACGCTTGAAGCAAAGAACAAGGACAACAACTCTTTGATCAAGCCAACTATTCGTCTGATGAAATATTGGAATGCGGCCAGCGGATTTCCATTCGATTCATTTGCGATGGAGAAGTGGATTTGTGGTCAGGGCTTCTGGTTCCAGTCGAATCAAAAGGACTACCTGTTTTCGGTAATCGACAATCTGAGCACCGACTCGTCTTACTCGCAACGAGTCAATAATGAAATAACGCGTGCAAAAACTATTGTGGCCAAGGTCAGGCAATGCGAGAAAGACCAGATGCCGGTAACGGCTGAGAATGAGGTCAAGAAGTTGTTCAGGCTCTGAGGGGATATTGAAATGGCATTAAATCTCGCAAAGGCCGTCATCGGCTACCTGAAGGAACGCCCCGAGGAAAAGTTCACCGCTCGGCAAGTCGCCGAATGGGTCTTTGCCACCTACCCGGATGAGTGTCAGGAAAAGCGGGCCAATAGTCGCGGCGATTACATCAAGTCTGATGCGGATTTGGTGCAGCAGCTCGTCGCAGAAATCAGCTCGCAGCGCCCGCGCATGCAAACGAAGCACCCAGAACTGAAGACGACCGAGGGACGGCCCCGCAGGTACTACTACTCGGAGCGCTCGGACAGCGCCGAAGTGGCGGCAGTCGAAAGCGAGGGTACGTCGGCGGCTGCGGATATGAGTGCTTTAAAGATTGACGAGCATGCGCTGTACCCACTGCTGTCGCAATACCTGTGGGAGGAATTCGGCGTGTTCTCCAAGCGCGTCGACGAGAAGCGCTCGTCCAACAAGCGCGGACCCAACGGCAACCGCTGGCTGTACCCGGACGTGGTCGGCATGGAGGACTTGGGCGCAGACTGGCACCAGGAGGTGCGCGACTGCGTTAACCAGTATTCGGATAAACGCACCAAGCTGTGGTCGTTCGAGGCCAAGCTGCTGATCAACCGCTCGAACGTGCGCGAGTGCTTTTTTCAGGCCGTTTCAAACTCGTCGTGGGCCAACTTCGGCTATTTGGTTGCAGCGGAAATCGGCGGCACCGACACGTTGAAGGAGCTACGAATGCTCTTCGCTGCCCACGGCATCGGCTTCATCAAGCTGGACGTGGACAACCCTGCCGACAGCCAGGTACTGATTCCGGCGCGTGAGCGCGACGAGATCGATTGGGACATGGCCAATCGGCTGGCCACGGAGAACCGGGATTTTCTGGAGTACGTGAAGCTGGTGAAGCAGTTCTACCAGACTGGTGACGCGCGGCTGGCGGACTGGGATGTTCCCGCGACGGAGGACTGACGGTCTATTCCAGATGGCCGATCACGTCGAGGCGTTCATCGCCACGCTGAAATGCCCCGAACCAGCCGTCGCGCGAGTCGGCGCGCGTCCGGCTCACCAGCAGCGAGAACCCCTCGCAGCCGCGCCCCTTGGCGGTAGCGAAGTCGGTGGTGTCGAATTTGGCCTCACGCACCAGTGTCGTGGCCACCGACTTCATGGCCGACTCAAACAGGTCAAGCAGGTTATCTTGTAGGCTGGCGTCAATGTTGCGTGAGGTGACGTCGTCAATGACGGCGTGCTTGAATCGGTTACTCATGGTTGATGCTCCGTGTTGGCATGGATGACATGAACGCGCTGTTCGGCAGCGAAGCCAAGCTCTTCTGCGCGCTTTGAAATCACACGTTGCGTAGCAGCCAAGCTGCCTCAGCCTCTCGCCGCGTAACGAGTCCCGGCAACACTTTCCCGCCGCCATAGACCCAGCGCCGCAGCTCCGTTGCGGCGGCAGCCCAGTCCCGCTGGTTGACGCGCCGTCGCAGGGTCGAGGTCTGCAGCCGTCCAGCCCCGAGGTTGAATGTGAAATCCACGATGGCTGCGAGTCTGCTTTCGGGTTCGGTGGCCAGCACCGGGCAGTGGCGCAATGCGGCGGCGAGCGCCGATTGGAGGTCGCGCGCCAGATAGATCTCGGCTTCGGCCTCGGTGATCGGTGGATGCGTCGGATCGCAGAGATGGCCGTAACCAATTGTCCAGAACCCAGCGGGGCAGATGTAGGGGATGGCGGTGATCTCGATTCCGCGCTTCACCCTGCGCTCGAACCCCTCGAAGCGCTTGGCCAGCTCAATGGCGGTTTGCGGCACCTCGATCACGGGCGCACCCGGTCGAACACGCGCCCGAGGAACCAGAAATTCAGAACCCCGGCCCATAGGGCTTGGTCTGCCTCCGTCCAGGCATACAGGATGGCAACTCCCCAGCCTGCGCCACCTATCACGGCGGCTGCGACTGTTGCCGTTTTGGCGGCGCAATACAGCGCCATGAACCAGTAGGTGATGACGGGGCGGACGCTGGAACTCAGTGCATCTGCCCAGCGCACGCCGGTTTTCTCGCCCTGCGTGCGAACGGCTTCGCGCAGGGTTTCGATGGCCCCGACATTCCACGCGGCATCGGCACCCGCGCCGATTTCCGACATCCGTTGTGCACCGCGAATCTTCTCGAACTCCAGCGCTTTGTCCTGCATCGCCAGTTCGTGGCCACGCTCGCCCTTGCGGTCGAGCCACTTGAGGATTTCAGGGGCGAGACGGAAGACACCACCGAGGAGGCCACCAAGCAAGGTCTCGATCATTGCGGGCCTCCCATCAATTTCAACTTGATGGCTGCGCCAACGAGCAGTGCGGCCAGAATGCCGGTGGTGATGACCTTGACGGTGGTCTGCCAGGCCGTGCGTCGGGCATCACGCCAGGCTTCCAGCAGGTCGCGTAGTTCGCGGATGTCGCGTGCGGCGTGGCCGTTTTCCAGGCCAAGGTGGGTCAGGACACGCTCGGCTCCGCGTTCAGCGGCGCGGTCCAGCAGTTCGTCGAAGTCCTCGCGGCGCAAGAGGAGCATGTTCTCGACGAGAGCAGGCTGTTGTTGTTCGGGTTCGGTCATTGCTGTCTCCAGAAATGCGAAACCCGCCTCGTGGGCGGGTTTCTGGTGGGTACGAAGATGGGAAATCAAATGGCGATGCCTGCGCTCCAGCCGGTGGACTTGTAGGCCGAGAGCTTGGCCTCGTCCTCGATGTAGCAAAGCCAGCCGATCTTGGGCGCGTGGTACTCCCAGGCATCGGCAATGCGCACCGCGATCTGGTTGGTTTTGCCTGCCCACACGCCCGTGGCAGCGGCAGGAATGAGGTAGCGGTCGCCGTTGGCGGGGCTGGCCGGTGGCGTGGTCAGGTCGCGGTCTTTCACGGATAGGCCGACCACAGCGCCGAGGCGCTTGAGGTTGGCGTCCATGCCGGTGTCCCAGCCGCTCTCGCCGAGCGTCCAGCCGTAGTTGAGCCCAAGGTTCGGGTCGGTCGATGACATGGTCTATCTCCAGAGGTTCGATGCTTGGCGAATGTGCCGGACTGCTTCCGGATCGCCGGTGCGGTGGCTTTGCTGCGGATGCTGCCGCCAGTGACGCCCAACGATGGGCAGGTACAGCACGCCGCCGCGTTTGGCCACCAGCAGGGTCAGCAGCCAGTCGGCAAAGTTGTTGAGGTCGGTGGTTTCTTTGAGCACGGCTTCCACGGCAGATCGGCGCATCACGATCAGGCCGTGAACGTGGCTGGCGCTGTTGGCGTGCTGCCAACGGCTGTAGGCCAGACGCCGCACGGCAATGTCCTGGCCGTTTTCGTCGGTCAGTGCTTCGTCGGTGTAGGCCATCACGGCCTGCGGGCAGGCATCCAGCGCGTCGGCCAGTTGTGTGAAGGCGCTGGCTTCGTACAAATCGTCGGGATCGACAAAGG
>DALYHW010000011.1:0-29433 GCA_031970695.1 Hylemonella sp.
AGGAGCAACTCAACGCCGCTATAAGCGAAGAATTGCGCACGGCTGCGCTGCTCAAGGCATTGGCCAGTGGTGGGCCACCCGGCTTGCCCACGGGCGCGGACGCTGCCACCCGCAGCCTGTTGCAGAGTGAATGGCAAGACATCAATGCCAAGTTTGCCAAGATGGATGCGGAAATCGCCCGCCGCCATGCCGAGATCGCCACCGCACAGGCCACTATCGCCAAGCTGGAGGAAACCGTGCCCATGGCGCAGGCGCGTGAGACAGACTACAAGCGCCTAGTGGACCAGGGCTACATCTCCGGCCACGCCACCCAGGACAAGACGCGCGAACGCATCGAGCTGGAACGCGACCTGGCCACAGCGCGAGCCCGCCTGGTGGAAGCCCAATCTACCCTGCGCGAGTCTGAACAGGCGCGCACATCGTTTCGTGCCGAAACCGTGCGCCAACTGAGCGACCGCAACGCCCAGGCTGCCACCAAGCACCAGCAACTCAGCGCCGATCACACCAAGGCCGAGCAACGCGAGCGCCTCACCCAGCTCACCGCCCCGGTTGCCGGCACCGTGCAGCAACTAGCCATCCACACGACGGGTGGCGTCGTCACCAGCGCCCAGCCGCTGATGATCGTCGTGCCCGACAGTCCCACCGTCAGCGCCGAGGTGACCGTGGCCAATCAGGACATCGGATTTGTGAATGGCGGGCAGACGGCCGAGGTGAAGCTGGAAACCTTTCCGTACACGCGCTACGGCACGGTAGAGGCTAAGGTGGAAGTAGTAACGGCCGATGCCGTGACGGACGAGAAAAAGGGGTCTTACTACCCGGCCATCCTCACGCTGGCGCAAAAAGAAATGAACATCGATGGCAAGCGCGTGCCGTTGAGCCCGGGCATGAATCTCACAGCGGAGATCAAGACGGGGAAGCGGCGGGTGATTGAGTATTTGCTGAGTCCAGTGCAGAGGGCGGGGAGTGAGAGTCTAAGGGAGCGATAGGGAGAGGGAAAAGCTGTGATCAGTGATCGAAGAAAGCACGAGCAAGGTCTTAAGGTTGGAGAAACGACGGGATACCGAACCTCGACAAATCAGGATGTATGGAGGATCAGAGCATGAATAACAAGAGAAAAAAGAATACTGGCGCATGGCTGGCGCTGGCGCTGGCGCTGGTACCGCCTGCGCGCGCGGCTAGCTTTGATTGCGAGAAGGCGCAGACACAGGTGGAGCAGCTGATCTGTGCTGATTCTGAATTGTCCATGATGGATGAAGACCTAGCGACGCGATACAAGGCGGTGATGAGCGCTCAGTCTCAGGCGGACGCATTACATCAGGCACAGAAAGAATGGATAAAGGTACGCAACACCTGTCCCGATTTACGGTGTCTCAAAGATTCCTATGTGCAGCGGCTTCGTGATATTCAATCTCCTGTGCTTGCACCGTTTCAATTTTTCCGTGACGAAGAGCTGCCAGAACAACGGAACACCCCGGTGTGCAAGGACTTCAAAAACTACCTGAATCATCCGCGCTCCAACGCGCTCTTCAATTCCGACGGAACGTTGGTACGTGAAAGCAGCCTATTCAAGTCCGTTCGTTGGGAATCGCTGGACAAAGAACGATTCCGGACTGCGTATATGGCCCACGTGGAATTGACACGACCCAAGCTCTATTCTGAAGGAGCTGTTGTGCATGAATTGCGCCGTCGATTCGAAAGCTCTCAGTGGACGCTGCAGCGGACCCTGGCTTATCCATTTGAATTTAATCCGCGGCCGGAGCAAAAGCAGCGCTGGCTATTCCGTCTGGTAAATCTTCAGCCCTATATGCGCAACATGAAAGACCAGCCAAGCAAAGTCGAACTGCCGACATGGTTTAACTTTGGTGATGAAGCATTTCTGGGCTACGAAAACGCCAGCCCGTTAAATAGAAATGATCATGATTTACGGCGCAAGGCAGTACGGCAGTGGATGACCTATGCAGGAAACACCTACGCGGTGATCAATGCCACGTACGGTGACGGGAAAGGCGCAACGCCAGCCTTTCTGAGTTTGGAAATCGATCGGCTAAATGTTGAAGACACGGGCGCTTCGTTTATGCATTTCACCTGTGCATTCCGTGCGGAGAACACTCAATAAATAGCCGGCAATTCATCAAGGGAGTCATCATGACCATCACGCCTCACGGATTGACCACAAATACCGCCGACATTGCTCAGTACTACAGCACCATGCTGTTTCAAATGCTGCTGATGTTTGAAGAAAGCGGTGAATTGAAAACCGAAGCCTATACAGATGACAAGGGCATTCCAACTATAGGCGTGGGCATCAATATGCGAGCGCACATGAAGGCTATTTTGGGCAACGCGTTCGACATTGCTGATGACAGCCTGCAAGCCAAACTCGAGGGAATAGTTGGTGAAGCGTGGGGTGCTAACCTCAAAGGAGCCGCTGCTCAACCTCTGCGCGACAAACTGAATAAAGCCATTGCGGATTACAAGACGAATCACCCCGCGGTCATATACAACAATTTTGTGTTGAGCGATTCCCGGGTAAAAGTGGTGTTTGATGTACTGGTGCCGGACTTCAATCGTCAGCTAAAGAACTTCCTGACGCAATATGGAGTCACCAACCTAACCGACAGCCGTGAGTTCTTGGCACTCATGTCGCTGTCATGGGCGAACCCTGGGGCGCTACTGGGTCCACGACTGGGCAATGCACTTAAAGCTGGCAATCGCGCGGACGTTTGGTTTGAAATTCGTTACGGATCGAACAAAGGCTGGGAAACAGCGACGAATCTATCCAGCGGCATTGGCGGCGTCGCTGCTCGTCGCAACGTTGAAGCTTACCTGTTTGGGCTATATGACGGTACTACTGCTACGCCCGAGGAGGCTCGCAATGCCTATGTGATGCTGACCAAGAATCGCAAGACGATCTTGGCCTATGAAGAAAAGTTGGGTGTTTCACCCGAAAGCAATGCCACCAGCGGTGGCTATCTAACAACGGCGCAGACAAAGTATGCCGCCTTGAAAGAAAATTT
Source organism: Hylemonella sp. (assembly GCA_031970695.1). GTDB lineage: Bacteria > Pseudomonadota > Gammaproteobacteria > Burkholderiales > Burkholderiaceae_C > Hylemonella. Next base: position 3,018 of record DALYHW010000011.1, read on the forward strand.
GAACGCAGCGCTGACGGGACTAGGCAATGCGCTGCCAGCCGAACAGGTACCCACTCTTGTGCAAGTCCTAACCCCCGCCCGCGACGCCTTTGTCACTTGGGTCAACACGCAGCTCCCCACCGGCGTTGCCCCTCTGAATGCGGCCGACTGGAACCCCGCTGCTGTCTTCTTCAGCAGCATCATCCGAGAAGTCAGCGACGGTTATGTCGATCCCACACTGGACGCGAGAAATCTTGACGCCAGGACAGGCGGAATGAGCAAGAACCTGCTGGTCGGTGGCGCTGGCGTCAATGTCTTGTATGGCGGCAAGGGCGACGACTTCCTGCTGGGCAACGCAAAGGCGGACATTCTTGAAGGTGGCGTTGGCGCCGACACCCTGATCGGTGGCGCCGGAGAGGATATTTACATCTGGAACGACGGTGACGGGAACGACACAATCGTTGATGCAGATGGCGGCCGCCTAGTCATCAACGGCGAAACCTACAAATTCTCTGGCGGCACGATGATCAAGGATGGATCGTCGAATGTCTGGAAAGACCCTTCCGGAAACGTCAAACTCACCCACAACAGCCCATGGCGCCTGGAGCTGGCTGACGGCTCGGTGATTGAATTGGGGGAGGATTTTGATCCCGAGAAGTGGAACATCAATCTGGAGGAAAGTAGCGAAGCCACCAACACGCCACCCCAAACCAGCCGCACCATCCTCGGCGACAAACGCCCCACCGCGTTTTTCGGTACCTTCGATGGCCAGCTCAGCGGCTTTGATTTCATTCAATGGCGGGTGGTGCGTACCTTCAATCAGGTGAAGGATGCGGAAGACCACATCATCACCCAGGACGTGGAATACAACAAACTCGACGACATCGGCAACCTGCTGGTCGACGACGCAGCCGAGCCAGGGCGTGCTGATGCCCTGAAAGACAGCGCGGGCAATGACCGCATTGAGTCTGGCGCGGGTGATGACGCCATCGACGCCGCGCGCGGTGGGGACGATTACATTGACGCTGGAGCGGGCGACGACAGAGTCCTTGCCGGCGCCGGTAAGGACCATGTGCTCGGTGGTGACGGTAATGACTGGCTTTATGGCCAGGAAGGCGATGACCTGCTCGATGGCGGCGCCGGTGATGACCAACTGGAAGGGTGGGGCGGCGACGACACCATCCGCGGCGGGGCTGGCCACGACGTCCTTCGTGGCGACAAACTCGATGAAACTGCTTTTGGCAAGGATGTGCTCGAAGGTGGTGAAGGTTCAGATCACCTGTACGGCATGAGAGGTGACGACCAGCTCTACGGCGATGCATTTGTCAAACTGGAAGACGCCATTGCGCAAGGCGATACGGCCCAGGGCAGTACTGACCAGGGCGATCTATTGCAGGGCATGGAGGGCGACGACGTTATTGTCGGAACTTCGGCCAAGGACTTGCTGGGTGGCGGCGATGGCAAGGATGTGCTGGTGGGGGGCGCTGGGGACGACTTGATCGCCGGCGACAACACCTATAGCGCTTACACCAGGGACTGGAGTTTCCGGATCGAAGAGAGCGGCGACCCGCAAACACAGGTGGACTACACGTTTATCGTCGACGGCGCGACCCTGGACAAGGCGGCTGGCGCAGACGACACCATCTATGCCGGTGCTGGCGATGACGGTGTGCTCGCGGGAGGTGGCGACGACTTTGTGGATGGCGGCGCCGGCAAGGACATCCTGTTTGGCGGGGCCGGTAACGACTTCATGCAGGGGGGGGACGGCGACGATCACATCAATGGCGACAACGCAGTCAGACTTCTTGCTGCTGCCGAGCATGGCGACGACTTCATTGACGGCGGGGCCGGGAAAGACTGGATCCTGGGCGAGGGTGGAAATGACGTGCTTTTTGGAGGGGACGGCAACGACGAGATCTATGGCGACGGTTCCGTCGGCGCGGCGGGCGGCGCAGATTATCTGGACGGTGAGGCTGGAGACGATGTTCTGGTGGCAGGGGCGGGTGACGATGTCCTGATGGGCGGCGACGGCGTCGACCAGATGGATGGAGGCACCGGTAACGACGCGCTGGACGGTGAGGCTGGCGACGATATCTTGCTGGGGGACGCTGGCGATGATGTTCTGATGGGCGGCGACGGCAATGACTACCTGAATGGCGGAACCGGCGCCGACTATATGGAGGGGGGTGCCGGCAACAACACCTATGTAGTGAACGACGAGGGGGACATCATCTACCAGGATGACACGGGCGTTGGTCAGGTGGTGGCAAGCGTCAGCTACACGCTGGGAGATGGACTGACGAATATCACGCTGACTGGAGACGCGGCGATCGATGCCACTGGCAACGCCGATGACAACGTGTTCCGGGACAACATGGGTATCAATACGCTCGCCGGCGGGGCGGGTAACGATTTCTATTTTGTGAGCAACGCGGAAGACAGTGTGCTGGAGTTCGGGGATGAGGGTTTCGACTCCATCAGCACCTCGGTCAGCTTCGCCCTGGGTGATCACATCGAACAGCTGAGCGCGAGCGGATCGGCTGACCTGAGCCTTACTGGCAACGCACTGGACAACACCTTGTGGGGCAATGCGGGGAACAACCTCCTGACTGGTGGGGCTGGCAACGACTATCTGGCAGGCAACGCCGGCAATGACGTGTATGTCTTCAATCGCGGCGACGGGCAGGACACGATACAGAACACCGATTTCCTGATGGATACGGCCCAGGCGGCATTGCCGCAGGCCTTCGATGTGCTGCGTTTCGGCACCGGGATCTCGGATGCCGATGTGATTGGCTACCGCTCGGGAGACGATGTCGTCTTCAAGGTCAAAGGTACTACGGATCAGGTGCGCATCTCCGGCTACTTCGGTGCGGATGTGGTGGACGGAACGACGGTCTCGGATCACAAGATCGACCAGGTCCAGTTTGGCAACGGCGTGACATGGAACCAGAGCCAAATTCAGGCACTTGTTGACGTGGCGAGCAACAACCATGCGCCTGCGATCAGCGGCAGTCTGCCTGCGCTGCAGGCGCGGGCAGGTCTTGCCTTCTCGTACGTGGTGCCGGCCGGAACCTTCACGGACCCGGATGCGGGCGACACGGTGCTCTACAGCGTCAAGATGCAAGATGGGTCAGTGCTGCCTGCGTGGCTGCAGTTTGATGCAGCTACCTGCACGCTGAGCGGCACACCCGATGTGTCAAACCTCGGTGCGCTGGACTTTGTGGTGTGGGGAACGGATGACTATGGCGCGGCCACCGGCATGTTGATGAACATGACGGTTGCGGCGAATCAGGCGCCGGTGCTGACTTCTCCGCTGGCGGATGTGAACACGATCCGCGGGGGCGAGCTCAGCTACACCTTGCCAACGAATGCGTTTTCGGATGCGGATGCGGGCGACACACTGACGTATAGCGCTACGCTGGCGGACGGCAGTGCATTGCCGTCCTGGCTGGTGTTCGATCCGCAGACCCGCAGGTTCAGTGGCATCCCCGATACGCTGGGCACCCTCAGCGTACGTGTATTGGCCAGCGACTGGAGCGGTGCGCAGGCTTTTGACGTCTTCGACATTACCGTTCAACCGCCGACCTTTATCGGTACTGCCGGAAATGACACGCTCAATGGCGCCGCGAGCGACGATATCCTCCGCGGACTGGGTGGCAATGACACGCTCAACGCTGGCGCAGGTAATGATGAGCTTGATGGGGGGGAAGGCAATGACACCCTCAATGGCCAGGGCGGCGACGACCTGCTGTACGGGGGGGCGGGGACGGATACGCTCTATGGTGACGCCGGGAATGACACCTTAGTGGATGAAGGTACCGCCGACACCTTGAATGGCGGCACAGGTAATGACATCTTGATCGGTGGTGGATCGGCGTACGGAAATGACGGAAACGACACCTTCTCAAAGGGCGTTTGGATGGATGGTGGCCTCGGTCTGGATACCTACCGTGTTCTCGAAACCAACGGCCCCAAGGACGTCTACATCACGGCGGGGGCCGATGGCGGTGACGTTGTGATTGTGGGCGGAGGATTGAGTCCCGCTGATATCAAGGTTGCATTGCACAGCAGCGCGAGTTCGCTGGATCTGAAGCTGAGCAGCCTGCTGGACAGTCGGACCGTGACCCTTATGAGCATTGCCACGCCGGCTGGGTCGACTCCGCGTATTGCCGAAGTCCGCTTTGAAAGCGCGCCGGAGACAATCTGGACTCTTCCAGATCTCATACGCATGTCTCTGGAGGGCGACGATGGAAACAACACGATCGGCGGGTTCAATGACATTCCCAGTACGCTGATCGGCGCAGGGGGTAGAGACCAGCTGTCCGGTGGCAACGCGAATGACACATTGGACGGTGGCCGTGGTGACGACTATCTGGCGGGTGGTGCAGGGGCGGATACCTATATATTCGGACCCGACTCCGGCGCTGACGAGCTCGTCGATATCTCGGATACCGGTGGCAATGTCATTCAGCTGAAGACGGGAGTGACGCCGGACGATCTGGTCCTTCTGCGTACCGGGCAAGGTGGTGGCTGGGGTTCGGATGGGATCGGCACGATGAGCGCCAACGACTCCCTGGTGTTATTGGTTCCATCCACGGGGGCGCGACTTTGGGTCACGCAATTCTTCAAACCCAACGGCACAGGCGTGGTAGGTGAGATCCGCTTTGCTGACAGTGCAGGGACGGTCTGGACGTACGCCGATATCGTGACGCGCGCCGGAGCGAGCCTGTCAGGGGCACAGAATGCCATGACGGGCACGGCGGCCAACGATGTGTTCACAGTCGACAACGCCAGCGACACGATCACGGAGGCTGCCGGCGGTGGTACAGACACCGTGGTCAGCAGTGTCTCCTATGTACTTCCGACGGAAGTGGAGAATCTGAATCTGGTGGGGCAGCTCGCACTGAGTGGCAAGGGCAACTCGGGCAACAACGTGCTCCGCGGCAATGAAGCCGACAACATACTGCGCGGTGCAGGCGGTACCGATCAGTACTACGGTGGTTTAGGCAACGACACCTATATCGACTCCGCGATTCGTTGGACTTCTTTGGATATGCTCACGAACCCAGTAGTGCCTAACATCTTTGAAGGGGTTAATGAGGGGTACGACACACTGATTACCGATGCCTGGTCGGTCACTCTGCCTGAGAACGTGGAGCGCTTGCTGGTGCCCTCAGCGATGGCAATCGGCTCATATTCATCCACGGTCGGTGTGGTTTATCAGCATAAGTACATAGGCAATGGCTTAGACAATGTGATTGATCTGACCGGGGCGACGCAACTTGATCAGGACGTACGCATCGACGGTGGCGCCGGAAGTGACACCATGATCGGAAGCAATCGCTTCGATACGTATGTGGTCGATAACGTTGGGGACGTCATCGTTGAGAAGACCGTAGGGGGCGGGCAGGTTGAGAGCAGCGTTTCTTACACCCTGGGGAAGAACCTGCTCAACATCAAGCTCACCGGGAGTTCGGCTATTGATGGGACTGGCAACGAACTTAACAATACCCTGGATGGGCGCTCGAACGTCGCAGCCAATGTATTGGCGGGCCTGACCGGAAATGACACTTATTACCTCGGTGTCGGGGACACCATCGTCGAAAGCGCAGATGGTGGCAACGATACTGTCATGGTGACCGCAGCAATGGGCGTGTCGCAGGGAACAGTCGATCTCGGCGTCTGGTCCAATGTGGAGTCCGTGGTCCTGGCCGACGAGGTGGGAATTGCCAATATCGTTGGGAATGCCGGCAATAACCGGCTAACCGGTAACCTGAGCAGCAATACGATTGACGGCCTGGACGGAGATGACGTGATCATCAACAGTGCCACGGGCGGGTCGACAGCCACGGATTACCTTAACGGCGGCAACGGCAACGACACCATCACCAGTCTGGGTGGCTACAGCTACATCGATGGAGGTGCGGGAAACGACACCATTGTGTTGAATGGCGTCCGCTATTCCAATGTCAATGGCGGATCTGGCGATGATCTGATCACGGATCCGTCAGGGCTTTTCAGCATGCAGCTGGGGGCAGGGGGCGGCAACGACTTGGTGTCGATTTCGACCCCCCAAATTCGTACCGCGGGTGATTGGGCGATTCTGCGCGATACGCGGTCCAGCATCGCTCTTGCTAATGGCACGGACGCAAGCACTTTGCGTTTCAACCGGAGTGGCGATAGCCTGATCGTGAGTTTGGCTGGCAGCGGCGATAGCGTGACCATCACGAAGTTCTTCGAGAGCGCGTCGAGTACTGCGATTCAGTCGGTCATCGATTCGATCCGGATGCCAGACGGCACCGTACTGACGCGTGATGCGATCGCGGCAGGTCTGGAGCGAACCGAGCTTCAAGTGGCTACAGCAGGAAATGACTTGCTGATTTCCACGGCACTGGGGCAATCGCTGGCAGGCGGGGCGGGTGATGACCAGATGCTGGGCCAAGGCGCCGGCGATCAGCTCGATGGTGGTGTCGGCAATGATCGCTTGTGCGGCGGCGCCGGCATTGATCAGCTCACAGGTGGAGCCGGAAACGATACGCTGGTCGGTGGAGCCGGAGCCGATAGCTATGTATTCGGCGCGGGCTGGGGCATGGACGTGATTGACGACATGCAGAGCATCGAGCGCCCTGTCTCAAGCAACAACGTGCCCTGGATTGCCGATGATGGCGCGATCGATGAGGTCGTCTTTGACGGCTCGATCACGACGACCGATATCAGCGTCAGCGTGGATGGGCTCAATTTGGTGCTGACGCACAAGACCACGGGCGACACAATTACAGCGCTGGACTACTTTGATGTACCTGGCGCTCTTTCCGGCCAGATCGAGCTGATCAGGTTTGCAGATGGAACCGTCTGGAATCGAACGACGGTTGATCAACTGGTCAAAACGGTCTCAGGGACTGCAGGAGACGACGTTCTGAATGGTTTGTCCAATATGGGCAGCGACGTGTATGGCTTGGCGGGCAACGACACGCTGAACGGACAGTCTTTCGACGACAACCTCTATGGCGGCGACGGGAACGATATCCTGACCGACGTTGCCGGTACCAACCTGCTTGATGGCGGTACCGGCGCTGACCAGATGAACGGCGGCACCGGTGACGATACCTTCGTTGTGGACGATGCAGGTGATGTCGTGACGGAGGACGCCGGAGAAGGTACGGATACTGTGCGAGCTAGCCTGTCCTATACCCTGGGCGCCAATGTGGAGAACCTTATCCTGACTGGTGCCAGCGCAATCGACGGAACGGGCAACAACCTAGCCAATGTGCTGACGGGTAACTCGGCCGATAACACCCTGAACGGTGGGGCGGGCGTCGACACCCTGATTGGCGGTGCCGGCAACGATACCTATGTTGTCGACAGCGCTTCCGACGTGGTGACGGAGGTTGCCGGTGAGGGCACGGATCTGGTGCAGTCCAGTGTTACCTACACGTTAAGTGGAAACGTGGAGAACCTGACCTTGACGGGCACCGGTGCCATCAAAGGGACGGGTAATGAGCTGGACAATGTACTGACCGGCAATAGCGGAACCAATGTACTGACCGGTGGGGCTGGTAACGACCACTACATCGTGGGAACGGGTGACACCACGATTGAAGCATCCGGTGGTGGCACCGATACCGTACAAAGCAGTGTGACGTGGACGCTGGCCTCCAATGTCGAGAACCTGATCCTGACCGGGACTTCGGCCATCAACGGCACGGGAAACAGCTTGGCTAATGTTCTGACCGGCAATGGCGCCGCCAACGTACTGACCGGTGGCGCCGGCAACGACACCTACATCGTGGGGGCTGGTGACACCACGACGGAGGCATCTGGTGGCGGAACTGACACAGTGCAGGCTGATATCACCTGGACGCTGGCGACCAATCTAGAAAATCTCATCCTGACGGGTACCAGTGCAATCAACGGCACAGGCAATTCCTCGGCCAATGTGATTACCGGCAATAGCGCCGATAACACTCTGAATGGTGGAACTGGCGCAGATACCATGATTGGTGGCGCGGGTAATGACGCCTACACGGTCGACAACACGGGGGATGTCATCACGGAATTGGCTGCCGAAGGTATTGATTTGGTGAATTCGTCGGTGACCTGCACATTGAGTGCCAATGTGGAGAACCTTACCTTGACGGGAACGACAGCCGTCAACGGAACCGGTAATTCCCAGGACAACGTGCTGACCGGCAACAGTGCCGCTAATGTTCTGACGGGCGGGGCCGGAAACGATACTTACATTGTGGGCACAGGCGATACCACTATCGAGGCATCTGGCGGTGGGATTGACACTGTGCAAAGCGCCATCGCCTGGACCCTGGCCGCTAACGTCGAGAACTTGACGCTGACAGGGAGCTCGGCCATCAACGGCACGGGCAATGATGCCGACAACGTACTGACTGGAAATACTGGAGTCAATACGCTTACCGGTGGCGTAGGCAACGATACGCTGGATGGCAAGGCGGCAGCGGACATCCTGATTGGCGGTGCTGGCAATGACACCTACTGGTTAGCGCGCGGTTATGGAGCGGACAGCATCACGGAAAACGATGCCACTGCGGGCAACACGGACGTGGCACGTTTTGATGCTGGTATCGCGACAGATCAGCTCTGGTTCCGCCAAGTCGGCAACAACCTGGAGGTGAGTGTTATCGGCACGACCGACGCCTTCACCGTCAAGGACTGGTATCTCGGTAGTCAGTATCACGTCGAGCAGTTCAAGACGAGCGATGGGAAGACTTTGTTGGATAGCCAGGTTCAGAGCCTGGTGAGCGCCATGGCGACGTTCACGCCGCCGGCCGCGGGCCAGACCACGCTGCCGGACAGCGATGCGGCAACCCTGAACCCGGTGATCGCGGCCAACTGGCAGCAAGAGGGCGCCAGCGCGTAATTGCGGCGGATTCAGCCTGCGAGGTGCCCGGCTATCGCCGGGCGCCTCATTTTTTGCCAAAAAGTCGCCAAATTGCCTCTTGGATGACGGTTTTGTCTATTTTTGGTCTCCCGAAGCCAAAGATTCTCAAAAAAAGCCCTAAATCCCCCCTCATTTCTGCCGTTAACCAATGTACGTAACAGGATAAAAGCCTCCCGCCTTCGGGTAGAGGCCTATGACCATCATGCAACTACCTAACATAGACCGAACTGCCATCCGGCCAGCCGGCGCGGAGGTAGTTGTGCCCGTCGCCACCAGGGTGATCCCGGTGGCGCCGGTGAATCCGCCGGCGGCATCCGCGCAGGAAAACGCCAGTGTGGTGAACGAGATCAACCCGGCCGTGCAGGCCCGGGCCAACGAGTCGGCCAAGGCCGATCCGCTGCAGGGTGGCAGCCAGGCTGACACGGCCAACAAGGGCTGGACGCAGCGCAAGGAGTCGCTGAACAAACCGGAAGAGTTGCCGCCCAAGGAACCGTTGTCCAAGATGCTGATGGACCACATCCACAACGTCTGGAGCGCCAGCGCCCGTGTGGTGGAGATCTGGCTGCAGAACAACCCGACGCAGAATCAGAACACCCAGCAGCAGCTGCAGCAGCAACAGGCCGCCGCCAATCGCAATACGGACCCCTTGGCGGCTCCGGGTAACGTGGCCAAGGAAGTGCTGACCTACTCGCCGACCCGGATCAAGAAGCCCGAGAAGGCTGAATAGGCCGAGTGCATCCCAGGCCGCCCCGCGGCTGACCGGGGTGCGGGGCCCACGCATTAACATCGGGGCCATGCACAAGACCGCCCTCGTCCTCTTCTCCGGCGGGCAGGATTCCACCACCTGCCTGGCCCACGCCCTCAAGACCTACGAGCGCGTCGAGACCATCGCCTTCGATTACCGCCAGCGCCACCACGTGGAGCTGGAAGCTCGTGTGAAGGTGCTGGAGGAAATCCGCCGGCAGTTTCCGCAGTGGGCGGGCAAGCTCGGGCAGGACCACATGCTCGACCTGGCCGTGCTGGGCGACGTGAGCGAGACCTCGCTCACGCGCGAGATGAGCTTCAAGATGGAGGCCAGCGGCCTGCCCAATACCTTTGTGCCGGGGCGCAATCTGCTGTTCCTCACACTCGCAGCGGCCGTGGCCTACCGGCGCGACCTGCAGGTCATCGTGACCGGGGTCTGCGAGACCGATTTCTCGGGTTACCCCGACTGCCGCGACGACACCATGAAAGCCATGCAGCTGGCGCTGTCGCTGGGCATGGACAAGCGATACCTGATTGAGACGCCGCTGATGTGGATCGACAAGGCCGATACCTGGCGCCTGGCCGAGTCACTGGGTAGCCAGGCGCTGGTGAACCTGATCGTCGAGCACACCCACACCTGCTACCTCGGTGACCGCACGCACCGGCACGACTGGGGTTACGGCTGCGGTCAATGCCCGGCCTGCGAGCTGCGCGCGCGCGGCTGGGAGCGCTACCGCGCCGGGCCGGCGGGCTGAACCTCAGCTCGCCTTCAGCTCGAACAGCGCCACGGTTTCGTCGCTGCGCTTATGCAGCGTCCAGCGCCGGTGGTGGAAGGTGGCCACGCTGTGTCGGTGCGCTATTGAAACGATAGCGCCCTTGCCGCTTTGCACGAGATCGATCAAGCGCGCGTAGAGCTTCTTCTCGGCTTCTTCGTCCAGCGCGCTGGTGGCCTCGTCGGCAAACACCCAGGCGGGTTTCTTCAGGAAGACGCGGGCCAGCGCAAGGCGCTGCTGTTCACCGCCCGACAGCTTCTGGCTCCAGGCGTCGACTTCGTCGAGCTGGTCCACCAGCTGCGGCAGCAGTGCATCACACAGGGCTTGCTTCAAGGTGGCGTCGTCGTAGTCCTCGGCCGGCTCGGGGTAGGCCAGCGCGTCGCGCAGGCGGGCGTTCGGGAAATACGGGCGCTGGGGAATGAACATGCTCGATTCGGGCATGGCCACACGTCCCGAAGCCAGGGGCCAGATGCCGGCCAGCGCACGGAACAGCGTGGACTTGCCGCTGCCCGAGGGACCGCTGAGCAGGACCGCGTCGCCCGGTTGAACCTGCAGCGCCGTATGGGCCAGCAGCCGGCTGCCCGTGGGCAGAGCCAGCGACAGATCGCTGGCCTGCAGGCCGTTGCCATTGGTCGTTTCGCGCTGCATCGGCGAAGCGTCGCTGGCGCGCTTGATCGCGGCGTCGAAGTGCGTGAGGCGGTCGGTCGTGGCACGCCAGGCGGCGAGGCTGTCGTAGTTGTCGATGAACCAGGAGAGCGAGTCCTGCACGCGGTTGAAGGCCGAGGCGATCTGCATCATGGTGCCGAGCTGGATGGCGCCGCTGAAGAAACGCGGCGCCGCCACGATGAACGGGAACACGGTGGAAGCCTGGCTGAACGAGGCCGTGAACATGGTCAGGCGTTTCTGGGCATCGATCAGCTTGAGGTAGTTGCCCAGCACGTGGCTGAAGCGCAGGTCAAGCTGCTTGTATTCGACCGCCTCGCCGCGGTCCAGCGCTATGGCTTCGCTGTATTCACGCACCCGAACCAGGTTGTGACGGAAGTCGGCCTCGCGGCGCTGCTGCTCGTAGTTCAGGGGGATGAGCTTGCGGCCCACGTAGTGCGTGAGCACGGTGCCCACGGTGCAGTAGAGGATGGCCACCCAGAGCATGAAGCCCGGGATCGCGAATTCGGTGCCACCCCAGTGAAAGGTGAATTCGCCGCTGAGCGTCCAGAGGATGCCCACGAAGCTGGCCAGGGTGACCATGGCGTTGAGCAGGCCCATGCTCAGGCCCACCGTGGCCGTGGTGAAGAGCTTGAGGTCTTCCTGCATGCGCTGGTCCGGGTTGTCGGGCGACTGGTCCGGCGCAAGCTGGGCGTAGCGGGTGAGTTCGAGGTGGTAATAGACCTGGTGGTCGAGCCAGCGACGCATGTAGTGGCGCGTCATCCACGCACGCCAGCGCATTTCCAGGTGCTGGGTCAGGTAGAAGCGGTAGACGGCGATGATGATGTAGATGAACGCCAGCACCGTGTAGCGGATCAGCTGCTCGATGAAGACCGGGTAGTTCTTGTCCTGCAGGGCATCGTAGAAGAAGCGGTTCCATTCGTTGAACAGCACCAGCGTGTAGACGAACGCCAGGTTGAGTGCGACGATGGCTGCCAGCAGGGCGCGTGCCTTCCACTTTTCTTCGGACTTGAAGTAGGGCAGCGAGAGCGCCCAGGCGCGCACGAGAAAGGCCTTGAAGTCGGCCGCTTTCTGGAGCAGGGACATGCTTTCCTCTCGGAAATATCAGGAATTGGAGACGCCGCTGGCCACGTGCCCGGCGGGCACGTGCTGCGCGGCGGATTCGATGTGGCCGGTCTGGTCGTCGAAGAAAAAGTCGGGTTCGAACTCGCGCAAGAACTCACCCTTGGGCAGCCCGCCCAGGAACATGGCCTCGTCGACTTCGATGTTCCACTGCATCAGCGTGCGGATGGCGCGCTCATGTGCGGGGGCGCTGCGGGCAGTGACCAGCGCGGTGCGGATGCGCATGCTGGGCGTGCTCTCCTGCTGCAGACGGTGCAGCGCTGCCAGCAGCGGCTTGAAGGGGCCAGCCGACAGCGGCTGGTGGGCCTTGTCGCGTTCGTGCTGCTGAAAGGCATTGAGTCCCTCGGCCTGGAAGACGCGCTCGGCCTCGTCGCTGAAAAGCACGGCGTCACCGTCGAAGGCGATGCGCACCTCGTTGGGGTGGTTGTCCTGGGCGCGTGCCGCGTGGGTGGCAACCGTCGCGGCCGGGAAACCCTGGTTCAGTGCCGCGCGTACATCCTCGGGGTTGGCCGAGAGGAACAGGTTGGCGTGCAGGGGTTTGAGGTAGCGCCACGGCGACTGGCCGCGCGTGAAGCTGCCGCGTTCGATGGGTAGACCGTAGTGCTGGGCCGACCGGAACACACGCATGCCTGATACCGGGTCGTTGCGCGAGAGGATCACGACCTCCACGCGCTGCGCGCTCGCGTCATTGAAGGCCAGCAGCTTTTTCACCATGGAGAAGGCCACGCCGGGCTTGGCCGGCTCGTCGAGCTTTTCCAGTTGCAGCTTCATGTAGGCCCGGTCCTTGTGCGGGCCGTGACCATGTTCGAAGACCTTGTTCTCCTCCTCGAAATCGAACAAGGCCCGTGACGAAATGGCGACAACGAGCTTGCCGTCCAGTGATGCACCCATGCTCTTGCCTTTCTTCAGCTGGCCCAGCGGCCCAGCAGTTCGACGTCTTCGGGAAAGAGCTGTCCACGTTCGGCCTGCAGCACGCGGCCGTCGCGACCGCGTACCAGTGTGATGGGCAGCCCCTTGGGCTTGGGCAGCACGCGGTGGATGTCCGGCGTGACAAAGCCCGCGGGGAAGGTGTAACCCTTCTTCTGCAGGTAGGTCACCGCGTCCTGTGGGGTCTTGTCGATCGAGAGGGTCAGCAGTTGCAGGCCCTGTGGCAGCTTGCGTTGCGCATCCCACAGCTTTTGCATTTCCGGGCTTTGCAATGCGCAGAACGGGCACGTGCTGGCCCACCAGTAGATCACCAGGACCTGACCCTCGGCCCGGGCTGGCCGGAACTTGCTGCCGTCCAGCAGCGGCACCTCGGGCAGGGCAAGTGTCGAACCGATCGCGGGCAAGGGGCCGGCCTTGGCTTCGACGGCGGGTGACGAGGGCGCGGGCTGTGCGAGGGCGGTGCCCGCGCGGCCCAATGCCAGCGCGCCGCCCAGCAGGGCGCTGCTGGCGACGAGGTGTCTGCGTTGCGGATTCATGTCGACGATCTTAGCGGCTGCGTCTGGCACCACCATCGGGGTGTCCCCTTGGCGCGCCGCTGTGCCGGTGGTGTGAACGGGGTGGGCGCGTCCGGAGCCGGGCCATAGGCGACTGGCGGGTGGGGTTGCGTCCGGCTAGATACACTATGGGGTATGTTGGCTTATGGACCGTCATGCTGTCATGATTCCTATCAAGACTGAATCCGCCTGGCGCGGCACCTCGGATTGCCGCAGCTGCGGCATCCGTGAGATGGCGTTGTTTGCCGATCTCAACGAGCAGGACTTCAGCCGGATCCACACGCCGATCGACGACCTGGAGTTCGCCGCTGGCGAGGTGCTTTACGCCGAAGGCGCACGCGCCAATGGCATCTTCACGCTGCGCCGCGGCATGATCAAGCTGGTGCGCGTCACCGCCGACGGCCGCCAGCGCATCGTGCGCGTGTTGCGTCCGGGTGATGTGGGCGGCCTGGAGGCACTGGGATCGGGGCACTACGACTGCGAGGCCGTGGCGCTGACCGAGATCGCCGTCTGTCGTCTGCCGCTGGAGGTGATCCACACCTTGGCTGCGAGCAGTCCGCGCCTGCACATGCGCCTCATGCAGAAATGGCAGCAGGCCCTCAAGGACGCTGACGACTGGCTGGCCGACCTGAATTTCGGCACCGCGCGCCAGCGTGTCTCCAATTTCATCCTCAAGATGCGCAGCCCGGCCGATGGCCGCACCGTCACGCTGTTTGCGCGCGACGACATGGGCGCCATGCTGGACCTGCAGCTCGAGACCGTGAGCCGCGAGGTCAGCCGGCTCGTGAAGGAGGCGGTGCTGGAGCCGCTGGACAAGCAGGGGCGCGTGTACCACCTGCGCGAGCCCCAGCGCCTGCAGGAAGCGGCCTGAGCTGCTCCGGCCGGCGATGCCCGGGGCTCAGGCCCAGGAGTCGATCAGCGGCTCGGCCTGCTCGATCAGGAATTTCTTGAAAGCCTGCGCCGCGGGCGAGAGCTTTTTCTGGCTCAGGTGCGTCACGTACCACTTGCCCACGATGGGCATGCCGCTGATGTCGAGCAGGGCCAGGTGTCCGGCCGCCAGTTCGTGGCGCACCGTGCGCAGTGACAGGAACGCAAGGCCCATGCCGGCCATGACGGCCTGCTTGATGGTCTCGTTGCTGGGCATTTCCATCGCCACCTTGACCGGAATCTCGTACTGCTGGAACAGGCGCTCCATGGCCGCCCGCGTCCCCGAGCCCTGCTCGCGCACCACGAAGGGATGGTCCTTGACCATGTCGAAGGCCATGCGCTTGCGGCGCACCAGCGGGTGGTCGGGCGGAGCCACGATGCCCAGCGGGTTGCTGGCGAAGGGCGTGGCCTCGCAATCGATGTTGGCCGGGGCGCGGCCCATGATCACCAGGTCCAGCTCGTTGCGCTGGAGCATGCCCAGGATGTTGTCGCGGTTGTCGATGTGCAGCACGACGTCGATCCCCGGCATGAGCTTGGAGAATCGCACCAGCAGCATGGGCACGAAGTACTTGGCCGTGCTGACGATGCCGAGCTCGATGCGGCCCTTCTTGGCACCCACGTGCTCGGCCATGCTGGCCTCGAGGTCCTTGAGCTTGCCCAGGGCGGCGATCGCATGGGTCAGGAATTCCTGGCCCGCGTGGGTGAGCTGGATGTTGCGGCCCACCGGCTCGATCAGCGAAAGACCAAAGGCCTCTTCGAGCTGGCGGATCTGCATGGAGACGGCAGGCTGCGTGACGAACAGGCGCTCGGCGGCGCGCGAAACGGATTTTTCGCGGGCTACTTCGATGAAGGTCTGCAGTTGCTTGAGCGTGTAGTTGCGCATGATTCGAATCAGAAAATTCTGATGTCAGCCTTAGCAAATATTATATTTGCTGATGATTATGCGGATCGTGCCGCCTCAGGCGGCCGGGCGATCCATACGGATGTGGCGGCCGAACTGCTCGGCCAGGAAGACCTCGCCGCGCTCCAGGATGAAGTAGCGCAAGGCCTCGGCGGCCGGCGACAGCAGTTTGGAGAGGGTGTGCACCACGTTCCACGCCCGCACCACCGGGCTGCCCTCCACTTCCACGATACCCATGAGCTTGTTGTCGAGTTCCAGGCCGATGGTGTGCAGCGACAGGAACGACAGGCCCATGCCGGCCATCACCGCCTGCTTGATGGTTTCATTGCTCGACATTTCCATGGTCACCTTGGGCTCGAAATTGCTCGCCTCGAAAAATTTCTCCATTGCCGCGCGGGTGCCTGAGCCCTGCTCGCGCACGATGAAACCGTAAGGCTGCAGGGCTTGCACCGTGAGGTGGCCGCGTTTGAGCAAGGGGTGGTCCAGTGAGGCCACAAACACGTGCGGATGCGCGGCGAAAGGTTCGGCCCGCGTCGCCATTTCCTTGGGCGGGCGGCCCATGATGGCGATGTCCACCTCGTTGTTCTGCAGCATGCGCACCAGCTGCTCGCGGTTGCTGACGATGAGCTTGATCTCGATGCCCTCGTGGTCACGCTGGAACTCGGCCAGCAGGCGCGGCAGGAAGTACTTGGCCGTGCTGACCATGCCGATGGTGAGCGTTCCCACCTCGAGCTTTTGCAGGCGGGCCGCGGCGTCCTCCGCGTCCTTGAGCGTGGCCAGGATCTTGCGGGCATAGACCAGCATGTATTCGCCCGCGGTCGTCAGTGCGACCTGGCGACCGTTGCGCTCGAACAGCGGCAGGCCCACATGGCCTTCCAGCTCCTTGATCTGCATGGTCACGGCAGGCGGCGTGAGGTGCAGGGCCGCGGCCGCCTTGCTGAAGCTGAGCTGGCGGGCGACCTCGCTGAACACCCGCAATTGGCGGAAAGTGGCGTTCTTCATTCAGTAAAACCTGAATCTAATACAAATAAAGTTTGAATTTACCTTATTTCTTTAAATTCTTATATTTCGCTCATCCCAGCTTTCATCCCATCAGGAGCATTTGATGAGCGCAACGACCCAGATCACCGACGCCAAGAAGCGCTACAGCGCAGGCGTCTTGAAATACAAGCAGATGGGCTACTGGATGCCCGACTATGTCCCCAAGGACACGGACACCATCTGCCTGTTCCGCATCACGCCCCAGGACGGTGTGGACCCCGAGGAGGCCGCCGCCGCCGTGGCCGGTGAATCCTCCACCGCCACTTGGACCGTGGTCTGGACCGACCGCCTGACCGCCTGCGACAGCTACCGCGCGAAGGCCTACAAGGTGCAACCCGTGCCCAACAACCCCGGCCAGTACTTCGCCTGGGTGGCCTACGACCTGATCCTGTTCGAAGAGGGCTCGATCGCCAACATGACGGCCAGCCTGATTGGCAACGTGTTCTCCTTCAAGCCGCTCAAGGCCGCCCGCCTGGAAGACATCCGCATCCCGGTGGCCTACGTCAAGACCTTCAAGGGCCCGCCGACCGGCCTGGTCGTCGAGCGCGAGCGCCTGGACAAGTACGGACGCCCCCTGCTGGGTGCCACCACCAAGCCCAAGCTGGGCCTGTCGGGTCGCAACTACGGCCGCGTGATCTATGAAGGCCTCAAGGGCGGCCTGGACTTCATGAAAGACGACGAGAACATCAACTCGCAGCCTTTCATGCACTGGCGCGATCGCTTCCTCTACGTGATGGACGGCGTGAACAAGGCGCAGGCTGTCACCGGTGAGGTCAAGGGCTCCTACCTGAACATCACCGCCGGCACCATGGAAGCCATGTACGAGCGCGCCGAGTTCGCCAAGGAACTGGGCTCGGTGGTGGTGATGGTGGACCTGGTGATCGGCTGGACCGCGATCCAGTCCATGGCCGAGTGGTGCCGCAAGAACGACATGCTCATGCACATGCACCGCGCCGGCCACGGCACCTACACCCGCCAGAAGAACCATGGCGTGTCCTTCCGCGTGATTGCCAAGTGGCTGCGCCTGGCCGGCTGCGACCATCTGCACACAGGTACCGCCGTGGGCAAGCTCGAGGGTGATCCGCTGACCGTGCAGGGCTACTACAACGTCTGCCGCGACAGCTACACCAAGACCGACCTGCCGCGCGGCCTGTACTTTGACCAGGACTGGGCGGACACCAAGAAGGTCATGCCGGTGGCTTCGGGCGGCATCCACGCTGGCCAGATGCACCAGCTGATCGACCTGTTCGGCGACGACGTGATCCTGCAGTTCGGCGGCGGCACGATCGGCCACCCGCAGGGCATCCAGGCCGGCGCTGTGGCCAACCGCGTGGCGCTCGAAGCCATGGTCAAGGCCCGTAACGAAGGCAAGGACATCAAGAACGAGGGTCCCGAGATCCTGAAGAAGGCCGCCCAGACCTGCGGTCCGCTGAAGGCTGCGCTCGACACCTGGGGCGACATCAGCTTCAACTACCAGTCCACCGACAGCAGCGACTACGCGGTCACCCCGTCGGCCGCTGCCTGAGATCCCGTACACAGGAGAACCGAATCATGATGACCAACCCCACCGGCCGCCTGACCCAGGGCCAGTTCAGCTTCCTGCCCGACCTGACCGACGAAGAGATCACGATGCAGATCGAGTACGGCCTGAAGAAGGGCTACGCCTGGCAGGTCGAGTACACCGACGATCCGCACCCGCGCAACACGTACTGGGACATGTACGGCATGCCGATGTTCGACCTGAACGACGCTGCGGGCGTGATGATGGAGATGAAGAACTGCCGCAAGGCGTTCCCCAACTACTACATCCGCCTGATGGCGTTCGACTCCACCCGTGGCGTCGAGTCCATCGCGATGAGCTTCATCGTCAACCGTCCGAAGAATGAGCCGGGCTTCATGCTGGAGCGCCAGGAGATAGGCGGTCGCTCGATGCGTTACACCACGCGCGGTTACGCGGCCAACAAGCCGGAAGCCGAGCGCTATTGATTGAAGGCCAAGCCCGCCGCGGCACCAGACCGACTGGTGCCGCGGTGGGCGACACAGGACAGCTTCGACCCATGAGTGCCCCCAGCTATTCGATCCCCGGCGTGTCCGCGGCAGCTCCCGCCGAGCCGGCCGTGAATGACGCCGTACCCACTCTGGCCATGGTGGACAGCGGCGCGCGCAGCGTCGCGCAGGTGCTGGCGCAATCGCAGGTCGAAGATGTCCTGAGCGAACTCGATCGTGACCTCGTGGGCCTGGCGCCCGTGAAAGCGCGTATCCGCGACATCGCCGCGCTGCTGGTGATCGACAAACTGCGCATCAACCTGGGCCTGACCAGCGAGGCGCCCAGCCTGCACATGAGCTTCACGGGCAACCCGGGCACGGGCAAGACCACGGTGGCCATGCGCATGGCGCAGATCCTGCATCGCCTGGGCTACGTCCGCAAAGGGCATCTGGTGGCCGTCACGCGTGACGACCTCGTGGGCCAGTACATCGGCCACACGGCGCCCAAGACCAAGGAAGTGCTCAAGAAGGCGATGGGTGGCGTGCTCTTCATCGACGAGGCCTATTACCTGTACCGCCCGGAGAATGAGCGAGACTATGGGCAGGAAGCAATCGAGATCCTGCTGCAGGTCATGGAAAACCAGCGGGACGACCTGGTCGTCATCCTCGCCGGTTACAAGGACCGGATGGACACGTTCTTCCAGTCCAACCCCGGCATGTCCTCGCGGATTGCGCACCATCTTGATTTTCCTGACTACGAAGTCGGCGAATTGATGCAGATTGCGCAGAAAATGCTGCAAGGCCAGAACTACCGTTTCGGTCCCGGTGCGGCCGAGGCGTTCCAGAAATACCTGGATCTGCGTATCCAGCAGCCGCACTTTGCCAACGCCCGCAGCGTACGCAATGCACTGGACCGGGCACGTTTGCGCCAGGCCAGCCGTCTGTTCGCCGATCGCGAGCGGGAGTTGGACCGGGACGATCTGACCACCATCGAGGCGAGGGATATCCTCGCCAGCAGACTGTTCAAAACCGAGTGAGGCTATCCATGGAACAACCTACCCTCAAGGCCCTGATTTTCGACGTCGACGGCACCCTGGCCGACACCGAGAGCGTGCACCGCGCTGCCTTTAACCACGCCTTCAAGGAACTTGGCCTGGACTGGCAATGGGACGAGGCGCTCTACACCGAACTGCTCGAGATCTCGGGCGGCAAGGAGCGCGTGCTCCATTACTGGCGCAAGGTGAATCCGGACGTGAAGGCGCTCGAGGCGCAGGCCGTACAGGACACGGTCAACCGGATCCACGAACTCAAGACGGCCTATTACGAGGCAGCCGTCAACAACGGCGAGATCAGCCTGCGGCCGGGCGTGCTCGCGCTGTTCGAGGAAGCCGCAGAGCAGGGCATGCTGCTGGCCATTGCCACGACCACCTCGCCGGTGAACATCGCCGCGCTGCTGCGCAAGGCCATGGGCCCGGACTGGCGCCACGCCTTTGCCGCCATTGGCGACGGCACGACCGCGCCGCTGAAGAAGCCGCACCCGATGGTGTACGAGCAGATCCTGCAATTGCTGCGGCTCGATGCGCGTGAATGCCTAGCCTTCGAGGATTCGGGCAATGGCCTGAAGGCCGCGACCCTCGCGGGGCTGGCCACCGTCATCACCCCCACCCAGTTCACCCGCCACCATGACTTCAGCCGGGCGCTGAACGTGGTGCCTGATCTTTCGGGCGTCCATCTGGCCGACCTGCAGCGCTGGCACCAGTCGCACTGGTCCGGCGAACGCCTCCTGACCGTCGAGCAATAAAGAGACCACCATCATGCCGCTGTCCAAACGCACCACCCTGACCCAGTTCCTGATCGAAGAGCGCCGCCGCTTCCCCGATGCGCGCGGTGACTTCAACGCCCTGATGCTGGACGTGGCACTGGCCTGCAAGGCCATCTCGCGCGCCGTGGCATTCGGCGAACTGGGTGGCGTGCTGGGCAACCAGAACGGCGACAGCGGCGGCAGTGTCAACGTGCAGGGTGAGACGCAGAAGAAACTGGACGTGCTGAGCAACGACCTCTTCACCCGACTGACGGAGTGGGGCGGTCACCTCGCGGGTATGGCCTCCGAGGAGATGGACCTGCCTTACCAGATCCCGGGCAAGCATCCGCGCGGCAAGTACCTGCTTGTGTTCGACCCGCTCGACGGCTCGAGCAACATCGACGTCAACGTTTCAGTGGGCAGCATTTTTTCCATCCTGCGGGCGCCCGAGGATGCGGTCAAGAGCGGTCGCGATGTGACCGAGGCCGACTTCTTCCAGCCGGGTGCCAAGCAGGTGGCCGCTGGCTATGCGCTGTACGGCCCGACCACCATGCTGGTGCTGACGGTGGGCAACGGCGTCAACGGCTTCACGCTCGACCCGAACCTGGGCGAGTTCATGCTGACCCACCCCAAGATGCAGATCCCGGCGGACACGCAGGAATTTGCGATCAACGCCTCCAACAGCCGTTTCTGGGAAGCGCCGATCAAGCGCTACGTGGACGAATGCCTTGCCGGCAAGACCGGTCCGCGTGGCAAGGACTTCAACATGCGCTGGATCGCGTCCATGGTGGCCGAGGCCCACCGCATTCTGATGCGCGGCGGCGTCTTCATGTACCCCAAGGACACCAAGGACCCGAGCAAGCCAGGCCGCCTGCGCCTGCTGTACGAAGCCAATCCCGTGGGATTCATCATGGAGCAGGCAGGTGGGCGCGCGTCCACCGGTCGCCAGCCCATGCTGAGTGTCCAGCCCACCTCCCTGCACCAGCGCATTGGCCTGGTGTTCGGGTCGAAGAATGAAGTGGAGCGTATCGAGCGCTACCACGCCGAGCCCATCGCCATCGAGAACGAGAACCCGCTGTTTCACGAGCGTGGCCTGTTCCGCGTCTGAGGCCGAGGCCGGCAAACAAAGGATTTCTTAGCTCCAGGAGACCTCCGTGTCTGAACGTCATCCCATCATCGCGATCACCGGCTCGTCCGGCGCGGGCACGTCCACCGTGACCCGGACTTTCGCCAACATCTTCCGCCGCGAAGGCGTGAAGGCCGCCATCATCGAGGGCGACAGCTTTCACCGCTATGACCGTGCCGAGATGAAAAAGCGCGGTGCCGAGGCCGAAAAAGCCGGTAACAAGCACTTCAGCCACTTCGGTGCCGACAACAACCTGTTTGGCGAGCTCGAGAACCTGTTCCGTACCTACAGCGCCACCGGCCAGGGCCGCGCCCGCAAGTACCTGCACAACGCCGAGGAAGCCGCGCCCTATAAACAGGAGCCCGGTACCTTCACGCCCTGGGAGGACCTGCCCAAGGACACCGACATGCTGTTCTATGAGGGGCTGCATGGCGCCGTGGTCACGCCGGAGCACAACATCGCCCAGCATGCTGACCTGCGCATCGGCGTGGTGCCGGTCATCAACCTCGAGTGGATCCAGAAGCTTTGGCGCGACAAGCACCAGCGCGGCTACAGCACCGAGGCGGTGACCGACACCATCCTGCGTCGTATGCCGGACTACATCAACTACATCGTCCCCCAGTTCGCGCACACCCACGTGAACTTCCAGCGCGTGCCGGTCGTGGATACGTCCAATCCCTTCATCTCGCGCGACATCCCGTCGGCCGACGAGAGCATGGTGGTGATCCGGTTTGCCAACCCCAAGGGTATCGATTTCCCGTATCTGCTCAACATGATCGACAACTCGTGGATGAGCCGCGCCAACACCATCGTCGTGCCCGGCGGCAAGATGGAACTGGCCATGCAGCTGATCTTCACGCCCTTCATCTGGCGGATGATGGAACGTCGAAAGCGTGTCATGGGCCTGGCCTGACGCAAGGCCGCCCCGCGCCGTCGCACCTAGCGGCGGCGCCGTATCCAGATTTGAAACTATTGAGCGCGAGTGCGACCAGCACCGCGCGGTGGAGCAACGAACGTGACGAATCCGATGACCCCGACTCCTGAACTCGCCCGCCGGATGGCCAACACCGTCCGCATGCTGTCCGTCGATGCCGTGGAGCAGGCCAAGTCCGGCCACCCTGGCGCGCCCATGGGCATGGCCGATATCGCGGAGGTGTTGTGGAACCGCTATCTCAAACACAACCCCGTGAACCCGCAATGGCCCGATCGTGACCGGTTTGTCCTGTCCAACGGCCATGGCTCGATGCTGATCTATTCCCTGTTGCATCTCACCGGCTATGACCTGCCGATGGAGGAACTCAAGCGTTTTCGCCAGTTGCACAGCAAGACGGCGGGTCACCCGGAAGTCGGCATCACCCCCGGTGTGGAAACGACGACCGGCCCGCTGGGCCAGGGCATCGCCAACGCCGTGGGCATGGCGCTGGCCGAGAAGCTGCTGGCGGCCGAATTCAACCGTGAGGACGAGGATGCGAGCTACAACATCGTCGACCACCACACATACGCATTCCTGGGCGACGGTTGCATGATGGAGGGCATCAGCCACGAGGCCTGCGCCCTCGCCGGCACGCTGCGTCTCTCGAAGCTGATCGCGTTCTACGACGACAACGGCATCTCCATCGATGGCCATGTGGAAGGCTGGTTCACGGACGACACACCGGCGCGTTTTGCCGCGTACGGCTGGCATGTCATCCCGAATGTCGACGGTCATGACCCCGCGGCGGTGGAGGCCGCACTGGTGGCGGCACGACACCAGTCCACGTTGACCCACGGCAAGCCTACCCTGATCTGCTGCAAGACCGTGATCGGCCAGGGTTCGCCCAACAAGGCCGGTACGCACGACGTGCACGGCGCGGCCCTGGGCGCGGCGGAAGTGGCGGCGACCCGCGAGGAACTGGACTGGACGGCCGCACCGTTCGAGATCCCGGCGGACATCGCCACGGCTTGGGACGCGCGTGAGCGCGGCGTCGCCGCCGAGCGTGCCTGGCGTACCCGCTTTGAAGCCTATCGCACCCAGTACCCCATGGAAGCGGCCGAGTTCGAGCGCCGTATGGCGGGTGAGCTGCTGCCGGACTTTGCCGAGAAGCTGCCGGCGCTGTTCGAGCAGGTGGCGGCCAAGGCGGATGCGGTTGCCACGCGCAAAGCCAGCCAGAATGCACTGGACCTGCTGGCGCCGCTGTTACCCGAGTTCTTTGGTGGCAGCGCCGACCTGACGGGGTCGAACCTGACCAACTTCAAGGGTTGCGTGCGGGCCGGCCGCGATGCCTGGGGCAACCACCTGTCCTACGGCGTGCGTGAATTCGGCATGGCGGCCATGATGAACGGCATGGCGCTGCACGGCGGTTTCATCCCTTACGGCGGCACCTTCCTGACCTTCAGCGACTACTCGCGCAACGCCATCCGCATGGCCGCGCTGATGAAGCAGCGTGTGATCCACGTCTTCACGCACGATTCCATCGGCCTGGGCGAGGACGGCCCCACGCACCAGTCCGTCGAGCATGTGCCTTCGCTGCGCATCATTCCGAACCTGGAC
This sequence comes from Hylemonella sp., assembly GCA_031970695.1. GTDB lineage: Bacteria > Pseudomonadota > Gammaproteobacteria > Burkholderiales > Burkholderiaceae_C > Hylemonella. The sequence goes on from DALYHW010000011.1 coordinate 27,006, forward strand.
GTCTGGCGTCCGGCGGACGGCCTGGAGACGGCAGTGGCCTGGGCCTGTGCCATCGAGCGCCGTGACGGCCCCAGCGCGATGGCACTGTCGCGCCAGAACCTGCCACGCCTGGCCGACCGCGCCGAGCTGGCCACCCACATCCGCCGCGGCGGCTACATCCTGGCCGAACTGGATGCGCCGCAGGCGGTCATCATGGCCACGGGCTCCGAAACCATGCTTGCCATGCAGGCGCACGAGATGCTGGCCAAGGAGGGCATTGCCACACGCGTGGTGTCCATGCCCTGCACCAATGTCTTCGATCGCCAGCCGCAGTCCTACCAGGACGCGGTGGTGCCGCTCGATCTACCCGTCGTGGCCGTCGAGGCGGCACACCCCGACTTCTGGCGCAAGTACGTCGGCCGTCGCGGCCATGTGGTGGGTATCGCCACCTTCGGCGAGTCGGCCCCGGCCAAGGACCTGTACCAGTACTTTGGCATCACGGCGGAAGCGGTGGCGCAGGCGGTGCGTCGCCTGGTGGGTGAGCGCGCCGGCGCTGCGGCATAAGAAGGGCGGGGAAGACGCTGATGAGCAAGAGCGCAAGGCCGCCCTTCGACCTGGTGATGTTCGACCTGGACGGGACGCTGATCGAGACCTCGCCCGAGATCTGTGACGCGGTCAACGACACGCTGCGGCACTGCCAGCTCAAGGAGGTGGCGCAGGACCAGGTGGACCGATGGATTGGCCACGGCACGCGTACGCTGCTGGTGCAGGCGCTGGCCTGGGCACGCGGCCAGACCGTGGAGCAGGTGCATGCCTCGCCCGATCTAAGCGATATTGCAGCCGTCTTCGACCGCCACTATCAGCGGCGTTGCGGCACCCGCAGTCACCTCTATCCCCATGTGCGCGAAGTGCTGCAGACCCTGCGCGGGCAGGGCGTGCGTCTGGCGGTGGTGACCAACAAGGAAAGCCGCTACACCCAGACCGTGCTGGCAGCCCACGACCTGGAGCCGCTGTTCGACCGCGTCGTCAGCGGTGACACCTTGCCGACCAAGAAGCCCGATCCCGCCGGTATCCGCAGCTGCCTTCTGCAGTTCGAGGTCGATACCACGCGGGCGTTGTTCGTGGGCGATTCGTCCATCGACGTGGCCACGGCCCGCAATGCGGGGGTGCCCGTGTGGGCGCTGCCCTATGGCTACAACATGGGACAGCCCATCGAGGCGTGCGGCCCGGACCGCGTGATTGCCGATTTCTCGGCCCTGACAGCTGCCTGAGCTTCAGGGCTCGATACTCGAATTTTTATTTTCAAACTATCAAGGAGCTTTTCATGGCGATCAAGGTGGGCATCAATGGCTTCGGCCGCATCGGGCGCATGGTGTTTCGTGCGGTGGCGCAGGAGAAGGAGTTCTCGGACATCGAGATCGTGGCCATCAACGACTTGCTCGAGCCAGATTACCTGGCCTACATGCTGCAGTACGACAGCGTGCATGGCCGTTTCAAGGGCACGATCGCCGTCGACGGCAAGGACCTGATCGTCAACGGCCGCCGGATCCGCCTGACCGCCGAGAAGGACCCGACCGCGCTTGCCTGGGGTGCCGTGGGCGCCGATGTGGTGGTCGAGTCCACTGGCCTGTTCCTTACGGAAGAAAGCTGCCAGAAGCACCTGGCCGCCGGTGCGAAGAAGGTGGTGCAGTCCGCCCCCTCGAAGGACAGCACACCCATGTTCGTCTACGGCGTCAACCACCAGACCTACGCGGGCCAGGCCATTGTCTCCGCCGCCTCCTGCACCACCAACTGCCTGGCGCCCGTGGCCAAGGTCCTGAACGACAAGTTCGGCATCAAGCGCGGCCTCATGAGCACCGTGCACGCGGCCACGGCCACCCAGAAGACGGTGGACGGCCCGTCCAGCAAGGACTGGCGCGGTGGGCGCGGCATCCTCGAGAACATCATTCCGTCCTCTACGGGCGCGGCCAAGGCCGTCGGCGTGGTGATTCCCGAGCTGAACAAGAAGCTGACGGGCATGGCCTTCCGCGTGCCGACCTCCGACGTGTCTGTGGTCGATCTCACGGTGGAACTCAACAAGGCTGCCAGCTACGAAGACGTCTGTGCGGCCATGAAGGCCGCCAGCGAGTCTGGCCCGCTCAAGGGCGTGCTCGGCTACACCACGGACAAGGTGGTCTCCACCGATTTCCGAGGTTGTGCCATGCCCTCGATCTTCGACGCCGAGGCCGGCATCGCGCTGGACTCGACCTTTGTCAAGGTCGTCGCCTGGTACGACAACGAGTACGGCTACACCTGCAACATGCTGCGCTTCCTGCAGCATGTGGGTCGCGCCTGAGGCGTTTCGCAGAGGACCTCATCATGAAATTCCTGCGCTTCTCCGATCTCTGCACCAGCGGCCAGGCCAAGGCCCAACGCGTATTCATCCGAGCCGACCTCAACGTCCCGCAAG
>DALYHW010000012.1:0-29034 GCA_031970695.1 Hylemonella sp.
CTGAGCGAGTCGGCCGACATGATCCTCGGCCAGGGCCTGGACGTGGTGTTCGCGCGCCACCAGCGCTGGGCCGCGGGCGTGCGTGCCGCCGTCAATGCCTGGGGCCTGCCCATCCAGTGCGCGGACAACGGCGTGTATTCCCCCATCCTGACCGGCGTGATGACACCCGAAGGCGTGGACGCTGATGCGATCCGCAAGGTCATCTACGAGCGTTTCGACTGCTCGCTCGGCACGGGCCTGGGCAAGATCAAGGGCCGCATGTTCCGCATCGGCCACCTGGGCGACAGCAATGACCTCACGCTGATCGGCACCGTGGCCGCCTGCGAGATGGGCCTCAAGCTCGCTGGCGTCAAGCTGGCCGGCTCGGGTGTGCAGGCCATCATGGACTACTACGCCGGCCATCCTGCAGCGGTACCCCAGCGCAAGGCCGCCTGAGCCGGCCCCCGCAAGAGATTTCCATAACGACCCGAGGAGACAAGATGAAACGCAGAACCTTCGTGACGGCCACGGCCGCGACCGCAGCCACCCTGGCGGCCCCCATGATCAAGGCGCAGACCCTGCCCAACGGGCCGGTGCGCATCATCGTCGGCTTTGCGCCGGGCGGCGGCACGGACGTGCTGGCACGCATCGTCGGCCAGAAGCTGCAGACCCTGTGGAACACCAATGTGGTGGTGGAGAACAAGGCCGGCGCCTCGGGCGTGATCGCGGCCGACTTCGTGGCCAAGGCCCCGGCCGACGGCAACACGCTGCTGATGGCCCACATCAACAGCCATGCCCTGGCCCCCGGGCTCATGCCCAAGCTGGGCTACGTGGTGGAACGCGATTTCACCCCGCTCACGCTGGTGGGCGTGACGCCCAACCTGCTGATCGCCAACGTCGACCTGCCGGCCAAGACCGTGGCCGACGTGGTGGCGCACTGCAAGGCGCAGCCGGGCAAGGTCAGCTTCGGCTCGGCTGGCCAGGGCTCTGCGCAGCACCTGGCCATGGAGTCCTTCAAGCTCGCCGCCGGCGTGGACGCGCTGCACGTACCCTACAAGGGCTCGGGCCCAATGCTGGTCGACCTGATCGGCGGCCAGATCCAGTACTCCTTCGACACCATGACCGCCGCCACACCACACGTCAAGAGCGGCAAGGTGCGCGCGATTGCGCAGACGCGCCAGAAACGTGCCTCGGGTCACCCGACGGTGCCCACCATGGCCGAGGCCGGTTTCCCCGGCTTCGAGGCCACCACCTGGTACGGTCTGGTCGGCCCGGGCCGGATGCCCGCCGCCATGGCCCAGCGCATGAACGAGGACATCAACAAGGTGCTGGCCATGTCCGACGTGAAAGAGAAGCTCGACCAGTATGGCGCCGAGGACGGCGGCGGCACGGCGCAGCAGTTTGCCGACTTCATCCGCAATGAGCAGCAGAAGTGGGCCAAGGTGATCCGCGACGCGAAGGTGACGCTGGATAGTTGAGTGTCCCCGAGGCGGCCGGAGCCGCCTCCCCCTCTCGAGCGGGCGACGCCTGTAGTCCGGCGAAGCCAGTGCCACGGCGGCCCGCGAATCAAATCTCTTCTGCAATCTCTGATCTTCCCCCATGACTGATACCGGCCAGGTCCACCTGCACATCGAGGCCGGCGTGGCCTCGGTCGTGTTTGACCGTCCCCAGGCGCGCAACGCGATGACCTGGGCCATGTACGAGCAGCTGATGGCGATCTGCGGCCAGCTGCGCAGCGATGCGTCGATCCGGGTCGTGACGTTCCGCGGTGCCGGTGGCGAAGCCTTCGTGGCCGGTACCGACATCGCGCAGTTCCAGGATTTCGGCGACGGGGCCAAGGGCGGTGCCGATGGCGTGGCCTATGAGCAGCGCATCGACGACTGCATGGAGCTGCTGGGCACGCTGCCCATGCCCACGGTCGCCGTGGTGGAGGGCTGGTGCGTGGGCGGCGGGCTGGCCATTGCCACCGGCTGCGACTTCCGGCTCGCCACGCCGGGCGCGCGCTTTGGCGTGCCGATTGCGAAAACGCTGGGCAACTGCCTGTCGGTGGCCAATCTCTCTCGCCTGTCAGCTGCCTGGGGCACCCAGCGCGTGAAGCGCATGCTGCTGCTGGCCGAGATGATCCACGCCGACGAGGCCCTGGCCTGCGGTTACCTGCACGCCATTGCCAGCGCCACGGACATGGACGCGGCCCTGCGCACCCTGTGCGGGCAATTGGCGGCGCTGGCGCCCGTGACACAGCGGGTGAGCAAGGAAGGCCTGCGACGCCTGGCCACGCATAACCTGCCGAAAGACCATGATCTCATCAGCGCCGCGTACGGCAGCGCCGACTTCCGCGAGGGCGTGCGCGCCTTCGTCGACAAACGCCCCCCGGCCTGGAAAGGAAAGTAATGACAGACAAGAAGGCCGGCCCGCTGGCGGGCATGCGCGTGCTTGAACTCACGCAGATCATGTCGGGCCCCACTTGCGGCCAGCTGCTGGCCGACATGGGCGCCGACGTGATCAAGGTGGAGAAGCTGCCCGGTGGCGACGACGCGCGGGGTTATCGCGACCCGCTGGTCAACGGCGTGTCGGCCCCCTTCATGATGATGAACCGCAACAAGCGCGGCATCGCCATCAACCTCAAGCACGAGGAGGGGCGCACCACGCTGCTGCGCATGGTGAAGGACGCCGACGTGCTGGTGGAAAACTTCCGCGGCGGGACCATGGACAAGCTCGGGCTGGGCTACGAGGCCCTCAAGGCGGCCAACCCCGGGCTGATCTACTGCGCGATCACCGGCTACGGCCGCAACGGCCCTTACGCGAACAAAGGGGGCTTCGACCTGATCGCCCAGGGTTTCGCAGGGCTGATGTCCATCACCGGCGAGCCCGGCGGCGCTCCGGCCAAGAACGGCAACGCGGTGTCCGACATGAACGCGGGCATCCTGGGCGCGCTGGGCATCGTTGCGGCCTACGTGCACAAGCTCAAGACCGGCGAAGGGCAGATCGTGGACACCTCGCTCTCCGACGCGGCACTGCAGCAGCTCTACTGGCACGCCGCCATCTTCTTTGCGACCGGCAAGTCCAGCGAGCCCACGGGCTCGGCCCATGTACTGACCGCACCGTACCAGGCGTTCCAGGCCAGCGACGGCTGGATCAACATCGGCGGGGCCAACCAGGCCAACTGGGAGCGCATCGCGGAGGTGCTGGGCCACCCGGAGTGGCGCGAGGACCCGCGCTTCAAGACCAACAGCGACCGCATGGCGCACCGCGAGGAACTGGTGGCGCAGATGAATGCCGTGCTGCGGACACGCACACGGGAGGAATGGCAGAGCGCCTTCGACAATGCCGGTGTGCCGGCCGGTCCGGTGCACACGGTGGGTGAGGCGCTGACCCACCCGCAGACCCTGGCACGCGGCATGGTGGTGGAGCTCGAACACCCCGAGGCGGGCCTGACGCGCGCGCTGGGCTGCCCCATCCACTTCTCCGCCACCCCGGCGCAGATCACCCGCCCGGCTCCGCTGCTGGGTCAGCACACCCGCGAACTGCTGAAGGAATTTGGTTACACCGACCAACAGATTGACACGCTCACGGCACAGGGAGCCATCGCCGAAACGTAAGCAGGTGTGGCATGATGTAAACGCGACCCCGCTGCCCGTGGCAGCGTCAGGATACCGACAGGGGGATCAGATGCGTACGACGATTGCCGCACTTCTTTGCGTGTTGGGCAGCCTGCTTCAGGGCGCAGCCCATGCCCAGACCAGCTGGGTCATCGGCCAGTCAGCACCGCTTTCCGGCAGCAACGCCGTGTTCGGCCAGGACATCCGCGACGGCGCACTGGCCTGGTTCAAGACGGTCAATGCCCAGGGTGGCGTCAACGGACTGCCTGTTGAGCTGGTCACGCTGGATGACCAGAACCAGCGCAAGGTCGCCGGTGAAAACACCACCAAGCTGCTGCAAAACCGCAACCTCGTGGCCCTGTTTGGTTATGCCTCCGCAACGCTGAGCCTGGACGCCATGCCGCAGGCCGAGAAGGCCGGTGTGCTCTTCTTTGCCCCGTTCTCCGGCGCCAACCCCGTGCGCAAGCCCAGCCCCGTGGTCTACACGCTGCGTGCCTCCTACGGCGACGAGCTCGAGAAAATGCTTGCCTTCTGGACCGGCCTGGGCATGAAGCAGGTGGTCGTGGTGCACTACGACGACGAGGTGGGCGTCCAGAACCTCGGCGTGGTCAACGAATACCTGGCCAGGCAGGGCAAGAAGGCGCTCGCTTTTTCGCTGGAACGTAACGCAAAGATCGATGCCGCGAAGATGGACGCGCTGGCCGCGCTCAAGCCCGAGGTCATCATCAACACCGTACTCTCGGGACCGGCCTCGGACATCAGCAAGCAGTTGTTGGCGCGCGGCCTGTACGTGCCGATGTCCAGCCTGTCCTTCGTGGGCGCACAGCAGTACATCGACGCAGCGGGTGAAGCCGGGGCCGGGGTCTCGATCTCGCAGGTGGTGCCCAACCCGTCAGGTTCGCTGCCCGTGATCCGTGAATGCGCCAGGGCGCTGCAGGATGCCGGTATCACCAAGCCCATGAACAGCACTCACCTCGAAGCCTGCATTGGTGCCAAGGTTCTCACCGAGGCCGTGCGTCGCAGTCGTAAACCCGGGGATGCACGATCCATGCTGACCGCCATGGGCAGCCTTGGCGCGGTGGATCTGGGCGGATTCACCGTGAGCTACAGCCCCAACCAGCACCACGGCAGCAAGTACGTGGAGCTGGGCATGGTCACCCGCGTCGGCAAGCTGCGCAACTGAATTTCGCCGCAGCGGGACGCCCTGCCCGCGTCCACGAGCCCGCGAGGCTGGCTCAGGCCGCGTCGCTACTCCAGTTGGTCGTCCCCCGGCACCGGCAGCAATGTCGCGCAAGGGTTGTTGCACCGACTGTTGCACGCATCTTGTTACACGGATCAACAACTCCACACATAGGTTGCAAATCACCCTGTAGCGACATCTCAATCAAACGCGCAACATCGCGTCAGGATTCAATTTTTCAGGGATGCGTATGTATCAGGGTTTCCGTTTCCAGCACCTTTTGGCCTCGCTGTTCTGTGCGGCGATGACGCTGCTGCACACATCGGCCCCGGCCCAGAACGTCTGGGTCATCGGCCAGTCCGCGCCGCTGACCGGAAGCAACGCCACTTTCGGGCGCGACATCCGAGACGGTGCGCTGGCCTGGTTCAAGACGGTCAACGCCCAGGGAGGCGTGGCTGGCGCGCCCATCGAGCTGGTGACACTGGACGACCAGAACCAGCGCAAGCTCGCCGCCGACAACACGGCCCAGCTGCTGCAGACGCGGGGACTCGTGGCGCTGTTCGGCTACGCCTCGGCCACGCTCAGCCTGGACGCCATGCCGCAGGCCGAGAAGGCCGGCACCCTGTTCTTCGCGCCCTTTTCGGGCGCCAACCCGGTCCGCAAGCCCAGTCCGGTGGTCTACACGCTGCGTGCCTCTTACGGCGACGAACTGGAAAAGATGCTCAGCTTCTGGACCGGCCTGGGGCTCAAGCAGGTCGTGGTGGTGCACTACGACGACGAGGTCGGGGTGCAGAACCTGGGCGTGGTGAACGAGTATCTGGTGCGCCAGGGCCAGAAGCCCAAGGCCTTCGCGCTGCAGCGCAACGCCACGATCGACGCCGCCAAGATCAATGCCCTGGTCGCACTCAAGCCCGAGGTCATCATCAACACCGTGCTGTCCGGTCCGGCCGCCGACATCAGCAAGCAACTGGCGGCGCGCGGCCTGTACATCCCGATGTCCAGCCTGTCCTTCGTGGGCGCCCAGCAGTACATCGCTGCGGCTGGCGAGTCGGCCGCGGGCGCGTCGATCTCGCAGGTCGTGCCCAACGCCAGTGCGTCGCTGCCTGTGATCCGCGAGTGCGGCAAGGCGTTGCAGGATGCGGGCATCACGACGCCCATGAACAGCACCCACCTCGAAGCCTGCATCGGTGCGAAGGTCTTGACCGAGGCCATGCGCCGCAGCAAGAAGCCGGGTGACGACAAGGCCTTGCTGGCCGCCATGCGCAATCTGGGGAGTTTCGACGTCGGAGGGTATACCGTGCACTACGGACCGGACCAGAACCACGGCAGCAAGTACGTGGAACTGGCCATGGTCACGCGCAACGGCCGGCTGCGCAACTAACGCAGACCGGGACGAGAAAAGGAAAAGGGCGCCGCAAGGCGCCCTTTTTCATGGCGAGGCGACGGCCTGCGCCTCAGACCGTGAGCTCGCGCGCGGTGATCTGGTACTTGAAGGCATCCGGCGAATAGGAATCCAGCCGTTCGTCTGCCGTTTCGCAGACCGGGTACATGAGGAAACCCAGACGGGGCCCCTGCGCGCCGGGCAGTGAAACATCGTGCGCCATGTTCCAAGCCAGCCAGTTGCCTTCCCAGCCACCGAACAGCGCCTGGTGGACTGGCGCCACCACCGGGTCGGTGGTGTTCTTGATCCACTGGGGGGTCTCCAGCCGCATGACCTTGGCCACATCGGCCGGGTCCATGGCGACCCAACCGTAGCCCTTGAGCCAGACTTCCGCGCGGCAATGCTGGGCCCCCTTGAGGCTGGCGGGGTTGCCGCTCAGCTCCTTGTAGCCAAAGGCCGAGGGCGCGAGGCGCAGGCCATAGACATCACGCGCCGGCAGCCCGACCGCGCGGCACAGGCCGACAAAGATGGCATTGAGGTCGGCGCACTTGCCCCCCAGGTTGCCGGTCTCGAGCATGGTCTTGATGTCCCCCTCACCGCAGCCGCGGACCTTGGGCTCGCGCCAGGTGTTGGCCACCACCCAGTCGTAGATCCTGCGGGCCTTGTCGACATCGGTCCTGGCGCCACGCGTGGCCTCCAGCGCCGTCTTGCGAACGATGCCGTCGGTGGGCAGCAGCGCGGTGGGACGGGTCCAGAAGGCCAGGCTGGCGGGGTCGTCCGCGACGGGCTTGCGTGCCGACCAGTCCACCGCACGGCTGCGGGTCTGGATGCGGCTGGTCAGTTCGACCCAGGGCTTTTTCTCGCCCGGTACGAAGTCCACATGCAGCAGCCGGGCGCCGTAGCGGACGTCGCTCTCCATACGGGCGGCACCATTGCTGGTCCAGCTGTTGTCGATGGACCGTTGCCAGTCGCTGTCGACGGAGGGCACGGGCAGCCAGACGCGAGTGGCGCCGTCGGCCTGCAGCACATCGACCCGTGTGGTCACCTCGAAAGTGCGCCAGGGACCGGGCTGGGGGTTGAACTGGCGGGGTGCCGGGGCCCCCTGGGCCAGGGCCAGGGCGGGAAACGTGTAGGCGGCGGACAGGGTTGCCGCGTTCTTGAGAAGGGTACGACGCAGGTTCATTCAGAGAACTCCGGATGGGGATGAAAACCGCTGGCGGTGCAGGTCAAGGTGCACCGCAACAACGGGCCGGCGGAAGGGTCACCGCGGCGGCCAGATTATCGGCCGCGTCCGGAACCCGCGTATTCCCCAAGCTTGACCCCAGGTTCCATGGGGTATATTGGTCCAAATACATAACATTCATGAGATTGCTACCGGAGACCTACACCACGATGCAGCAGGCTGGCGAGCCCTGGGCTCCGGCCAGCCTGGGCATACGCCTGTACGGCGGCGATGCCAGCACGGCCGCCCGCATTCGCCATGAGGCGCTGGAGCGCCTGGGCGCCACCGACCTGCTGTCGCTGGTGCACACCGATACCGGGCAGGACGCGCAAGGCCCCTGGGTCCGCCTGCGGCTGGACCCGGCGGTCGTGTCAGCCTGGGCTCCCGGCTACAACACCATGCAGCTGGCCCGGACCCTGGGCCTCCAGACACTGGACCGCCAGGCCGACCTGGAGCGGGAGATTCTGTTGGCCCTGCTGCTGAGCCCGGTCGGCGTGGATTTTCCAAGCCTGGCCGAGCTGGAATCAGCCATCCACATCCGCCGCAACATCGTGCTGGCGGCGCGCCGCACCACCCTGGCCTTCGACACCGACGCCGCCGAGCGACCCGAGGACTGCTGGGCCTACCACGAGGACAAGGGCTTCACCCTGCTGCCGGGCGTGCCGCTGATCGACGCGCTGGTCAAGACGACGCAGCCCGAAATCTCAGGCCGGCTGTATTCCTTCTCCTGCTACCGCGCCACCGAATATGTGACGCTGCTGGGTATTGCGCAGGAGCTCGCCCGCAGCAACGTCGAACTGTTCGAGCGGCTGCAATCGGTCTGGCGCCAGCGGGCCATCATGTCCGAGGAGTTCCACACGGTGTTCCTGCGGGAGCAGGGCTCCATGCAGGCGCCGCTGCCTCCGCTGTATTACGTACCGGGTGACCGCGTCTGGTTCCGCAACCCGGACGAGGCCTCGGCCGACGCCTGCGGCTTCGAGGGCTCCTGGGTCATGTACCTGGGCGGGAGCCTGTTCACCAATTTCTGGAAGCAGCACCAGCCCTACTCGCTGACCGAGAAGTGCGTGGAGATTTACCACTGGCGCCACGGCCTGTACCGCGACGCGCAGGGCGAGTCCCGTATCGACGAAGAGCACATCAAGCCCATGATCCAGGGCACACTGGCCGATCCGCAGGCCCTGACGCAGGTCATGGCCCGCATGACCCGCTGGCGCGAGCCCCGCGGTGTCTACACGGACGCGGGCGGCTGCATGGACACCACACGCGAGTTCGCGCGCTGGGTGCGCCCGGGCACCAGCGACATGTCCATCCCCCGTACCTGAACCGCGCGCGCACTGGCATGCACGCGCGGCAATGGCATCTCGATGCCTTCAAGATCCTGGGGGCGCAGCTGATCGTGCTGCACCATCTGTCAGCCTACGGCCCGCTGGCCGAAGCGGCCGACCGCCACACTCCATTGCTGGCCGGATGGCTCTACGACTACGCCCGCATGGCGGTACAGATCTTCCTCGTGCTGGGCGGTTTCCTTGCGGTACAGCACCTGGGACCCACGGCCAGCGCGCAGGTGCCGCTGCGCGTGGCACTGCGCCGGCGCTACCAGCGGCTGGTGCTGCCCTTTTTCGCCGCGCTGCTGCTGGCCATCGCGAGCGCCGCCCTCGCCCGCCCATGGCTGACCGACGACTTCGTGCCACCACCTCCGAGCTGGGACGTCGCGCTGGCGCACCTGCTGCTCGCGCAGGATGTGCTGCAGGTGGACGCCCTGTCGGCCGGTGTCTGGTACGTGGCCATCGATTTCCAGCTCTTCCTGCTGCTCGCGGTGCTCATGCGCCTGGGGTATCGCGCCCACCCGCGCCAGCGGCTGACCGTCTTACTGGTGCTGGGCCTCACGCTGGCCTCGCTGCTCGTGTTCAACCGCCAGCCCGAGCTGGAAGCCTGGGCGCCCTACTTCTTCGGCTCCTACGGCCTGGGCGCTGCCGCCTGGTGGGCTGGCCGCTCGCGCCATCCGGTCCCGGCGCTACTGCTGCTGGCGACGATCGGCGTGCTTGCCCTGTGGCTGGAATTCCGGGAGCGGATCGCGCTGGCCCTGGGGGTGGCCATGCTGCTGGGTGCTGTGGTCTGGTGGCGCCGCGGCGACACCATGCCGGTGGCCCGCCTGCCCGAACCCGTGCGCACGACACTCAACCGCGGCGGACAGATGTCCTATGCGCTGTTTCTCGTGCACTTCCCGGTACTCATGCTGGCCAACGCGCTGTATGCCCGGATGAACGCATCCGGACCGGGAGCCCTGTGGGGCGCGGTACTGGCCTACTGGCTGGCCAGCATGACGCTGGCCTGGGCCTTCGAGCGCTGGGTGGAAAGCCCGCTAGCACGATGGGGCTTGCCACCGCGCAACAAGGGTTCGACCAGAGCCAGCGCCTCGGTGCCAGTCCAGTCGACCTCGCCACGCACGCGCTGACGTGGCCGGCCTTCGCCATCGATCAGGATGGTGGTCGGCAACACGCTGGCACCCCAGGCGCGGGCTGTCTCTCCTTGTGGGTCGAGCAGCACCGTGAGGTTCAGCCCGCTGGACTGCAGGTACTGGTTGATCCGGCGCGGACCCTCGGCCACGTTGACGGCCAGCACCTGCAGCTGATCCGGTCCGTAGATCTCTGCGAGCTGCTGCAAGGAGGGCATCTCGGCCCGGCAGGGCGGGCACCAGGTGGCCCAGAAGTTCAGCACCACGGCGCGGCCACGCAGGCCCGACAAGGTCCAGGTCTTGCCTTGCAGGTCCAGTGCCTGCAATGAGGGCGCAGGTCGTGCCCCCGGCCACGGGGTCACGTCGTAGCCACGCTGTGCCAGCGCCGGCATGGCAGCCGCGCCCAGCGCCCAGCCCAGAAGCTGACGTCGCTGCATCAGACTTTTTCAGCAACCCAGCCCTGCACGCTGGCCAGTGCAGCGCCCAGCTTGCTGGCGTCGGTACCGCCGGCCATGGCCATATCGGGCTTGCCGCCGCCCTTGCCGCCGACCTGCTGGGCCACGAAGTTGACCAGTTCGCCCGCCTTGACCTTGCCCACGCTGTCGGCGGTCACGCCGGCGGCCAGCTGCACCTTGTCGCCATCAACGGCGGCCAGCACAATGGCAGCAGTCTTGAGCTTGTCCTTGAGCTTGTCCATCGTGTCGCGCAGCGTCTTGGCGTCCGCGCCGTCCAGCTTCGCCGCCAGCACCTTGAGGCCCTTGACGTCGACGGCCTGCGCCATGAGCTCATCACCCTGGCTGGAAGCCAGCTTGCCCTTGAGGGCGGCGATCTCTTTTTCGAGCGCCTTGACCTGGTCCAGCACCTGGCTGATGCGGCCCTGCAACTCGGCGGCCGGGGCCTTGAGCGTGCCGGCCGCCTGGGTTACGGTGGTCTCGAGCGACTGCAGATACGTCAGGGCGTTGGCGCCAGTCACGGCTTCGATACGGCGCACGCCGGCGGCCACACCGCTCTCGGCCACAACCTTGAAGAGGCCGATGTCACCCGTGCGCTGCACGTGGGTGCCACCACAGAGCTCGCGGCTGCTGCCGATGTCGAGCACGCGCACGGTGTCGCCATATTTCTCGCCGAACAGCATCATGGCGCCGGTCTTCTGCGCGGACTCGATGTCCATCACGCGAGCCTGGGTGGCGCTGTTGGCGAGGATCTCCTCGTTGACCTTGCGCTCGATTTCGAGAATCTGCGCCTGCGTCACCGGCGCGTTGTGCGCGAAGTCGAAACGCGTGCGCTCGGCATTCACCAGGGAGCCCTTCTGCTGCACGTGGCTGCCCAGCACCTCGCGCAGGGCCTTGTGCATCAGGTGCGTGACCGAGTGGTTGCGCATGGTGGCCGCACGCAGCGTCAGGTTCACCTGGGCCGTCACGTGATCGCCCACGTTGAGGGTGCCCTGGGCCAGTGTCCCGTGGTGGCCATAGACGTCGGCCTTGATCTTCTGCGTGTCACCCACCTCGAAGCGGGCCGAACCGCTGGTGAGCACGCCTTCGTCGCCCACCTGGCCGCCGCTCTCGGCGTAGAAGGGGGTGGTGTCGAGCACAACGACACCGTTCTGGCCGCTCTTGAGCTGGGCCACCGACGTGCCGTCCACGTACAACGCGACGATGTTGGCCTGGGCTTCGAGCTTCTCGTAGCCCACGAACTGGTTGCCGGCGCCGCCGTATTCGAGCGCCTTGTCCATCTTGAACTTGCCGGCCGCGCGGGCCTGGGACTTCTGCTTGTCCATCGCCGCTTCAAAGCCCGCGGCGTCGACCGTGACGTTGCGCTCGCGGCAGACGTCGTTGGTCAGGTCCAGCGGGAAACCATAGGTGTCGTGCAGCTTGAAGGCGACGTCACCCGGCAGCACCTTCTGGCCACCGGCGAGCGCCGCATCCAGGATTTCCATGCCGTTGGCCAGGGTCTCGTAGAAACGTTCCTCCTCGGCCTTGAGCACCTCGGTGATGCGCTGCTGCTGCTCCTTGAGGCGTGGGTAGGCGTCCCCCATCAGGCGCACGAGCTCGGCCACCAGCTTGTGGAAGAAAGGCTTCTTCTGGCCCAGCTTGTAGCCGTGGCGGATCGCGCGGCGCACGATACGGCGTTGCACGTAGCCACGGCCTTCATTGCTGGGAATCACACCGTCGCTGACCAGGAAAGCAGTGGCGCGCAGGTGGTCGGCGATCACGCGCAGCGAGGGGCTGCCCAGATCCCGGGTGCCCACCTCGCGGGCAGCAGCCTTGATCAGCGCGTCGAACAGGTCGATCTCGTAGTTGCTGTGCACATGCTGCAGGATGGCGGCCAGGCGCTCCAGTCCCATGCCAGTGTCAACGCAGGGTGCGGGCAGGGGCGTGACGGCACCGGTCTCGTCCATGTTGAACTGCATGAACACGTTGTTCCAGATCTCGATGTAGCGGTCACCGTCCTCGTCGGGGCTGCCCGGGGGGCCGCCGGCAATGTGGTCGCCGTGGTCGTAGAAGATTTCCGAGCAGGGACCGCAGGGGCCGGTGTCGGCCATCATCCAGAAATTGTCGGATTTGTAGCGGCCACCCTTGTTGTCGCCGATGCGGATCACGCGCTCGGGCGGCAGGCCGATTTCCTTGGTCCAGATGTCATAGGCCTCGTCGTCCTCGGCGTAGACGGTGGCGAGCAGACGTTCCTTGGGCAGCTTGTAGACCTCGGTCAGCAGTTCCCAGGCCCACTTGAGCGATTCGCGCTTGAAGTAGTCACCGAAAGACCAGTTGCCCAGCATCTCGAAGAAGGTGTGATGGCGCGCCGTGTAGCCCACGTTCTCCAGGTCATTGTGCTTGCCGCCGGCGCGCAGGCAGGCCTGCACGGAGGCCGCCCGCACATAGGAGCGCTTGTCAGTGCCCAGAAACACGTCCTTGAACTGCACCATGCCCGAATTGGTGAACATCAGCGTCGGGTCATTGCCCGGCACCAGCGGGCTGGACGCGACCACGGTATGGCCCTTGGCGGCAAAGAAGTCCAGGAAGGTCTTGCGGATGTCGGCAACGGAAAAGACGGCTTGGCTCATGGTGTTTGGACGGGAAACAGCCCGCGGCCCCTGCACGCGTAACTGCTTGATTTATTTGAACTCTTGATTATAAGTTTCACCCCTGGCACGTCCGGCTGTCGCTGGCGCGATGCCCCGACGCGGGCCACGCTGGCAAAATGTCCCGCTGCCCGGAAAAAACACCAGAGAGACACCCATCATGGACATGAAGACCTCCCCGCTTTCCCTGCTCAAAGACCCCAGCCTGCTCAAGACCGATGCACTGATCAACGGCCAGTGGGTCAAGGGGGCCGCCGCCAGCCGTTTCGACGTGCTGGACCCTTCCAATGGCCGCAAGCTGGCCGACGTGGCCAACCTGGGCTCGGCCGACGCCGAACTGGCCATCAAGGCCGCCAACGCCGCCTGGCCGGCCTGGCGCAGCAAGACGGGCAAGGAACGCAGCATCATCCTGCGCAAGTGGTTCGACCTGCTGATGGCAAACCAGGAGGACCTGGGCCGCATCATGACGGCCGAGCAGGGCAAGCCTTATGCGGAGGCCAAGGGTGAGGTGGCCTACGGTGCCAGCTTCGTCGAGTGGTTCGCCGAGGAAGCCAAGCGCGTCAACGGCGAGACCCTGCCGCAGTTCGACAACAACCGCCGCCTGATGGTGATCAAGCAGCCCATCGGCGTCTGCGCGGCCATCACACCCTGGAACTTCCCGCTGGCGATGATCACGCGCAAGGTCGCGCCCGCACTGGCGGCCGGCTGCCCCGTCATCATCAAGCCCGCCGAGCTGACCCCGCTGACGGCCCTGGCCGCGGCCGAACTGGCCATCCGCGCCGGCATTCCGGCCGGCGTGTTCAACCTGATCACGGCCGACAGCGACAACTCCATCGCCGTGGGCAAGGTCTTCTGCGCCAGCGACGTGGTGCGCCACATCAGCTTCACGGGCTCCACTGAAGTCGGCCGCATCCTGATGGCGCAAAGCGCCCCCACGGTCAAGAAACTCAGCCTGGAACTCGGCGGCAATGCCCCCTTCATCGTCTTCGACGACGCCGACATCGACTCGGCCGTCGAGGGCGCCATGGCCAGCAAGTACCGCAACGCGGGCCAGACCTGCGTCTGCGCCAACCGCATCTACGTACAGGACGGCGTCTACGACGAGTTCGTCAAGAAGTTTGCCGCCAAGGTGGCAGCCGTCAAGATCGGCAACGGCTTCGAGGAGGGCGTGTCCCAGGGCCCGCTGATCGAGGAAGCGGCGCTACAAAAAGTGGAGCGTCATGTGGCTGACGCGGTGGCCAAGGGCGGCAAGGTGCTGACCGGCGGCAAACGCGCCACCGAGCTGGGCACCCAGTTCTTCCAGCCCACCGTGGTGGCGGAGGCCAAGGCGAACATGCTCTGTGCCACCGAGGAGACCTTCGGCCCCTTCGCGCCGGTGTTCCGTTTCAAGACCGAGCAGGAGGCCGTGGACGCGGCCAACAACACCATCTTCGGTCTGGCCAGCTACTTCTACAGCCGCGACGTGGGCCGCATTTTCCGTGTCAGCGAGGCGCTCGAGTACGGCATGGTGGGCATCAACGTCGGCATCATCGCCACCGAACACGTGCCCTTTGGCGGCGTGAAGCAGTCCGGCCTGGGTCGCGAAGGCTCGCACCATGGCATGGACGACTACGTGGAGCTGAAGTATCTCTGCCTGGGCGACATCCTGAAGTAAACTACGCCCGCAGCAACGAATCTGCGGGTGTCGTTCAATGGTAGGACTCTTGCTTCCCAAGCAAATAACGTGGGTTCGATTCCCATCACCCGCTCCATAGTTTCGTAGGGTACTGATTTCCTTACGTTTTCTGTGTTGCCGACCCTGCCGCCGGCAAGTCCACTACGAAAGGGTGGACCACCATGGCAGGAAGTCAGCATCTCTACCGCCGCGACAGCGGCGTTTATTTTGTTCGCCTCTGCGTGCCCGCACGGCTCAAGGCGGCCGTCGGGAAGGGCGAAATTCACCGCACCACTGGATCCAGGGAGTACCGCATCGCCAAGATCGTGGCTGCGGAGCTGGTCGCGCAGTGGCACAGGGCGATCCAGGTTTTAGAGCGCATGGACATCAAGAAGATCAAGGCAGGCTCGCTCGACCTGCTGGGCGACGGTCACATCCCCCTGACGCAGGCGGCGCAGATCCTGGGCACCACCGAAGCGGCACTGGCTGACCGTCTTCGTCTTCGCAGGGCCCCCTTTTTCGTTGAGGCCGACCATTGGCTTGGGTGGGCCGTCCGAGACATTGACGAAGCCGTCGAGTACTTTCCCGACAGAATCACCGGCGAGGAACAGTACGTCATCGACAACGTCAAGCTAGACCGCGTTGCTGGCCCTCCCACACGTTTCAGCGGCCTCCTGTGCCTCCGTTTTGCCGACGAGGCTGTGCAGATTGCGGAGGCGACCGAACCCGTGCCTGCATGTCAGTTCGTGTTCTGGCCCTCTACTCACCGCGGATTCGTCCTCGACCTGCCAGGCCAACCCCTCCTCAACACAATGCTGCTGGTCAGACGCATGGATATCGAGGCGTTGCGCTTCGAGCTCGCCAGCCAGATCACCCCGGAAATGCTGGCGGCGGTTCCACCGATCCCTGTCGCTGACCCTGGATCCGACATGGACGGGGCGCCTCAGAACTGGTCGGAGTTCATGAACCACTACCTAGCCTGCCACAAAGGGGTTTGGAAAAACGACCAACAACGTCGCCGCGAAGACCAGTTGCAGATGTTCCTGGAGCTGATGGGGGACATGAAGCTGGCGGAGATCTCGCGCACGACCATGCGCAGGTACTCGGAGAAGCTCGCGCAGCTGCCCCACGACCGTCACCTCGTCAAGGTCAAGTACAAGTGCCTTGGAGCAGGCTTCGCCGATCTCGTGGAGTTGGCCAACACGCACGACCTTCCTCGCATGACACTGCAGGCACGCCAGCGTGTTCTGGACAGCATGTCCGAGGTGTTCACCTGGGCGGTGAGCGAGGAGCTCATGAAGACGAACCCGGGTAAGGGGCTCGGTGGCGAGCTACTCAAGAAAACCGACATCAAGCGCAAAACGAAGGCCCATGACCAGCGTGATGTTTTCAACGCTGATGACCTTCAACGGGTCTTTTCTGGCGTCTGGTTTCAAAAGGGCTCCGGCCAGAAAACGCCTAGGGGGATTTTCTACGCTTACCGTCCGCATTACTACTGGCTTCCCCTCCTGGCTATTTACCAGGGCGGGCGCCTCAACGAACTGTCACAGCTTTACCTAGATGACATCAAGGTTAGCGAGGACGGCATCGCCTACCTCGACTTCAATCTGGTGGGCGACGGCAAGATGGACCTCGATGACGCTGACAGCGGGTCCGCCGACGACAAGGCGCTCAAAACGGTCAGCTCAGAGCGCGTCGTCCCACTGCATCAGCGCATCCTCGACCTCGGGTTCCTTGACTACGTTAGGGCTCTCAAGGAGGCGGGATACACCCGTCTATTTCCGGAGCTGCGCCATGACACGAACAAGGGCTACGGCAAGGCCGCTGGAAGCTGGTTCAACGAGCGTTACCTAGGTCGAGAGCTCGGAATCCCGAGGAATGGCCGTAAAACCTTTCACTCGCTGCGCCATAACTTCGCGACGGCCTTGGGGACTACTAGCGTGCCGGCGAACGTGATGGCCGACCTGATGGGGCATGTTCGCGCGCTGAGCATGGCCGAGGCCCGATACGACAAGGGCGGAGATCTCGCCATGCGCCAGAAGGCCATCAACTCTCTGACGTTCCCCCTTCCCGAAATTGCGCCCTTCAATGTCGTCGACGGCATCCAGGCTGTTGCCGATGGGCTGAAGCTCAAAAAGTCGCACGCCGTAAAGACGGTGTAAGCGCCACCAGCCCGCGACGGTGCTTATGGGGCCATGGAAATGGGGACTTTTTGAAGATCAAGATCACCTTGCACCCGGCGCATTTCTTACAGGGCGCAGAGATGGTCGGACGAAACCGACCTTCTAATGCAATGTGGCCGGCTTTCGTGTGATTCATCCCCTTTCTAACGCGGAAGCGCTTGCGCTTGATCGCCGATCGCTTGCACCTGTTTTGCGCTCTGCACTCGAAAACTTTGGACACTCCTTGCGCTTTTCTTGCGCTTTTCGCACTTAACTTGTTGTTCTATAAATAGTTTTTTGAGAGCAGCAATGGATGGCCACGTATAAGCACACCTACCGAAATCGCTGGAAAAACGGCGCCGAGGGCCAGATCACCCTGGTCTCCTGGCTAGGGGGTAGAAGGTCCACCAGGTCGATGCACCCCTGCCTGGTGAACCATCTGGATCAGCGACCCTGCACGATCAGGGTCACGATGGCGTCGCGGTCAAAGGTGATGGGCACCAGCTCTCTGGTCATACCCACCTTACGGATCGCGTTGATGATGCCGACTTCGGCATCCGTGAGCCTGAGCGGCCCCATGCAGACCTCGATCGCATCGAGCAACTTGTGGTCGCTTTCCTGCAGGATCAAGCGCAGGATCTCCCCAGGTGGGCGATCGAGAAGCTCTGCCAACTGTCGCACGCGGTTCACCGGGTAGCGCATCTTTCCGGTCTTGATGGCCTTCAAAACGGCCGCGCTCTCCAACGACAACCATTCCGCCATGGTCGGGTCATCGTGGCCCAACTTGCGTTGCAGCTCCTCCACCAACCACGCCACAGAAACTGACTGCGAATCACTCATGTTTCTCTCCTGAAATGCGGTCAGCGACATGCGACCGTCTGCATGTATTTCAATCGAGAATGATCGGATTTGCTACAAACTAGATAGCAGAATTGCGATAACCATAAAGCAACTCAAGCGCATTTATGTATTTCCATGCTTACGTAATTACGCTGTTACGTAGGTGCATATGCTTGTCTGCGCTTCGCAGCATTACCGTTGCGATTTCCTCAGTTTTGCGAGTCATACGTTTGGACTGAAGAAGCAAGCATGCTGCTCAGCGATCCGCGGCGGCTTTGGGACGACCCGTTGGAAGCAGAAATTCGATAGACTTATCACTTCCGGATGTAGATGTCTTGAAAGCAGCCACCTGGTCACTCAAAGACTGAGCAGTTTCGCGCAGATCCTGAAGCGAAAACCGCATGCCGCCAACAATATGAACGTTGTTATCATTCCCCTGCAGCAACAAGCCCACTGACTCAACCATCTCCGCCATATGTCTGCTTTGCACCTGCGATCCACTGGCGATCTTCTCCACCATCTCGGTTAGTCCGCCAGCCGTCTGACTCACCTCTTGCATGATGCTGGAAATCGACTGAACGCGCTCGGTCCCACTGGCTACTCGGCCCTGGGACGAATCGATCAATTTTTTGATTTCCTTGGACGCCTCAGCGCTACGTCGGGCGAGGCTGCGCACTTCCGCAGCCACTACAGCAAAGCCGCGCCCTTGTTCGCCTGCCCTGGCCGCTTCAACAGCAGCATTAAGTGCGAGAATGTTGGTCTGGAATGCAATGCCGTCGATCAATGAGATGATCTCCGTGATCTTCTGGGAAGACTGCTTGACCATCTCCATTTCATGCACGGCCTCTGCTACCGAGGCACTGCTGCGAGCGGCAATTGCACTCATGTTATTCGCCCTCTCGCTGGCATGGCTTGCAATCGCCACGTTCTCGTTGATCACCTTCTGCACTCCCGCGATGAATTCCATCGCTGCGTTGAGGGCCTTGGTCTGATCCTCGGCTCTTTTTTCCAGACGGATGTTTCGCAGAGTGATATTCTCCGCCACCTCGTTGACCTGGGCTGCACTCTGACGGATGTTCAATACTAACGAGGTAAGGCCTCTGGATATCTGGTTGAATGCTTCACTCACTTGCCCTACTTCATCCTCGCGCCGGATCCGCAACTGGCGTGAGAAATCACCTTGAGCCATGTAGCCTGCAACATCTTTTGCTTCTCGCAATGGGATCACGACCGACCGCACAACCCAGAAGGCGAACCCCGCAGCGAACAGCACCGAACCAGCCACCAACATCAGTGACTGATGAGCAACAGCAGCCTCTTGTTCGGCGACGGCCCGTTTCACCGCCGCCAGATTTTCCATCTCGGCTTTTTGATATTCAGCGATATGGAACGACAGTGCAGCCAGATCCTTCTGGATGCTATCCTGCAAGACGGCTAGTGCCATCTCGCGCTTTTCCGCCTTCAGAAGGCGAGAAAACTTGATAAAACCCACCAGCGTCCCTGACGCATGTGCACCCATGTTGGTGGCCACTTTCGACGCTGCCGCTGTTCCCTCAGCTTCGAGAGATTTTTGCAGGAGTTCCAGTTTCTCGCCGGCGAGGCTGCGCGCTTTATCAATACTCGCGAAAACCTGCTCAAGGCGCGCAGGGTCGGTGGTCAACAAGGCGTCACGGGCACCAATATTTAATTCAGTCAGAAGTGTCTGAATACCCTGAAGTTCCGTTATCCGTGGAACGCTGACATCCAGCTCATAGTCGTAACTATTTCGGATCTGACGCATGTTAAGCAATCCGATAGCCGATACTAAAAATATGGCTGCAGTGAGCAATACATACCCGCCGGCGAGGCGCGAAGCTACGCTGCGCCCCAGCAAAACTTTCAACCTTCGGGACGAACTACTTAACATGTTGTTTCCTCATCTGCCTGAGTCACGGAACGCGCATTGCGGGGCGCTCCTGACTCTCGCGACCA
Source organism: Hylemonella sp. (assembly GCA_031970695.1). Classification (GTDB taxonomy): domain Bacteria; phylum Pseudomonadota; class Gammaproteobacteria; order Burkholderiales; family Burkholderiaceae_C; genus Hylemonella. The sequence goes on from DALYHW010000012.1 coordinate 19,523, forward strand.
TCAAATCCATCCCATCGCTCCAGCATACCGAAGCGCAACGCAGCACGGTAGCCAAGCAACCAAGCAATTGCCAGGGTATCGGGCCATGGGTCTTTCAAACCAGGTTTCATCGCCCACCAAAAGTGAAGCAACCCTAGAACTGCCACCACATAGGTGAGCGTGTGCAAACGTCGCCAGTTTCTGCCCAGGAGGCGGATCATGCGCTGAGTTGATGTACTTGCAAGGACGATCAATATCAGCAAAGCAACCGCGCCAGCCGATAAGTAGGGCTTCTCCAGCAGTTCAAACGATATGAAAGCCCAGTTGTAACCAAGATCGAACGCAAGGTATACCCATGCATGCCCCAGCGCGTAGGCAAAGCTCCATAGACCTAGTGGTCGGCGCAAGCGCACAAGCCAGTTCCAGTCGGAAAGTCGTTTGCCGTACCGGCGGTGCGTGAGTCTGGAAAAGTTGCTAAGCCAACGCCGCATCGGAGTTATGCAAAGCGTAAGCGTCAGCAGCACCAGCGATGTACGCCCTGTGACATGGAGCAGAAGCGCCAGCGGATTTGGCCCGAGGTCCTGCAGAACATATAACAACACCAGTACCAGCGCTGGAAGCGAGCACAGTGCAAAGAGCAGACGCCAGACAACAGGGTAATGGTCTTTAAGCCAAGCGGCCAGCATTTTCAATACAACGTTTTCGGGTCTTGTCCCCTATACAAATCTGCGACCCAGTCAGCATATCCATTAAAGGGGAGTGTCGGACGCTTCTGCAATTCCCCGATCCGGTTTTCACGGGCCTGGCTCCAGCGCGGATGCGGTACGTGCGGGTTGACATTGCCGTAAAAACCATATTCCGAGGGCGCCAGGCTGCTCCAACTCGTAGCAGGCTGCTCGCTGAGCAGGCGAATCTTGGTGATTGCCTTTGCGTTTTTGAAACCGTACTTCCAGGGAATGGCCAGACGTATCGGAGCGCCATTCTGCTTGGGCAGGGACTGACCGTACAACCCAGTTACCGCGAAACTTAGAGGGTGCATCGCTTCATCGATACGCAACCCTTCGCGGTAAGGCCATGCCAGCGAACCGCCGCGCTGGCCAATCATCTCGCTGCTACGCTTTAGGCTTACAAACTCGACAAATTTTGCACGGCTGGTCGGACGAGCACGCTCTATGAGTCTTGCCAAAGGAAACCCTAACCAAGGGATCACCATGGACCACCCCTCCACACAGCGTAGACGGTAGATACGTTCTTCGTGACCAAAGAGCTTGGCCAAGTCATCCACGTCCACCGTGAAGGGCTTCTCTGCCTCGCCTTCCACCGTAACGGTCCAGGGCCGGATTGTCAGGGCCTGGGCGAGTACCCTAACGGCCTTTTTGTCCGTCGAAAATTCGTAGTAGTTGTTGTAGCCCGTTACATCCGACAGCGCGGTGCATGTGTCGGCCGCGGCGCGCAATGCAGCCGACGGCACAAGGGCCGATTGCGCTGGAGCGCCACTAGACTGATCAGCGGCAAGGGCACTGCGATGGGCCCAAGAAGCACCAAACACGGAAACCGCCGCCAGCATGTGCTGCCGGCGGTTAACAATCCAGTCCTGTGGTGTTACCTCAGACGAAGGCAACTCCCACGATCTTGACGATGGCATGAATGGGACTTCAGCGGGCCGGCAAATCAGGCAGGCTAACGACCTTAAAAGGGGAACTCAAGCCCTCCATGAAAGCCACCAAGGCTCTTTTCTCTTCGTCCGTAAGATTAAGTGGTTTGATGTTGGGCGACAAGTTGGTTTTGACATCACCGCCGCGATCATAATGTTCGACCACATCCATCAGTGTCCGGGCCGATCCATCATGGAAATACGGACCGGTACGGGCAACTTCCCGAACTGTGGGAGTCTTGAATGCGCCCTTCATGGCATTGACTGGCCGTTGGGCGTAACGCCCCAAGTCCGGTTCGGGATTTCCGAAGGACGCCAAGCCCAAATTATGGAAGCCGTTGTCCGTAAAGTTGGGGCCGCTGTGGCAAGCCACACAATTACCTTTTCCTACAAAAACCTTGAAGCCTCTGACCTGCTGTTCTGTCAAAGCCGTCTTTTCTCCCCGAACCCACCTGTCGAATGGAGAATTGTTGCTAACGACAGTGCGCTCGAAACTTGCAATAGCCCGCGACAGCGTGGACTCGTTTATCGGCTCTCCAGGGTAAGCTTTGGCAAACATGGCCTTGTAACCTTCGTTGGTACCGAGCCATTGGAAAAGCTTGCCAATGTCCATGTTCATTTCTACGTTAGCCTGCATCGGCCCCATGGCTTGATCTTCCAAGGATTTTTTGCGGCCATCCCACATCTGAATGCTGTTGTATGCGGTGTTGAAAACGGTCGGGGAGGCGCGGCCCAGGACCGAGCTTTTTACACCACGAGCCGTCGGCAGCCCGTCCGACCAGCCCATTGACGGGTTATGGCAGGTAGCGCAGGACATGTTGCCATCCCCGGACAAACGGGGATCAAAGAATAGGGCGCGTCCGAGTGCCACACGTGCTGCGTTCGGCTTGTTGTCTGCCGGATAAGGCACCGGCCCCAGTAGGTAGCCTTTGAGGCTCGGATGCCCCGCCTTAAAAACCAGTTTTTCATCTGCCGCCAGCGCGCCCAGAGCCAATAGGGCAGTTCCGAGCACCGTCACGATTCTTTTCATCTTCAGCTCCATCAGTTATTGCCAAACCCTATTTTCGTACCCGAATTGCGAAGAGAAAATTGAGCGTGTCATTGATCTGTTCATCGGTCAGCTGCTCACCCCAGGGCGGCATACCTTTGCCACGCCCCATGGCTTCACCACCCTTGCGTAGAACCTGGGAGATGTAATCGCGGGGCGCCGTCGATAACGTGAGATTAAATGGCGGCGGCATGTGCAGCCTCGCCGCCCGCCCGTCGCCCTTGCCTTCTGCGCCGTGGCAGAGCATGCAGTAATTCTGGAACACTACCCGCCCACGAATGACCGATGCTTCCTGCGTGTCCTTGAAATGGCGAACCACACATTCGTCGGTGACAATGCCCGAGCAGGTTTGTATTGCAGCTTTGGTGTCCAATGGATTGCCGGTCTGCTGCGCCTGCGCACAAACGGACGACAACGCTGCTGCCAGCAGCCCGCCTGCCACTAGCGTGCGAATCACTTTTCCACCTCAATCACCATTTGCATGGTCGGGTGAATCGAGCACTCCACCTCCACCTTTCCCGGCTTGTCAAAGGTGACTTTCTTGGACTGCCCCTGCGGATAGGAGCCTAGGTCGAAAGACTTGACATCGGAGAGTGAGAAGATGTTGTGGGCGAACGGATCGGAATTACGGAACTCGACACTGTCACCCACCTTGACTTTCAGCGACTTCTTGCTGAACTGCTTTTCTTTCTGATCAATTTGATGGTCTGCTGCCCATACGCCGGTGGACGAGAGCACAAGAAATAAACCCGGCAAAGCGGATTTCAGCATGGTTAAAACTCCTTTTGTCAGTTGAAATTAGCCTGAAGACGCGCCCCTGACCGTAAGTAGTTGGATACGCGTTGAACTGCTCTCAGTTGAGCATATTTAATAAATTGAGTATTCGCAAGGGGCAATACTGATAAAAAGTCCACATGCCTTCAACCCGAGTCAGCGAGCTACGGATTGAGAGCGCCGGGACGAAACAGCTAGGCGACAGACATCGCGGCGGAGGCAGTCGAAGTACGAACGTATCATCGCATTGGGCAATTCATATCATGGCGCGGGGAGTATGCTGCTGTACGACTCAGAAAGACTCCAGGACGCGCGCCAGTTCCTGCTGCAGGGCGAGCTGGCCGACCGGCTTGGACACATAGCCGTCCGCCCCTTTCCGCTGGAAGCGCAACCGGTCTTCAGGCAAATCATTGGCCGTGACCATGATCACTGGCACGTGCGGCTTGCCCGACTTTTCACCTGCCCGGATCGCGGCCAGCGCCTTCAAGCCGTCCATGATGGGCATCTGCACATCCAGCAAGATGGCATCGAACGAGAGTTGCGCTAGGCAGCGCAGTACCTTCTCGCCATCACTAACCACAACTCCGGTATGGCCGAGGTTACGCAGCAAGCCAATCATGATTTTCTGGTTGACCGGGTTGTCGTCGGCGACGAGGACCTTCAGGCTACGCAAATTCGGCGAGGGAGTCGTTACTTGTGCACCAAATTATTCCACAGGCGCACAGACTCGCCAAGCGGCAAGAGCCTAAAAGCGGGAGGAGTTCACGAAAACAAGTCCAAGTTTAATGAACCGCCAAAATGCGCTTGAACGCCACCCAAAATCGCCCCGGGGTCACTCGACACATCTCTGCCGTTTGTAATGTCGATTCTCGAACTGTACTGGAGAGAAGCCGTCGGCTGTCATGTGGCGACGCTTCGGATTACAGAACATCTCGACGTGGTTGAATACAAGAGCCGGCGCGTCATGCCGGGTTGAGTAGATCTGGCGGCGAATCCGCTCACGCTTGAGCAGTTGAAAGAAGCTTCCAGTCACAGCGTCGTCATGGGAGTTTCCGCGCCGACTCATGCTGCTGATCAGGTTGTGATCGCGCGGGAAGGTCTGTCAATCGTGATGCTTGAACTGGCAGCACTGATCGAAATGACAGCCTCCATCTGCTGACGAAGCCGCAGCGCGATCAATAATGCATTGAGCACCCATTCCGTCTCGACGCAACTCCCCACGGATCAGCCGATGACCTGCCGCGAGACCTTTTCTGGCATCACTGGCAGATACATTCGACTCGGCGCGAATGCGCACGCCCACCGCCGCCACGGGCCACCGACCGACGCGCAGGGGAACCGATTGAGTTATATCGTTAATGTACATAAACACAGATACAAAATATGCACTGCCGACCAACCAGCACCGCCGGACACACGGGTACGATCCCGGGGCATGTGCAGCCACTACGAAGCACCCAAGAACTCGCAGCGCTACCGCGCCGCCTTCAAGGCGGAGCCGCCGGCCGAACTAGGCAAGCACGACGTGTGGCCTATGTACCAGGCCGGCTTTATCCGGCGACACCCACATGCTGATGTCGGTGACGAGGCCGTGCCGGAAAGCGAGGCGCTTCTGGGGGTGTTCGGCATGGTGCCCCGCTGGGCGAAGGACCTCACCGGCGCTCGGCGCACCTACAACGCCCGCAGCGAGACGGTGGCTGAGAAGCCCAGCTTCCGGGACGCCTGGCGGCGGGCACAGCACTGCATCATCCCCGCCGAGGCGATCTATGAGCCCGACTGGCGCTCCGGGCGCGCCGTGCCGACCCGCATCTCGCGCGCCGACAGGGAGCCGATGGGCATTGCAGGGCTTTGGGCTGCCTGGAGAGCGCCGACCGGCGAGACCGTGCACAGCTACACGATGCTCACGATCAACGCCGACGAGCACCCCCTCATGCGGCAGTTTCACAAACCCGGTGAGGAGAAACGCATGGTCGTGGTCCTGCCCGAAGCCCAGTACGGCTCCTGGCTCGCGGCAGACATGGACCACAGCCGGGACTTCCTGCTGCCCTACCCTGCTGACCTCATGCACGCCCAGCCCCCTGGACGGCCCGCTCCCGACCTGCTGGGTTGAGCCGCGCGGCGCCGGCCGATATGCTGGCCCTACCGTTTCACAGAAGGAGCAGATCGTGGACGAGAAGACTGTGGGCCTGATGGTGATGGGCAGCATCTTGGTCGCGTTCGGCGCCCTCGTGTCTTTCATGCACATCCGGCAGCAGGACCAGGATGCCAAGCGGGCGCAGACCCAGGCGCGGCGGCTGCGGCTGCAGAAGGCAAACCTTCAGGGTGCCCGCCGCCTCCATCGCTGACGCAAAGTTCTGGCATCCCTGACAAAGGGGTCAGGCTGAACCTGACCGAAAAATCCGCCCACAGTTATATAGGGCGGGTCACGTGCAGAAAAAGTCCTCAGTCAGCAATGACTTACGCAACCATAAGCGGTTTTTTCTGCCCGAATTTCTCACCGCAGCCTGCGCTCTAGGGTCTTGAACGCGAGGCCGATTTTTTCGTTCGCAGCCTGGTGGCGGACCAGCACATATTGATCTTGAGACAGCTGCTGACGGGAACGGCTGCGGATCTTCTTCACGTTGAGAATCGGGGTGTCCGGCGGCAAGTCCGGCGCCACGGCGAACTTACCCACACCTGCCGTGGCCCACGCCCTGTGCATCCGCTTTTCGCGCTTACGCTTCTCCTTGTCGTCCAGGGGCCTGTTCAAGCGCAAGCGTGGCCCAGCAACGATGCGGAAGTGCTTCGTGAATGTCTTGCGGTACGAGTAGCCGAGCAGGTCGCTCAGCCGGTCCAGCCTGAAGTGGTCCATGAGGGCCCATCGCCGCATTCTCAGTTCGAGACGAACCCGATGTTCAGATGGGGGCAGGAGCAGTTTCTGATCCACCCGCTTCAGATAGAGCTTCGACTGCAGAAAGTCACCCTTGTGCCCATAAAGTAGCTGCCGACCAGCCGAGGGCAAACTCCGGTGGAACGGCAGAGGTTTCTGCCGCTCCCCTGTCACGCTACCGCGGAGCCCGTAACCCCAGGGAGTCATGTCCTCCGGGCGGAAGCGGGCAGCCAGCGCCACGTAGGTGTCGCGCAGGAACTGATCTCGCTCACCCTCGGGAACGACCTCCTTGGGCCAGAAGTCCACGCTCAACTCCAGCTCCATCAGCAACGGGTTCCTCAACTGCTCCACGATCAGCTTGATGTCACGCAGGAACGGGTCATGAACCGTGAGGGTTGAGATCGAGGCGCCCTTTTTCCGGACCCACTTCGGTTGCCCATCAAGGCGGGGCAGAATGGCTGGGCGCTTCTCGTTGTAAGCCACGGTGAGGAAGTCGATCACGGCGCGGCAGTCGAGTCGATCAAGGTGCAGTTCTGGTGGCATACCCGGTGAAGCGGTGGCAGGCAAAGCTGCGGATTGTGCCCTGAGCCGCGGATGCCCTTGGCACTTCCGTGAACGCGCTGGCCACAACCTGCAAACCGCCTAAGCAGCGCTACGAAGGGGTAGTACAGAATCGTCGCCCGAGCAGTGCTTGACCCGCTAGAATGGCCTTGTTTATCAACGACTTGCCGGTGGCGGAAACTATGGGTTCGATTCCCATCACCCGCTCCAGAATGAAAAAACCGGCCACAGGGCCGGTTTTTTCATTCTGCGGGCGATGAGGGATCGAACCCACTGGTTCCGTCAAAACAGTCCAGGGGACTGTTCTGGACGCGCGCAGCGCGGTCGCGCAGCGATGAAATTGCACGCAGCGCAGCGAGCGATTCCACATTCCCATCACCTGTCCGCCAGCAAACCCCTCGTAGGCGGTCCGAGCCTTTACCCGGCCGGGGACTGCGCCCCCAAAAAAAACTCCACCGCGCGCTCCACCACCCCGGGCAAGATCACATGGTCTCCATCGAAAGGCAGCAACGTCAGGTCGACGCCCTCCTCCAGCAGCCGCTGCGCGTGCAGCCGCGCGCTGGTCTCGAACGGCAATTGGGCATCCTGGCGGCCGTGCGCAATAAAGACTTTCGTTGAGCCATGGCGCACGAACGTGTTCATGAACCCCGCCGATAGCGCGATCACATGGCTCACCACATCGCCGTTGCTCACGCCCACGGACAGCGCATAGCTGCCGCCATCGGAAAAACCCGCAAACGCCAGGTGCCCCGGATCCAGGACAAAGTGTGAGGCCACCTGCTGCAGTGCCGTTTCCAGCCGCTCCAGGTCCGGTCCGTGACCGCCGATGACGATGTCCCAGGTCGGGAACATGGACTGCGGCGCCAGCAGCAGGAAACGCCGCGCGCGGGCCCAGCGCACAAAGTGCGGCAGCATCTTGTTGGCGTCCCCGCCCGCACCATGGAACAACACCAGCAACGGCGTCGGTACGCCGGGCACCAGCCCTTCGGGCACGACCAGCACCGCCTCACGTCCCTCGGGGAACGACAGGGCGTGCCGACCGGCGGGCAGCGCGGGCTCCACCGGCCTCTGCGGCAGGCGCCAGCTCATGCGCCCCACCAGCGCATCGGTCATGACATTGTGTTCGTTCATTGCTCAACTCCGGGTCCAGCACCGCACGCTGCAACCGGGGCTCCCCACAGGCCCGGCTAGGCACGGCATGGCCAAACAGCACACCACGCGAATGCTGCACTTTGCACATTTGTCCGCAGGCTGGCAATGGCGTTTGCCGTGAGAGACAATTGACCTCCACAGGAGTAACCATGCTGATCCAACTGACCTACGCCAGCCGCGCCTCGCGCGCACTCGGCCCCGCGGACATCAAAGACATTCTGGCCACCTCGCAACGCAACAACGCCGCCGTCGGCGTGACGGGCGCACTTTGCCTGGCCAACGGCATCTTCCTGCAACAGCTCGAAGGTGACCGGGACGTGGTGAATCAGACCTACCTGCGTATCCTCAAGGACGCGCGGCACGCGGAGCCGGCCATCCTGGATTTCAGCGAGATCGCGGCGCGGCGCTTCGGCAACTGGAATATGGGCCTGATCTCCTCGCTGGCCGAGAATCGCCAGATGTTCCTGAAGTATTCGCCCAAGGCCGAGTTCGACCCGTACAGCATGAGCCCGGCGTCACTGCGCGAATTCTTCGACGAGATCGTGCACAACGGCGTGCGCTGGATCGGCTGATCAACGGCGATCAGAAACGCCAGCCCAGCCCCACGCTGCCGCTGGTCGACGTAGGCCGGAACGCCCCGGTGCGCGCCGTCTTCCATTCGTAGTCGCCGTAGAGCAGTTCCACCTGCAGGTAGAGGCGCTCGCTCAGCAGGGTACGCACGCCCGCCCCCAAGCCCAGACCGGCGTAGGTCTTGCCAAAGATCTCGCCGCCGTAGGACTCCTCGCCGCGGCCGCCGAGGTAGGACACCTTGCCGTACAGCAGGGTGGCATCGCCCACGGTGTAGCCGGGTTCCGCATACAAGGAGTACATGTTGCGGGTGCGGAAGCTCAGCTCGCTGCCGTTCAGGTTGAGGCTGCCCGCCTTCAGATCGCCCATGCCCACGCTCATGCCCAGGCCCAGCTGGTAACGCGCACCCAGCGGCAGGGCATACGCCGCCTGAACGGAGCTGTTGAAGTCGGTCTCGCCCATGGTGGACGTGATGCCGGCACCGCCAAACTCCGTGGTCGTGCTGACCCGGTTCAGGTTGAGCCCGAGGCTCCACCCGGCAAACGGCCGCAACTGCGCCGCAACCGGCAGGGTCGCCAGGCAGGCAAGGACGGCGGTGAGGGCAGCCTTCTTCATGGGATTGGGTCCGGGAGGGTCATTATGGGACGCACCACACGCCGCGACAACCCTGTCTGGTGCAAACCGGAGACAGAGCTGTCGCGAAATGTGACAAATGTGCGGCCCAGCGGACCGGGCGGCCGATCAGATCAGGGGGACGCCGGTCTTGGCCTGGATTTGTTCGCGGCTCACACCGGGTGCCAGTTCGACCAGTTTCAGGCCCTGCGGCGTCACGTCCATGACCCCCAGGTCAGTAATGATGCGGTCGACCACGCCCTTGCCGGTCAGCGGCAGGGTGCAGGCGGGCAGGA
>DALYHW010000013.1:0-28029 GCA_031970695.1 Hylemonella sp.
AGTGAGCAAGGGCGGCAAGACCTGTGTGCGCCGCCTCAACGCCGACCGCGTCTACAAGGGCGCCAACGGCGAGGAGATCAAGCTGCACGGCCGCTCGCTGCTGTTCGTGCGCAACGTCGGCCACCTGATGACCAACCCGGCCATCCTCTACGGCGACGGCAGCGAGATCCACGAAGGCATCATGGACGCCGTCATCACGACGACCATCGCCCTGCACGACCTCAAGGGCCTGACCAGCAACGGCGTGCGCAACTCGCGCACCGGCTCCATCTACATCGTCAAGCCCAAGATGCACGGCCCTGCTGAGGTCGCGTTCGCCTCCGAGCTGTTCGGCCGCGTTGAAAAACTGCTCGGCCTGCCCGAGAACACGGTCAAGCTCGGCATCATGGACGAAGAGCGCCGCACCAGCGTGAACCTCAAGGCCTGCATCGCCGCCGCCAAGAGCCGTGTGGCCTTCATCAACACCGGTTTCCTGGACCGCACCGGCGACGAGATGCACACCGCCATGCACGCCGGCCCCATGATCCGCAAGGCCGCCATGAAGGGTACCGAGTGGATCGACGCCTACGAGAAGAGCAATGTGCTCGTCGGCCTGGCGACCGGCCTCAAGGGCCGCGCCCAGATCGGCAAGGGCATGTGGGCCATGCCCGACCTGATGGCCGCCATGCTCAAGCAGAAGGTGGTGCACCCGCTGGCGGGCGCCAACGCCGCCTGGGTCCCCTCGCCCACCGCCGCCACGCTGCACGCCATGCACTACCACCAGGTCAACGTGGCCGCCATCCAGGACGAGCTGGAGAAGCAGGCCAAGGCCAGGAACTTCAAGGCCCAGGAAGAGAAACTGCTCACCGGTCTGCTGACCGTGCCCGTCGCGGCCAAGCCCAACTGGAGCAAGGAAGAGATCCAGCAGGAGATCGAGAACAACTGCCAGGGCATCCTGGGTTATGTGGTGCGCTGGATCGACCAGGGCGTGGGCTGTTCCAAGGTGCCCGACATCCACAACGTCGGCCTGATGGAAGACCGCGCCACGCTGCGCATCTCCAGCCAGCACATCGCCAACTGGCTGCTGCACGGCATCGTGACCGAGCAGCAGGTGCGCGCTGCGTTCGAGCGCATGGCCGCCGTGGTGGACGAGCAGAATGCAGGCGACCCCTTCTACAAGAAGATGGCCGGCAACTTCGAGACCTCCATGGCCTACAAGGCCGCCACCGACCTGGTGTTCAAGGGCCTGGAGCAGCCCAATGGCTACACCGAGCCGCTGCTGCACGCCTGGCGCCTGAAGGTCAAGGCCGAGGCCTGATCTCCCGGGGACCGTGGAGACAACGGCGCCTGCGGGCGCCGTTTTTCATGCGTGCGGCAAAACCCCGCGCCGGTGCCCGGCCGTGAATGCCCGCACAATCGGCGCATGGACGGCCTGCAGCCCCTCGTTGATTTCTTACACCGGCATCCGCGCCTGCTGGTCATCACCGGGGCGGGTTGCAGCACCGCCGCCGGCATCCCCGATTACCGCGACGAGAACGGCGCCTGGAAGCAACGCGAGCCCATGCGTTACCAGGTGTTCACGGGCGACCCGCTGGCGCGTCGGCGCTACTGGGCCCGCAGCATGCTGGGCTGGCGCACCATGGCCCACGCGCAACCCACGGCCGCGCACCATGCATTGGCACAACTCGAACAAGCGGGCCGCATCGTGCAGCTGGTGACGCAGAACGTCGACGGCCTGCATCAGGCGGCAGGCAGCCGGGCCGTCGTGGATCTGCATGGCCGTATCGACACCGTGTGTTGTCTGGGGTGTGGTGCGCGCTCGCCGCGTCGTGCCCTGCAGGCGCAACTGATGGACCGCAACCCGGACTGGCTCGCACTGGACGCGCGCAGCCTGCCCGATGGGGACGCCGATCTCGAGGGGCCGGACTTCGCGACGTTTGACGTGCCGGATTGTCTGCGTTGTGGTGGCATGTTGAAGCCCGATGTGGTGTTCTTCGGCGAGAGCGTGCCGCGGGAGCGGGTGGCCGCGGTGCGCGACGCGCTGGCGCAGGCGGATGCCGTGCTGGTGGTCGGCTCGTCGCTGATGGTGTATTCCGGTTACCGCTTCGTCGAGGAGGCGAAGTCCGCCGGCAAGCCGGTGGCCGCAGTGAACCGGGGGCGCACGCGGGCGGACCCGCTGCTGGTGCTCAAGCTGCAGGCTGAGGTAGGCCTGGCCATGGGCGCGCTGGCCGCACAGGTGGGTGCATCCGGACCGGCCATCCTTGTCCAGCCCTAATTCGCGCCACGCAGGCAGCCCGCTGTCCTGCGCCATACTCGCCTCTGGCATCCCGCATAGCGGGGGCCATTTTCAAGGAACATCCGTGCAATCAGCCAGTGACCAGTGGTTCGACGAGGCGTACTACCAGCGCTACTACTTCGACAAGAAGACCCGCGTGGTCGACCCGGGCCATCTCGAACGGCTGGGTACCTTCGTGTGCAGCTACCTCAAGTACCTGCGCGTGCCGGTACGGCGGGTGCTGGACGTGGGCTGCGGTATCGGCCTGTGGCGCGACGTGGTGGCCCGGCACTTTCCCGATGCGCAGTACCACGGCGTGGAATTCAGCGAGTACCTCTGCACGCGTTACGGCTGGGAGCGCGGTTCGGTGGTGGACCACCGCAGTGCCGAACCCCTTGACCTCGTGATCTGCCAGGGGGTGTTGCCCTACCTGAGCGCGGCCGACCTGAAGCTCGCATTGCACAACCTCGCCAGGCTGAGTCGCGGTGCCTTGTACCTGGAGGCCGTGACGCGCGAGGACTACGAGCGCGACATCATCGATGACACGCTGACCGACCCGCGCCTGTTTCGCCACCGCGCCCAGTTGTACCGGCGTGGCCTGGCCGATGGTTTCACCGAGCTGGGGGGCGGCGTCTGGCTCAGCCGCCAGGCCGAGGTGCCCCTTTTCGAGCTGGAGTGCTCGGGCGGACGCTGAGTCTCAGTCCTCACCGCCACCGAACAGGTCCCGGAACTTCTGGGCGGCATCGTCTGTCCCCTGCCCTTTCGACATGGGCACCCCCTTCGGGTATTCCTCCGCAATGCGGTCTTCCCAATAGGTGGTGGGATTCGGTGCGCTGCACAGCCGGCGGAACACTTCCTGCGGCACATGCTTGTAGGCCAGCACGGTCTTGTTGTCCCAGTGCAGGTCCAGCTGCTGCGTGGCCGCGTCGTAGTCGGCGCGGCGGATGCGGCCGCTGGTGAAGGTCTTGCTGTCCATTCGGTGACTCCTGCAACGGAGTCTAGGGCCTGCACCCGTGCCGCGCCAGCCCCGCGTCCACGCCCCGTGTCAGAGGTCGAGAACCAGCTCGGCGCTGCGGGAACGTGAGCAGCAGGGGAGGAAGCGGTCGTTTTGCTCCTGCTCCTCGGGTGTGAGGTAGGTGTCCCAGTGGTCTGGCTCGCCGGCCAGCACCCGGGTGAGACACGTGCCACAGACACCCTGGGCGCAGGATGTCGCGATCTGCACGCCATGCTCGGCGAGTGCCTCCACCACGGACTGGTCGCGCCTGACGGGAATGGCTCGGCCGGAGCGCGCGAGGCGCACCGTGAAGTCGACGTCCATGCTCACTCAACCAGGAAGTTGCCGGCCGTGAACCGCACAGGCGCCGCCTCGGAGTCGAAGCTGACGCAGGCCGGGTCGCGACCTTCCTTCAAAGCATCGAGCTGTTTGAGCAGAAGTCGGCGCAACATGACGATGCCGCGGTCGCTCATGGCCAGGTGCTCTTCGGAATGCCGTGCGATGGTGCCCTGACTGACCATGGCCTCGACGTCGTTTGGGTAAAGCTGATGCTCCTGCTCGCTCATCTCTTCCCACAGCTTGCCGTTCATGCGTGTGCGCATCCTCGAGAGTTCACCCTGTTCCTTGACACGGCCTACCACGTAGATGCGGAAGCTCTCGTCGTCGATGGGCAGCACCCACCCGAGCGATTCCACGCGGCCAAACCGCCCGAGGCGGGGGCTGGGAATCACTCGCAGCGTGGGCAGGCCGGCCTCGCTGATGCGACGCAGGATCTTGCCGTCCGGCAGCTTGCGGATCGAGATGGTACGTACGCCAAGTTCAGTGGTCTCCCACTGGACCTCCGGCATGATGGCCATCTGCGGCACAAACTGCGTGCCGCTGAACGAGGAATGCAGGATGACCACATGGAAGGGGTCAACCAGATTTTCGTAGTGCTGCAGCCAGTTGCAGGGAATGATCTGCGGGCCGCCGCCACCAATACTGCTGTCATCGGCTTCCAGGAACTCGCCTTCGTCCAGCGTTTCCAGGCAGTCGTAGCGAGGCAGCACGGGCTTCTTGTCAGGCGGGCCCATATAGGCCCAGATCAGGCCATACTGCTCCTGCACCGGATACCACGGCTGGCGCACCTTTTCACGCGCGCGTCCGCCTTCCGGTTCGCAGGGTTGCTCCAGGCAATGCCCCTGCACATCGAACAGCCATCCGTGGTAGCAGCAGCGGATTCCCCGTTCCTCGACCTTGCCGTAATACAGTGAGGTGCCCCGGTGCGCACAGTGGGGATAGACCAAACCCGGCCGGCCCGACTTGTCGCGAAAGAGGATGAGGTCCTCGCCGAGCACGCGCACCTTGCGCGGTGTTTCGGTTGCATCGGCCACAAGGCCGACAGGATGCCAGTAGCGGCGCAGCAGTTCGCCCATCGGGGTGCCGGGGCCGACTTCGGTGAGCTCGGCCTTGTGCGTGGGCTGCGGTCGGCCGTAGGCGGTGCCGGTGTCGCTGGCGATGGGAATGACGCGGTGTTCGGTGGGATGGCTCATGGTGAGTATGTGAAAGGACTTATTGCGCCGTCACGCCGGCGGCCTTGATCAGTTCGGATACGCGCGGGTAGTCGGCCCTGAAGACCTCGCTGAACTGCTCAGGGGTATTGCCCAGCGGTTCAAAGCCGAAAGCGGTGAGTCTTGCTTGCACCTCGGGTTGCGCGGTAATCTCTCGCAGCGCGCTCACCCACGCTTGCTGGATGTCCGCCGGCAGGCGTGCCGGCGCATACATGCCGATCCAGCTGTCCACATCGAAGCCCTTGAATCCCTGCTCGGCGAAGGTGGGTACCTGGGGCATGACCGAGACGCGGCGTGTGCCTGCGACGCCCAGCACCTTCAACTTGCCGCCCTGGACATGTGCCCGCGCCGTGGACGGATTGGCCCATGCGAAGTCGAGCAGTTCACCGAACAGGTCGTTGTGCACGGCCGCCTCCGACTTGTAGGCGGCGTGGATCAGGTTGGCGCCGGACTGGCGCCGCAGCAGCTCGCCGAAGAGGTGCGCCGACGACCCGTTACCCCATGTGCCATAGGTCAGCGAGGTCTTTCCACGTGCATAGTCGACAAACTCCTTGAGATTGTTGAAGGGCGCACTTGAACGCGCCACCAGCATGGGCCCGCCTGTGGCCAGCATCGACAGGGGCGTGAAGTCCTTGACCGGGTCATAGGGCAGCTTGGCCTGCAGGATGGCGTTGTTCACGTGCGTGAGCGGCAGGGTCATCATCACGGTGTAGCCGTCGGCAGGCGCCTTCGCCACGGCATCGGCCGCGATGATGCCGCTGGCTCCGGGCTTGGGGTCGACGATGACGGACTGTCCCCAGCGCTGTTGCAGCCGCTCGCCATAGACACGAGCCAGCGTGTCGATCGGGCCGCCGGCGGTGCCGAAGGGCACGATGCGGATCGGCCGTCCGGGAAAAACCGACTGGGCCCACGCCGACGCGCCCATCAGGGCAGGGGCGCTTGCGAGCAGGGTACGACGCCGGATGGTCATGCTTGTCTCCTTTTGTTTTGATGGATGTCAAGCATGATGTAATAAATCGACCCGGCCGCCCATCGATTCTTTGGATAAGAGATATGAACCCGCGTGATATCCGCAGCCTGGACATCGGCATGCTGCGAACTTTTGACGCGCTGATACGGGAACGTAGTGTCTCGCGTGCAGCGGCGCGCCTTTTTCTCAGCCAGCCGGCCGTGAGTGCATCGCTCAACCGCTTGCGAGAGACGTTTGACGATCCGCTGTTCACACGCACCAGCCACGGCGTGTCGCCCACGCCGCGCGCACTGGCCCTGGCGGCACCGGTGGAGCGCGTGCTGGCAGACATCTCTGCATTGCTGGACGGAGCGCAGGCATTCGACCCCGCGGACTCGAACCGCATCTTCCGCATTGCGGGCTCTGATCATCCGAGTCGCTACGTGCTGCCGGCACTGGGCCGCACGCTCGCCGAGTGCGGCTCTGGCATCCGTATCCTCTGGGAACCCACGGGCACCTGGTCCTTGGAGGAGCGCCTGGAGCGCGGCGACCTGGATCTGGCCATGGTGGCACGGCTGAAGACCCCGCGTGACCTGTCGCATCACGTGTTGTACGAAGACAGCTACGTCTATGCGTTGCGCCGTGACCACGCGCTCGCCTCGCAGCCGCTGACACTGTCAACCTTCTGTGCCGTGCCGCAGATTTTCCTGGGCTACGGGTCCTATGTGCTGGACGACTTCATTGACGAGCACCTGGCCCGCCAGGGGCTGAAGCGGCAGGCACAGATCGCCGTCACCAGTTTTGGGCAGATCATCCATCAGCTTCAGCACAGCGATCACGCAGCGGTGCTGCCGCAGCGTGTGGCGCGCGCCTATGCCGACGTGCTCTCACTTCGGCCACCGCCGATCGAGTTGCCGCGCTACCAGGCCCTGTTGTGCTGGCATCCGCAGGCGCAGGGTGATCCCGGGATCCAGTGGCTCAAGGGCGAGATCCTGCGCATCGTGCAGGCGCAGACCGACCATGCGATGCCTGGCGGCTGATCAGTCGCCAGCCAGCGTTTTGCGCAGCACCGTGATGAACTGCTGCGCGGCCGGCGAGAGCGAGCGGCCTTCTTTCGACACCAGGCAGATGTCGCGCGACACCTTGGGCGCGGTCAACGTCCTGGCCACCAGCTCCGGATTGCGCGAGGCCGCCACGTAGGCCGCGGGCATGATGGACGGCGCCAGGCCGCTGCCGGTCATCCATAACGCCGAGGCGAGGAAGGTCACCTCGTGCATCACGTTCAGGCGCACGCCGGCCCGTGCGGCCGAGAGCTCGATCAGCGGCCGGATCCCGTAGCCCGGTCGCACCGTCGTCACCGGCAAGCCTTCCAGGTCGCGCCAGCGCACGCTGCGACGCTGCGCCAGCGGGTGGTCGCGTGTGCAGACCAGGCTCAGGTGATCACGCAGCAGTGTCTGCAGCTCGACGCCGGGGCCCACGCGCTCCGGGGTCCCGATGCCGAAGTCGGTCTGGTCGCTGATCACGCGCGAAAAGAACTGGTCCGGCGCGCAGTCGTCGATCACGAGGTGGATGTCCGGGTGCTGCGCCCGAAATTCGCGCACGACGGGCGGCAGCAGGATCTCGGCCAGCGTGGGGGTGACGACCACCGTGACGCGGCCGCGCCGCAGGCCGCTGAGGTCCTGCAGCCCGGCGCCCAGCGAGTCGAGGTCGCGCAGGATGCGCTCGGCCACCTGCACGGCTTCGTGGGCCGCAGGCGTGGGTTGCAGCGAACGCGTGGTGCGGTCGAAGAGGCGTGTGCCCAGGCCGTCTTCCATCTGGCGGATCAGCACGCTGACCGCCGACTGGGTGAGGAAGAGCTGCGTGGCGGCGGCGCTGAGCTTGCGCAGCTGGTACACGGCGACGAAGGCGCGCAGCTGCTTGAGCGTGGGTGAGAACTGGCGATCCTGATTCATGAAGAAAAATCATATTTGATTCTGAAAATTTTGATTTACGAAAGAATTCAAATTGATTCAAATCAAGACAGCGCCGGCACCCGATTCCCCCGGATTTCGCCCGAATCCAGCGACCGGCCGCAACAACGAGGAGACACCATGAGACACGCAACACGACGCGCTGCAGTGCTGGCTGCACTGGCCATCACCCTGCTGCCCGCAGGCGCCTGGGCGCAGAAGACCGACTATCCGAACAAGCCCATCCGCGTGGTGGTGACCTTCCCGCCGGGTGGCAGCTCCGACGCCATGATGCGCCTGCTCGCGCCGCGCCTGGCCGAGAGGCTGGGCCAGCAGATCGTGGTGGACAACAAGCCGGGTGCCGGCGGCAACATCGGTCTGTCCCTGGTGGCGAAGGCGCCCGCCGACGGCTACACGCTGGGCGTGGGCGCGGCCGGCGGCCTCACGGCCAACGCCAGCCTCTATCCGCAGATGCCCTATGACACCCTGAAGGACTTCCAGCCTGTGACCATGCTCGCGGCGATTCCCTTCGTCATCGTCGGCGCGCCTGGCCTGCCGGCCAGGAACCTGCAGCAACTCGTGGCGCTGGCCAAGGCCGACCCGGGCAAGCTGTCCATCGCCCACGGGGGCAATGGCACGGCCATGCACCTGTCCACCGCGCTGTTCGAGCAGATGGCCGACATCAAGCTCACCCAGGTGCCTTACCGCGGCTCGGGGCCGGCGGCGATGGACGTGCTGTCGGGCCAGGTGCCCCTGGCTCTGGTGGATCTGCCGGCCTCGCTGCAGCACATCAAGGCTGGCAAGCTCGTGGCCTACGCCGTGACCAGCCCGCAACGCCTGGCCATGCTGCCGGACGTGCCGACGGTGTCCGAGGCGGGGCTGCCGGGTTACGACTCCACGGGCTGGTTCGGCCTGGTGGCGCCGGCGGGTACGCCGGCGGCCATCGTGGCGCGGCTGAACGCCGAGTTTGGCGCCGCACTGCGCGACGAGGGCATCCAGGCCACGATGCGCAGCATGGGCATGGAGCCCGTGCCGGGCACGCTGGAGAACTTCGATGCCTACATCCGAAGTGAAACGCAGAAGTGGGCCGGCGTGATCCGCAAGGCCAACATCAAGCTGGACTGAGGAAGCCGGGGCAAAAGATGACAACGTCCTACGATACCCCGGTGCTGATCGCCGGCGCGGGCCCGGTCGGCCTCACCATGGCCATGGACCTGGCCGGTCGCGGCATTCCGGTCATGGTGATCGAACAGCGCCATTTCAGGGAGCCGCCGCCGGTGAAGTGCAACCACGTCTCCTCGCGCACCATGGAGCAGTTCCGCCGCCTGGGCGTGGCACACAAGCTGCGCAATGCCGGCCTGCCCGAGGACTACCCCAACGACGTGGTGTTCCGCACCAGCATGACGGGCTACGAGCTCACCCGCATTCCCATTCCCTGCCGGCGCGACCGCTACACCGCCACCGGCGGGCCGGACACCTGGTGGCCCACGGCCGAGCCGCCGCACCGCATCAACCAGATCTACCTGGAGCCCATCCTGCTCGAGCATGCCGTGGCGCAGCCGGGTGTCACGGTGCGCAACCGCACCCAGCTGCTGGGCATGACGCAGGACGACGATGGCGTGCAGGTGCGCCTGCGCAGCCTGGACAGCGGGGCCGAGTACACCGTGCGCACGCGCTACCTGGTGGGGTGTGACGGTGGCAGCTCCACGGTGCGCAAGCAGATGGGTGCGCAGCTCGAGGGTACGGCCATGATCCAGCGCGTGCAGTCCACGTACATTCACGCGCCCGGACTCAAGGCCCTGTTGCCGGGCGAGCCTGCCTGGTGCTATTACTCGGTCAACCCGCGCCGCTGCGGCACGGTGTTCGCGATCGACGGGCAGGAGAACTGGCTGGTGCACAACCACCTCAATGCCGAGGAGCCGGAGTTCGATTCGGTCGACCGCGACGCCTCGATCCGCCACATCCTGGGCGTGGGCGATGACTTCCGCTATTCGGTGATCTCCAAGGAGGACTGGGTCGGCCGCCGCCTGGTGGCCAACCGCTTCCGCAACGGCAATGTCTTCATCGCGGGCGACGCGGCGCATCTGTGGGTGCCCTATGCGGGCTACGGCATGAACGCCGGCATCGCCGACGCCCTGAACCTGTCCTGGCTGCTCGGCGCGCACCTGCAGGGCTGGGCCGAGGCGTCCATCCTCGATGCCTACGAAGCTGAGCGCCAGCCCATCACCGAGCAGGTCTCGCATTTCGTGATGAACCACGCGCAGAAGATGATCAAGGCACGCCGTGCCGTGCCGCCCAACATCGAGGCGCAGGACGCGGCAGGGGCCGAGGCGCGTGCGCTGATCGGGCAGGAGGCCTACGACCTCAACGTGCAGCAGTTCTGCTGCGCCGGGCTGAACTACGGCTACTTCTACCAGGGCTCGCCCATCATCGCGGCCGATGACGAGCCGCCTCCGGGCTACACCATGGGCGGCTTCACGCCGTCCACCGTGCCCGGCTGCCGTGCACCGCATTTCCGGCTGGCCGACGGGCGCTCGCTCTACGACGCCTTCGGTCCCGGCTACACCCTGCTGCGCACGGACCGTGGTGTCGACGTGACGCCGCTGCAGGACGCGGCCCGCGCGCATGGCATGCCCCTGGTGCTGCTGGACCTGCAGGGTCAGCCGGAACTGCCCGATGCCTACCGGCATGCCCTGGTGCTGTGCCGCAGCGACCAGCATGTGGTGTGGCGCGGCCAGACCTTGCCCGAGGACCTGGAGGCACTCACGGCCATGCTTCGTGGCGTGCGCGTATCGGTGGCGGCCTGACGCCGGGGGTACGTGCTGCGTAGAATCGGCCGCAGCATGTACCCGAGGAGACCGCCGATGCTGGAGCGCACCTTCCAACTGTCTTCCCATGGCACCACCGTCAGGACCGAGCTGCTGGCCGGCCTGACGACCTTCCTGACCATGGCTTACATCATCTTCGTGAACCCGGACATCCTGTCCGCGGCGGGGATGCCGAAGGATGCGGTCTTCGTGGCCACGTGCCTGGCGGCCGCGCTGGGCTCGGCCATTATGGGCCTGTACGCCAACTACCCCATCGCCCTGGCGCCAGGCATGGGGCTGAATGCCTACTTCGCCTTCGCCGTGGTGCAGGGCATGGGCTTCACCTGGCAGCAGGCGCTGGGCGCGGTTTTCATTTCGGGCTGCCTGTTCATCCTGATCAGCCTGTTTCGCCTGCGCGAGGCCATCGTCAACGCCATCCCGCGTTCACTCAAGTTCGCCATCTCGGCGGGCATCGGCCTCTTCCTGGCCATCATCGGCCTGAAGAACGCGGGCCTGATCGCCGCACACCCGGCCACCTTCGTCACGCTGGGCGACCTGCACCAGCCCGGTCCCGTCCTCGCCGTGATCGGCTTTTTCATCATCGTCGCGCTGGAGCAGCGCAAGGTGCCGGGGGCCATCATCATCGGCATCCTGGCCGTGACGGTGGCGGCCATCGGGCTGGGCCTGGCACCGTTTGGCGGCATCGTGGCCGCGCCACCGTCCATCGCGCCCACCTTCCTGCAGATGGACATCGCGGGCGCGCTCAACGTCGGCCTGATGACGGTCGTGATGACCTTTTTTCTGGTGGAGCTGTTCGACGCGTCGGGCACGCTGATCGGCGTGGCGCACCGGGCGGGCCTGCTCGATGCCGAGGGCAAGCTGCCACGCCTCAAGCGCGCGCTGCTGGCCGACTCCACCGCCATCGCCGCGGGCGCGGCGCTCGGCACTTCGTCCACCACGGCCTACATCGAGAGCGCCGCCGGCACGGCGGTCGGTGGCCGCACCGGCCTGACGGCGGTGACGGTGGCCGTGCTCTTCCTCGCGGCCATCGTGTTTGCCCCGCTGGCCGGCACCGTGCCGGCCTACGCCACCGCGCCGGCGCTGTGCTACGTCGCGGTGCTCATGCTCCGCGGGCTGGCGGAAATCGCCTGGGACGACCTGACCGAGGCGGCCCCTGCCGTGGTGACGGCCATCACCATGCCCTTCACTTTCTCCATTGCCCACGGCATTGCCTTCGGTTTCATCTCCTACGCCGGCATCAAGCTGCTGGCTGGCCGGGTGAAGGAACTGCCGCCCATGGTGGCCGTGATCGCGGTGGTCTTCATCCTCAAGTTCGCGTTGCTCTGAGATGGCCCGCATCGTCTTCGAGCTGCCGGCGAAGTTCTCGTTCGCCACCGAGCTGCAGGTCTATGTGAGCCACGTGAACCAGGGCGGGCACCTGGACAACGCCCAGCTGCTCAGCCTGGTGTCGGAGGCGCGGCTGCGTTTCTTCAAGTCGCTCGGTTACGCCGAGGCCGATGTGGAAGGCGTCTCCACGGTGGTGGGCGACATGGTGGCCCAGTACAAGTCGGAAGCCTTCCACGGCGAGACGCTGCGCGTGGAGATGGTGCCGGCGGATTTCAACAGGTACGGCTTCGACCTGGTGTTTCGCATGTCGGAGACCAGCACCGGCCGCGAAGTGGCACGCGGCAAGACCGGCGTGGTCTTCATCGACCGCGAGACGCGCAAGGTGACGCCCACGCCCGCCGCCATCCTGCAGCGCCTTCCTCTGGCAGGTTGAGATTCAGGTCCGCCGGCGGAACAGGAACCAGCCGTAGACCAGGCCCAGCAGCGCAACATTGGCGAAAAAGATGCGCGGCTCGCTCCAGGGCACGCCGTCCACATGCATGTCCGACAGCGGCCACAGGAACGGCGTGGGAAAGAAGGCCGCGCTGTGCGTGCCAATGTCCAGGGCGATGTGCAGCCCCCAGGCGCCCAGCTCCCACACGGGGCGACGGCGCAGCAGCCAGACCAGTGTGAACACCGTTGCAAAGACCAGCAGGCTGTGGGTGGCGTTGTAGAGCGTGTAGACGTAGGCCGGAATCTGCGCCGCGTCCGGCGGGTGGCCCATCCCCCTGAAGAAGTCCAGCCCGCGTGTGAGCAAGCCCTGGGCGAACAGCAGGCCGAAGGAGCAGAGGTCCGGGGCCATGCCGAAGACAAACGCGAGCGCATAGCTGCGCCGGTTGCGCCGGCCCAGCGTGATGCCGCCCCAGAGTCCGTGTGAAATGAAGTCCATGGTGGTTCGGGGGGCTAGGTCGTCGATGGCCACGCCATCCACAGGATGGACAGCCCCGAGACCAGCATCACTGCTTCCATCAGTTGCAGGAAGCGGTGCTCGGGCAGGTGCAGCACGATGCGCCTGGACAGCGTGGAGCCGGCCAGCACAAAGACGCCGATCACGAGGCCCTGGGCGATTGCGCGGCCGTCAATCACGCCGAGCTGGTGGAAGGTGGCGCCCTTGGCCAGGAACACCGCCAGCGAGCTCGCGGCCTCGGTGCCGATGTAGGCCCCCTTGAGCAGGCCATAGGCCAGGAAGAAGGGCGTGTTGATGGCGCCCGTGGAGGCGACGATGCCCGTGAGGTAGCCGATGCCCGCGCCCACCAGAGCCATCTGCCACAGGCGCAACCTGAAGTCCTGCCGGCGCAGCCAGCGCCGCGCGGGGATCATCAGCAGCAGGAAGCTGCCCAGCACCAGCTCGATGACCCGCGGGTTGAACTGCACCAGCGTGTGCGCACCCAGCACGACGGCGGGCACGGCCGTGGCCCCGTAGACGCCGCAGACGCGCCAGTCGATGCTGCGCCACCACAGGCCCACGCGTGCCAGGTTGGCCACGATCGCGACCAATGCGATCACGGGTACGGCCGTCATGGGGCCGTAGAAGTGCACCAGCGGCGGCATCAGCAGGATGGTGGTGCCAAAGCCGATCACGCCACCCAGTACGCCCGCGCCCAGCCCGACGGCGCAGATCAGCAGCATGGGCCAGAGCTCGGTCATGTCACTCACCCGGCAAAGGCGTAGCGCACGGCGGCCAGTGCCGCGGCGAACAGGAAGCCATAGACGAAGCGGTTGATGCGCAGCACCTCGTCGCCGCGCCGGGCGCGCCAATGGCCCATGAGCACCATGAGGCCGCCGACGGCAAAGGGCGTGACGAAGAGGTTCACCAGGCGCCAGGGCGGCGGCACCAGGTAATGCGGGAAGACCAGCAGGCTCACGCCACCCAGCACCGCACCCAACAGCAGATACCCCAGCGCGGCCAGCCAGGGGCTGGGCGTGCGTTTGAAGGGTTCGGCCAGCGAGTGCAGGCCGATTTCGAGCAGGGCTTCGCCGAAGGCCTGCAGCAGGAATTCACCGAGGATTTCGAACAGCAACTCGAGCATGGTTCAACGGCCTGGTGGCGCAGCGAGCAGCGCCTGCGTGTGCGGGTCGGGCTGATCGCGAAAGAACCGCTGCAGCACCTGCGCATAAAGAGGCTCGTCGGGCGCCACCGTGGCAAACAGCGTGGCGCAGGAGCGCAGCTTCATGGCGTCGATGTCTCCCAGCAGGTCCTCGGCGCTCAGGTCCTTGTGCGTGAGTAGCAGCGCCATGCATTCGCGCAGCCGCGTGCCCAGCACGGGGTGCTGTACATAAGCCAGCGCCTCGGCGCGTCCGGCGATGCCATAGCGTTGCGCCATGGCGCTCTGCCCCAGGCCGCGCAGCTGCGGGAAGATGAACCACATCCAGTGGCTTTCCTTGCAGCCGGCGCGCAGCTCGGCACAGACCTCCTCGTACACCGGCGCCTGTGCGTCGAGGAAGCGCTGCAGTTCGTTCACGCGGCGGGTTCGCGCCGGCCGGCGCCGTCGTAGAGGTCCAGGCAGCGTTCGCGCCAGGCGTGGATCACGTCGTCCTCGGCCAGCAACGCAAACGGGCTGCTCACGCGCGCCCACATGAAGGCGCCGAAGGCCAGGTAGTCGGCGTAGCCGGGCTGCTGCCCGCCTATGTAGGGGCCGTGGCCCAGCGCCAGACGCATGGTTTGCAGGCCGCGACGGAAGGCCTCGAGCCGGTCCTCGCGGCCCGCCTGCACGTCTTCGAGCGTGCCCTTGTAGCTCTTCTCGCGCGAGGCGCGGAAGTAGGCTTGGTCGGCCGGGTCCAGGCTGTCGTGCAGGTCCTTGAGGATCAGGCGGCCGATGGGGCCGTGCAGGCTGGTCTGCACCCAGTACTGGAAGAACCTGAGCACCGGCGCCGACTCGGGCGTGACCAGCCGCGGCGTCTCCGGGAAGGCCCGGTCCAGGTACTGCACGATGGACCAGCTGTCCGTGACCAGCTGGTCCTGGTGCGCGATGGTGGGGATGGTCAGCTTGTCGCCGCCGGCGTTGATGCTCGGGATGTCGCCGAACAGCACGTCGCGCACCTCAAAGGGAATGCCCTTGTGCAGCAGGGCCATGCGCACACGCCAGCTGTTGGGGCTGAAGTGGCCATGCTTCGCATTGACCAGGTCATACAGGATCATCGGGACTCCTCGGGCTTGTTGTGGGGTGGCGGGTGCGGATGGCTGTCAGCCCACCAGGCTCTTGTAGACGCCGCAGCCCAGGTTGATGTTGCCGCAGCGCATGACATAGGACATCTTGGGCTGCACGGTGTTGGTGGTCGGGTTGCGGAAATCGTATTCGACCCAGCCGCCGCCCTGTGCGATGCAGGCCTTCACCTTGCGCACCAGCTCCGTGCCGTCGATGCCCGGCACATCCTGCATGCGCGTGTTGATCTTGGCCGGCTGGCCGCCGAAAACGCGGTAGACGCCGTCGTCGTCGATGCCGAAGAGGTAGAGGTCCCGGTCGATGAAGGGGCCGCTGCCGGCGTTGAAGTCCTGGTACGCCGCCGTGCCGCGACTGCGGAAATGGTCGAGCGCACGCTCGATCATGGCCACGGCCTCCTCGGCCGTGCCCTGGCGCAGGTGGAAGGCGGACACGGCGTCGGCCAGCTTGCCGGCACGCTCCTGCAGCGCGCGGGCCGATTCGGCAGCGCCATCGACCATCTGCGCGTTTTGCTGCGTGATCTGGTCGAGCCCGGCCAGCGCCTGCGAGATCTCGGCCAGGCTGGTGCTCTGCTCGCTCGCGGCGCTGGAAATACTGCCCATGCGCTGCGCGACCTGGCCGATGCCCTCGAGCACTTCCCCCATCGTGTGGCTGGCCGCGGTGATGCTCTGCACGCCCTGGTCCACGCGGGTGCCCGATTCGGTGATCAGCGCCTTGATCTCGCGTGCGGCCTCCCCGCTGCGTTGCGCCAGCGTACGGACCTCGGCTGCCACTACGGCAAAGCCGCGACCCTGCTCGCCCGCGCGGGCGGCTTCCACCGCCGCGTTGAGCGCCAGGATGTTGGTCTGGAAGGCGATGCCGTCGATCACCCCCACGATGTCGTGTACCCGGCGCGAGCTGTCCTGGATGCCGCTCATGGACTGCACGGCGGTGTTCATCGTGTCGCGGCCATGGCCGGTGATGCCGTGCACGCGCGTGGCCAGCTGGTTCACCTCCTGCGCCGTACGGGCCGTCTCGCGCACCGTGTCGGCGAGTTGCTGCACGCTGGCATTGGTCTGTTCCAGGCTGGCGGCCTGCTGCTCGGTGCGGTCCGACAGTTCGCTGTTGCCCTGTGCCAGACCGTGGCCCGAGTGCGCGACCAGCGCCGTGTTGCTGCGGATGTGCGCCACCATGGCGGAGAGTTCGTGGTTCATGGCCTCGAGGCCATGGCCCAGCGCGGCGAGTTCGTCCTGGCCCTGCACCTGCAGTCGGGTGGTGAGGTCGCCCGCCGTCGTGCGTTGCAGGGCCTGCTGCAAGGCGTGCAACTGCACCTGCATGCGGCTGCGCAGGGCCAGCAACAGGTAGAGCGCTGGCAGGCCCGGCAGCAGCGGCAGCCAGGCCTGGCCGCTCCAGGCCAGCCCGAGCGCCAGCACGAGGAGCGCGGCGATCAGCAGCACGCTGCCGCCGAGGCTGAGCGCGCGCAGCAGGCCGACGCCAGGCGCCAGCAGAGGGGATGAGCGGAATTCGGAAGCGTCGGTGGCCATGGCGGTCCTGTAGCGGTGGGTCGCCTGCAGCCCGGATGCCGCCCGACCCTCCGAGCCATCATAGAGCAGCCGACGGCGGCCCGATCCCGCGATCTGGCGGGCCTGCAGGCCTCAGTTCGCCAGCGTCGTGCGTCGCAGGCTGCGCCCGGCGAAGACCAGCAGGCAGGCCGCGAGGAAGGCACCCAGCCCGTACTGGTAAGGCAGGTTGATGGCAAAGCCCATCTTGTCGGTCCACAGCACGTACAGGCAGTACACGCCGAACAGTGCCACGCCGCGCATGAGCCAGGCCTGCGGCCGCAGGTGGCGCTCGGGGATGCGCGCAGCCAGCCAGGCACCGCTGAGTCCGCTGAGCATGCCGGCGGCAGCGCCCACGGCCGTATCGGCTGGCCAGTGTGCACCTACCGCCACGCGCGAACAGGCCACGCCCAGCGCCAGCACGAAGAGCCACAGCCAGCGCTTGCGCGCTTGCGGCGCCAGCGTGAAGTAGATGGCCGTGGCGCCGGCAAAGGCGGTGATGGTGTGTCCCGAGGGCATGGAGGCGATGAACAGCGGCTCGCCGATGATGTTGATGCCCTCCGTACCCAGCACTTCCAGCGGACGCGGGGTGTAGAAGAAGTCCTTGCCCACCCGGGTCAGTACGCCGGCCAGAGGTGCGGCGCACAGCCAGGCCAGGATGGTGCGCGGCGCGCGCCACAGCGCCGGGGCACTGGCGGCATAGATCGCCCAGCCGGTGCCAAACATCGAGAGCAGCGACCAGGTCACGTCGGGCAGCGCGGAGAACGCGCGGTTGAGCGCACGGAACAGCGTGGGTTCCCAGACGTCCAGCCACAACGGGGCTGTGAGCGCGAGCACGGCGAAAGGCAGTGCCCAGTGCCAGGGCGCCAGGGACGGTTTCGGGCGATTGCCGGTGTCGATGGAGGCAGGCGGATTCATCGGGTGGGCAGGCCTCAGGAGGCGTCATGCCGGCGTGGCGCCGGGCGGCCGCCCCAGCCGTGGCAGACATGCAGGCCAAAGTGTGACACGGTGCGCCCGGCATGGCGCACGGGCACGATCTCGGCGGGCTCGCAGCGCTCGAACAGGCCGTCGCCCACTGGCAGCTGGTGTGACATCTGCGACCAGTCGAGCAGCACGGCGCTGGACCCCACCGGCAGCGGGCCTGTCCACAGCGTGAACTGGTCGAAATCGGGCGCCAGCACGTGCACGGGCAGCGGGCGCGCATACCAGGCGAAGCGGCTGGCCAGCGTCCAGTTCTGCACGGCCAGGTGCGTGATGCCGTGCTCGCTGGCGAGTTGCACCGCACGCCGGCCGGCCTGGTCCCAGCCGTAGAAATCGGTGAAGGGGTTGAGGGTCTCCGGCTCCTTGCCTTCGAGTCCCTCGCTGGTCAACCAGGGCGGGCCGGCCAGCAGCATCAGGGTGTACAGGCTCAACGTGATGAAGGCCTGCAGGCCGCCCAGCACCAGCACCAGCGCGCGTCGCCCGCTGGCCCACAGGGCCGCCAGTCCCAGGCCGGCGAAGGGCGCCAGGGCCACCCAGGCGGGTGCCGTCCAGTGCGGCAGGCCGCTGCCACCGCCCGAGAGCCAGGCCAGCACGCCAAAGGGCAGGGCAAAGAAGGTCAGCAGCCAGGCATGCGAGCGGTCGAATTCGAAGCCCCCCAGCACCTTGTGCCGCAGGCCGAGGGCGCCCCAGGCCAGCAGCGGGTAGAGCAGGGTTTGCACCACCAGGAACACCAGCACCTGCCCCGCCTGCCAATGGCTGCCCTTGCCATGGTGCAGCTGGTAGGCGAAAGAGATCCATTCGTGCTGCGCGTTCCAGACGAACACCGGCAGCACCAGGAACACGGCCAGCAGCAGCGCCAGCCAGGGACCGGCACCGCGCAGCAGTCGCAGGCCGTGTGCCGCCAGCAGGCAGGCCAGCACCGGCAGCGCGGCGAAGATGGCGGTGTATTTGGACAGGCCCGCCAGGCCCAGCAGGCCCCCGAGCAGCAGCCACTGGGGCAGGCGCCGTGCCTGCGCATCGTCGAGCAGGCGCAGCGTCTGCCAGAGGACGGCCGCGGTGAAGAACATCAGCAAGGTGTCGGGCACCAGGCCAATGCCCAGCACGTGCAGCAGGGGTGCCAGGCTATAGGCCAGCACGGCCCAGAAGCCGGCGGCCTGCGCGCTGCCCGCGGCCGGTACCACCCGCGCGTGCAGGCGCTGCGCGGTGTCATGGATGACCAGTGCGGTCAGCACCCACAGGGTTTCGGGGATCAGGCGCAGTACGCCATCGGGCGCGCCCAGGGCCACGAGCGGCCACTGCACCCAGCCCACCAGTGGCGGGTGGTCGTAATAGCTCAGCGCCAGGTTCGCGCCGTAGAGCGCGTAGTGCGCCTCGTCACCCGACAGGCCCAGGACCGTGCCCAAAGTGAAATGCAGCACGCTGTGGCCCAGCAGGAGCAGGGCCAGCAACAGCGAAGGGCGGGCGGTGACGGGCACGTTGGATGGCACGGTTGGAAAACCGTGGAGTCTAAACGAGGGGCGGCGCTACACTGGCTGGCAGGACACCTGCCCCATGGAAACCGCGGAGACCTTTGTGGACCCCTGCCGCTGCCCGCTGTGCGGGCAGGCCAACGCCTGTGCCAACGAGGTGGCGCGTGCCACCGGCCAGCCCCAGCCGCCGTGCTGGTGCACGAAAGCGAGCTTTCCGCCCGGGCTGCTGGCCCGCGTGCCGGCCGATGCCCGGCGCAAGGCCTGCATCTGCGCGGGGTGTGCCGGCGCCGGGCCCGCGTGACCCGGGTCCCTATTTCGCCCCTTCGATGATCCAGCGCATCAGCGCTTCGCATTCCACCTGATCAACCCGTTCATGCGCCGCGATATGGCTGAACAGGCCGCCGGCGCGCAGTTTCTCCGCAAGCCGGCGCGGGGCGTCGGGCTGGTTGCGGTAGCGGGCGTAGTCGGCGGCGATCTCGGCGAAGGTGGGTGCGTTGTGGCGCGGCGGGGTGCCGTGGCAGCTGTAGCAGCCTTTGTCGAGCGCCAGCTGCGCCTGCACCGGCACGCTCGCGGCGAGCAGCAGGGCAGCCTTCCAGGCGACGGATCGGATCGACATGCCCACATGCTGCCATCGATTCGCCTGCCCTGCTAGCATCGCATGGGTCTGCCGCGGAACATGACAGCGGTCCGCGCGGACTGACGCCACAGAAAGAGATTCCACCATGGCACGCACCCACGAAGAACAGCGCCAGGCCCTGCGCTCTACCTGGATCAGCGTCTGGGTCAATGTATTTCTCGCCAGCGCGCAGGTGGCCATCGGGGTGTTTGCACGTTCCCAGGCGCTGATCGCCGACGGCATCCACTCCCTGTCCGACCTGGTCGCCGACGGCGTGGTGCTGGTGGCGGCGCGCCACTCCCACGCGGACGCCGACGAGAACCACCCCTACGGCCACGCCCGCTTCGAGACCGCCGCCTCGCTGGCCATCGGCCTGATCCTGCTGGCTACCGGCCTGGGCATGGTCTGGAGCGCCGGGGTGCGCCTGCACGACGGCCAGAGCCTGGACGCCGTGCACCCTGTGGCACTGGCCACGGCGCTGCTGACGCTGGTCGCCAAGGAAGGGCTCTTCCGTTACATGCGGCATGTGGGCGAGCGCCTCAAGAGCTCCATGCTGATCGCCAACGCCTGGCACGCGCGCGCCGACGCGGCCTCGTCCCTGGTCGTGGCTGCGGGTATCGGCGCCAACCTGATGGGTTACCACAGCATGGACGCGGTGGCCGCCATCATCGTGGGCGTGATGATCGTCAAGGCCGGCTGGGGCTTCTCGGTCGAGGCCTTCCACAGCCTGACGGATCACGCGCTGGACCCGGAAGAGATCGAGCGCATCCGCAAGACGGTGGAGAGCGTGGGCGGCGTGGAGGGTGTGCACGAACTGCGCACACGCCGTATGGGTGACTGGGCCGTGATCGACATGCACGTCGAGGTGGATGCGCACCTGACGGTATCCGAGGGGCACTACATCGCGGAGCAGATCGCGGCGCAGGTGAAGGCATCGCATCGCGTGGCCGAGTGCACCGTGCACATCGACCCGGGAACGGTGCGGCACCTGGAACGCGTGCTGGCGCTGCCCGAACGCGCCGACGTGGAGGCGCGCGTCGGGCAGGCCCTGGGCCAGCCCGCCGGCCTGCGCCTGCATTACCTGGACAGCGGGCTGGAGGTGGAGGGCGAACTGGAGCGCCATGTCACGGCGGCCGAGTTGCAGCGCCTGCAGCAGGCGGTGCAGGCCGCGCTGGCCGGCACGCACCTGGCCCGTGTGCACCTGAGCTGTCCGCCAGCCGGGGAGCGCGCATGAGCCATCCTGCGACGCTGCAGGAGATGCAGGCGCGCTACGGCGAGCGCTACCGCTGGCTGCTGCTGCTGGCCGTGATGGTGGGCACCATGGCCTCCATCATGTCGTCGACCATCATCAACGTGGCCATTCCCGACATGAGCCACCACTTCACGCTGGGTCAGGAGCGCGCCCAGTGGGCGACTTCCAGCTTCATGGTCGCCACCACGGTCGCCATGCTGTGCACGCCCTGGCTGCTGGCCGCTTATGGTTACCGCCGCACTTACGTGGTGTCCATGCTCATGCTGCTCGGCGGTGGCGTGGTGGGCGGGCTGGCTGGCAACTTCGAGGTGGTGCTGGTGTCGCGTGTGGTCGAGGGCCTGGCGGCTGGCGTGGTGCAGCCCATCCCCGCCGTGATCATCATGCGCGCGTTTGCAGCCCACGAGCGCGGCCGCGCCGGCGGTATCTTCGGCATGGGCGTGGTGCTGGCGCCGGCCCTGGGCCCGAGCATCGGCGGCCTGCTGGTCACGATCTTTGGCTGGCGTTCCATCTTCTTCATGGTCGTGCCTTTCTGCCTGGCCTCGCTCTGGCTGGCCTACCGCTATGTGCCGGTCACGGCACCCGGCGGCATCACCCCCGACCGCGAAGGTGCCCGGCTGGACTGGCAGGGCCTGCTGCTGGCCGTGGTGGGGACGCTGGCCCTGCTCAATGGACTGGTGGAACTGCACCACGCGCTGTCCGTGCCGGCCGGGACGCTGCTCGTGCTGGCGCTGGCTTGCGGCGTGGCCTTTGTCACCTGGCAGCGGCGCCAGGCGGCTCGGGGCGGCGCGCCGCTCATGCATCCGGGCCTGTTCGCATTCCGTCCCTTTGCCATGGGCAGCCTGGTGTCTTTCATCTACGGCACCGCGCTCTTCGGCTCCACTTATCTGTTGCCGCTGTACATCCAGATGGGGCAGCAGTTCTCGCCGGCGCACGTGGGCACCATCATGCTGCCGGCGGGCATCGTGCTGGCCATCACCATCCCGCTGGCGGGCCGGCTGTCGGATCAATGGCCCATCCGCGTGCTGGTGAGCCTGGGCCTGGGCCTGCTGGCGGCCTCGTTTGCGCTGATGCTCACCGTGGGCTTGCCGGGCGCGCTGTGGATGATGGTGGCCTGGGTGGTGCTGGGTCGCATCGGCCTGGGCTTCATCCTGCCCTCGCTGAACAACGGCGCCATGCGCGGGCTCGAGCCGCAACTCATTTCGCAGGCGTCGAGCGCCATCAGCTTCCTGCGCATGCTGGGTGGTGCCGTGGGCGTCAGCCTGTGCGGCATCGTGCTGGAGTGGCGGATTGCCGCGCACGGCGACAGCCTTGCGCGGTCCGAGACCAGCCTGGCACGGCTGGCCGCCTTTGACGAGACGTTTGTGATGCTGGCGGTGCTGTGCGCGCTGGCCATGCTGGCGGCCTGGCAGTTGCGCGCACCCGCTGCCGCCGCTGCGAAGCCCGAGGCCTGAGACCATGTGCCAGCTGCTGGGCATGAATTGCAACGTCCCGACCGACGTGATGTTCAGCTTCGCCGGCTTTGCCGAGCGCGGGGGGCACACCGATCACCACGGGGACGGCTGGGGCATCGCCTTCTTCGAAGACAAGGGCCTGCGCCACTTCGTCGATCACCAGTCGGCCGCCGAATCGCCGATTGCGCAGCTGGTGCGCCAGTACCCGATCAAGAGCCGCAACGTCATCTCGCACATCCGCAAGGCCACGCAGGGGGCGGTGCAGCTGCAGAACTGCCACCCTTTCATGCGCGAGCTGTGGGGGCGCTACTGGGTTTTTGCCCACAACGGCGACCTCAAGGACTACGCGCCGCGGCTGCATGCGGGTTTCCACCCCGTGGGTGATACCGACAGCGAACGGGCGTTTTGCTGGTTGCTGCAGGAACTGGCCAAGTCGCACGCGGACGTGCCCAGCGTGCACGAGCTCACGCTGACGCTGCGCGAGCTGGTGCCGCAGATCGCGCAGCACGGCACCTTCAACTTCCTGCTCAGCAACGGCGAGGCCCTGTGGGCGCACGCCTCGACGAACCTTTGTTACGTGCTGCGCCAGCACCCCTTCGGCAGCGCATCGCTGCGCGACGAGGATCTGAGTGTGAATTTTGCCGAGCACGCCGCGCCGGGCGACCGCGTCGCGGTGGTGGTGACAACACCGCTGACGACAGACGAGCATTGGACGCCGATTGCGCCGGGGGAGTTGAAGGTGTTTGCGGGTGGGGTGGTGGTCGGGTGACGTCCGTAAACGGCTAACACTGGACGATCAGCATTTGCACTATGAAGCAGATGCTCGTACCTACCGCGAGGGTGTCAAGAACATAGAGATTGGGGGGATAAAGAATGAAAGTGGACCTGAACGGGATCTTGCGCAGCATTACGAAGATTCTCACGCGTGGTGCCCGTCTATTGGTGATAGTGCTCGTCGGCCTGGGATTGCTGGCCGCAGCGGGCCTCGTAATCACATATTTCTACAAAACCTCTGAGTCGTATGCCAGCGCACCTTCAGTAAAGGCCACGCTGTCGGCGTCCGAAGGTCCAACCGACGCACCAATCGGCGCATCATTACCTTCATCAAGCGGTAAGTCACCGCGTCAACGAGAGTCATTAGGCGACGACTGCAACTGGACGCTGGACGCTGCAGTCAGCGATTGCACTAAGAAGATCAAAGCCGGGCGAGGTGATGCGGCAGTCTATTTGGCGCGAGCACAGGCATACATCGACTTGGGCGATTACAACAAGGCTATTGCTGATACCGACGAAGCGCTTCGCATCAAACCGGGCCTTGTTGACGCATTGCTTCTTCGTGGCGCGGCCCGTCAGCATAAAGGCGACTATCAAAATGCTCTGAACGACTACACGGAGGCGCTACGTGTCGAATCCAATGATGTGGAGGCATTGACCATGCGAGGCAGCGTCTTGGCGGCGCTGGGACGGTTCGACGATGCCTTAGAAGATTTGAACCTTGCCATTGATGTTGGCATGAAATCGTTCGCCCTCATTAACCTTGGAGACGGAAAAGCGGATGTGCCTATCGAGGTTGCCCGAGCGTACTACAACCGTGGCCTGATTTGGAAGATCAAAGGTGATGTGGCAAAAGCTGTCGCGGATTTCCGGGATGCGATTGCGGCAAATCCAGCAGACCCAAATCGAAGGCTTGCAATCGCTTCTTCTCTTAAGGGAAAGAGCATCTCCGAACAAGCATCGGTCTTTTATAAAGACGTCAATTTCTCTCCGGATCGAAACACGTCAGATTGGCGCCAGATAGTGATGGATGTAAAGCCCACACGTTTTGGCGATCTGGTAATGACTCGAATGCGGGATGAAGCGTCCACGTCGACCATTCTGCTCAATGGTGTGGAAATCTCGCGCACGCCAGTTGTGTCCACTGATGTATTTGATGTGTACCAAGTCGGTGCCACGGATGTGGTGCTGGTTGGAGTGAATGTCGGCGGTTCCCCTGAAATGTCACTCTCGTTCCTGATTCTTAAGGCGCCCGACAAGGTCGCAGCCGTTTGGGACAAGGACTTCACTGCTGACTCTTTCGACAGCGTGCAGGTCACTGTTACCGAAGACGGCCGTCTGCTCGTCAGTTTCGGATGTCGCGATGGACACACCTATGCCGGAATCCTGAGCGGGGAGAAGTTAATGGTTCGCGCCATCACACAGGACGACGATCCGATGGCTGCCTTGGAGTGCGAAGAGCGACCGAAGGGTGGGCCTGGCGTGGGAATATTTGATTGAATTTGGCGCTCATTGAAATATCCGCTTTTTCCCGGCCCGAGTGACCGGAACTGGTCGAACCCAGCCAGCCGCGGGCAATTCAATGCGCTCGGGGCGAGCCTTTGACGAGCGCACTTAGTTGGCAGCAGCCTGCAGTGCGTCCATAAACATCGCCGCCACATCAAACCCCGCTTGATCCGTGATCTCTTGAAAACACGTCGGGCTGGTGACGTTGATCTCGGTGAGGCAGTCGCCGATGATGTCCAGCCCCACGAGCAGCAGGCCGCGGGCGGCGAGCACGGGGCCCAGGGCTTCGGCGATTTCGCGGTCGCGCGTGCTGAGCGGCTGCGCCACGCCCTTGCCGCCGGCCGCCAGGTTGCCGCGCACTTCCCCGCCCTGCGGGATGCGCGCGAGGCTGAAGGGTACCGGCTTGCCGCCGATCACCAGCACGCGTTTGTCGCCCTGGGCGATGGCCGGCAGGAACTTCTGCACCATCACGGTCTGCGCGCCGTGGCGGTTGAGGGTTTCGATGATGCCGCCCAGGTTGAGCCCGTCGTCACGCACGCGGAAGATGCCCATCCCGCCCATGCCGTCGAGTGGCTTGAGGATGATGTCGCGGTGCTCGGCATGGAAGTCGCGCACGGCCTGTGCGTCACGCGTGACCAGGGTCGGCGCGGTGAACTGCGGGAATTCGAGGATGGCCAGCTTCTCGGGATGGTCGCGCAGCGCGCGCGGCTTGTTGAAGACCCGGGCGCCCTCGCGTTCGGCCTGCTCCAGCAGGTGGGTCGCGTAGAAGTACTCGCTGTCGAAAGGCGGGTCCTTGCGCATGATCACCGCGTCGAAATCGCGCAGTGCCGCCAGGCGTAGCGCAGGCGCATCGGGCGTTTCATGGAACCAGTGTTCCTCGTGGCCGGTCAGCGTGATGTGGCGCACATGGGCCTGCACCCCCGTCTGGGCGCGCCAGAGCAGGTGGCGCGGCTCGCAGGCGGCGATGTGCCAGCCGCGGCGTTGCGCCTCGCGCATCATGGCGTAGGTGCTGTCCTTGTAGGTCTTGAAGGTTTCCAGCGGATCGGCGACGAAGAGCAGTTTCATGGGCGGGTCGCGGCGGGGTGATTGTGGTAAGTCCGTATGCGCAGGGGTAGACGTTGGGGTTACCGTAGCGCATTGCCTTTCGGAGTCTCTCATGAAACGTCGTGACCTGCTGCAAGCGGCGCCCCTGCTGGCCTTTCCCGGCCTGGCCCTGGCCCAGGACAAGTACCCGTCCAAGCCCATCACCATCATCTGTCCCTATCCGGCCGGCGGCAACACGGACCAGCGGTCGCGCCAGTTCGGGCGCTTCCTGAACACGGCGCTGGGCGTGCCAGTGGTGGTGGACAACAAGCCCGGCGCGGGCGGCAACATCGGCACCGAGGCCATCGTGCGTGCCAAACCCGATGGCTACACCATCGGCATGGGCAATTTCGCGCCTATGTCGGTCAACCCCACACTGTTCAAGAAGGTGAACTTCGACCCGGTCAAGGACCTGGCACCCATCTGCCTGATCGAACGCGGTCCGCTGGTGCTGATGGTCCGTCCCGATTCGCCGTTCAAGAACGTCGCCGACGTGGTGGCCGCGGCCAAGGCCAAGCCGGGCCACCTGACCTATGCGAATGGCGGCACCGGAGGCTCCCACCATCTGGCGGCCGAGATGTTCAAGGCCCGAGCGGGCGTCTTCATCACCAACATCCCCTACAAGGGTGGCGCCCCCGCGGCCATGGACCTCATGGGCGGCCAGGTCGACATGATGTTCGAGCAGATGTACGCCGCCTCGGCCAATATCCGCGCCGGCAAGCTGCGCCCGCTGGCCATCACCAGCCTCAAGCGCTCACCCCAGTTCCCGGACGTGCCCACCATGGCCGAGCAGGGCTTCCCGGGGTTCGAGATCAGCAACTGGCAGGGCTTCGTGGCGCCCGCGTCCACGCCCAAGCCCATCATCCAGCTGCTCAACCAGGTCACCAACCAGGCGCTGGCCGACCCCACGATCAAGGCCCAGATGCTGTCGCAGGGCAACGAGCTCGGGGGCGGCACACCGGAGCAGTTCGCGGCGCATATCAAGGCCGAGAGCGAGCGCTGGAGCAAGCTGGTCAAGACGGCCGGGATCACGCCCGACTGACCGGCGGGCCCGGGTGTCCGTTGCGGGGGGCCTTGCATTTTGGGCGGCGCTGCCGGTGAAGCCGGTCGCCCCGTTACAATCCCCCGACCCTCAAAGAGCAAGATTCGTGCCTTTATGAAGTTTCCGTTCCTCCGGCTCCTGCTGTGCGCGGCTTGCGTGCTGGGGGCGGGCGCTGCCTCGGCCGAAAAGGGCGACGCCAAAAAGCCGATGAACGTCGAGGCCGATGCGCTGCGTTACGACGACCTCAAGCAGATCAGCGTCTTCACCGGTAATGTGGTGCTGACGCGCGGCTCCATCATCATCAAGGGCGCACGCATGGAAGTGCGCCAGGACCCGCAGGGCTACCAGTACGGGGTGGTCACGGCCGAGCCGGGCAAGCGGGCCTACTTCCGCCAGAAACGCGACGGCGAGGACGAGTACATCGAAGGCGAGGGCGAAACCATCGAGTACGACGGCAAGGCCGATGTCTTCAAGCTGATCCGCGACGCCATCATGCGGCGCCTGCGCGGCCCCCAGGTGGCCGATGTGGTGACGGGCAGCGTCATCCAGTACAACAGCCTGACGGATGTTTTCACCGTCGACGGCGGCAGCCCCAAGGAAAGCAATGGCGGGCGCGTGCGCGCCACGCTCACGCCGCGAAACGAGAACGCGCCTGCGCAGGCGCCGCGTGCGGGCGTGCCCCTGCGCAGCGACGATGCGCCCGCGGGAGGCCGCAAATGAGCGACGGACCCATCACGGCGCTCGATTCCACGCCGGACGGCCTGGGCGCCCAGGACACCCAGCCGGGCGAGCCGAGCAAGCTCGAAGCGCGCCACCTCAAGAAGTTCTACGGCAGCCGCGAGGTGGTCAAGGACGTGTCCCTGATGGTGCGCAAGGGCGAGGTGGTCGGCCTGCTCGGCCCCAACGGCGCGGGCAAGACCACGTCCTTCTACATGATCGTGGGCCTGGTGCGTGCCAGCGCCGGCGAGATCCTGATCGACGGCGAGCGGGTCGAACACCTGCCCATCCACCAGCGTGCCCGCATGGGCCTGAGCTACCTCCCGCAGGAGGCCTCGATCTTCCGCAAGCTCAATGTCGAGGACAACGTGCGCGCCGTGCTCGAGCTGCAGCACGACGAGCAGGGCAAGCCCCTGCGCAAGGAAGAGATCGACCGCCAGCTCACGGCCTTGCTGCAGGACCTGCGCGTGGACCACTTGCGTGCCTCGCCTTCGCTGGCGCTCTCCGGTGGCGAGCGCCGCCGCGTGGAGATCGCCCGCGCGCTGGCCAC
>DALYHW010000014.1:0-25088 GCA_031970695.1 Hylemonella sp.
AGCGGCTCGTGCTGGCCCGCCAGCAGAAGATGCCTCACCAGGACTTCCTGCTTCTCGCGCTCGGCGACGAGGCGTCGCGCCGCGACGGCCAGGCCGCCACCATCCGCGCCCAGCGCGCGGCCTTCGCGCAAGTCCTGCTTGCGGCGCGACCAGCGGCCAAAAAAGCCCTGTTCCGACTCAGCCATGCTCGCCTCCACCGAATTTCTTTTCGGTGCTCACGGACGCCGGGTTGCCGAACCGGTCGGTGAGCGGCTTGAAGCTGTCCGGGCGCTTGCGCTTTTTCGGTTCGATCTTGTAGTGCTCGTCGGCATAAGACCGGAACCAGCCCACCACCTCCGGCGGGGCGGGGACCTGCTCGACGGTCTCCTGCGCATCGAGCCAGCGGCCGGCATCGTGGTAACTCACCGAGACGATCTGAGGCCGGGCAATCGGCTCCTCGGCGACACTCGCCTCCTCGTCCATGCGCCAGAGCACGAACCAGCAGGGGGCAGGCGTGGTGGCATTGAGGTAATAGCCCTCGGCGTCGTCGCGGTACAGCGTGACCGTAAACCCCGGGTGCAGCCACTGCTCGCCAGCGTCATCCCGGTGCAGCAGGCGCGGCACTTCGCCAAAACCGGGTTCCTGCAGCACGACGTCGGCCAGTTCCCAGCGCCAGGGTTGCCACTGGCTCATGGGGCCGGTGATGCGCACCTTGCGCATGACAACGGCGACTTGCAGGGACGGGTTCTTGCTGCTCATATGAGGGCATCACTGTACCGGATAGGAATGACCCTGCATAAGAGGGGAACTACGCGGCCGGCGCGCGACAATTTGTCGCAAGCAACGTCAAATTGCCCAAAGAAAAAGGCCTTGCGGGATACACAAGGCCTTTTTGCCGTGGCGTGCTGGCGCGCTGGCGGCTCAGCGCTCGAGCAGGGCTGCCGCCCCGAAGCCCTGCGTCTTGGCCGGTGTACCGCCCCGGCGAATCGACACGGCGCAGTACTTGAACTCCGGAATCTTGCCGAAGGGGTCGAGCGCCGCATTGGTGATCAGGTTGGCCGCCGCCTCGTAATAGGCGAACGGGATGAACACCGCACCGCGCGGCGTGCCGTCGTCGCGTCGAAGGTGGATGGCCACCTGTCCGCGGCGCGAAGCCACCGTCACCACATCGCCGGGCTGCAGGCCAAGGTCGGCCATGTCGCTGCCGCACATGGATGCGGTGGCCATGGGCTCGATGGCGTCGAGCACACCCGAGCGGCGCGTCATGCTGCCCGTGTGCCAGTGCTCGAGCTGGCGGCCCGTGATGAGCACGAAGGGGAACTCCGCGTCCGGGCGCTCGTTGGCCGGGATGATGTCGGCCGGCACCAGCTTGACGCGTCCATCGGCCGTCGGGAAGTCGTCGATGAACACCGTGGGCTGGCCTGGGTCGTCCGCACTCAGGCACGGGTAGGTCACGCTGGACTCTTTCTTGAGGCGCTCCCAGGTGATGCCCGAGATGGCCGCGTGCATGGCCTGGCGCATTTCCTCGTAGACCGCAGCCACGCCGGCGTGCTCGACCGGGTAGTTCCAGTTCAGGCCCATGCGCTGGGCGATCTGCTGGATGATCCACAGGTCGGGCTTGGCCTCGCCGGGCGGCGTGACGGCCTGCTGGCCCAGCTGCACCATGCGGTCGGTGTTGCTGACCGTGCCGGTCTTCTCGGGCCAGGCGGTGGCCGGCAGGATCACGTCGGCCAGCCAGGCGGTCTCGGTCATGAAGATGTCCTGCACGACCAGGTGCTCCAGCTCGGCCAGTGCATGGCGGGCGTGGTTCAGGTCCGGGTCGCTCATGGCCGGGTTCTCGCCCTCCACGTACATGCCCCAGATCTTGTGCGGGTCGCTGGCCGGGGCCAGCGCCTTGTGCATGATCTCGACCACCGTGTAGCCCGGACGGTCGTCCAGCTTGGTGTTCCAGAATTTCTCGAACCACTGGTGTGCACCGGCGTTGTCCACGCGCTGGTAGTTCGGGAACATCATGGGAATGAGGCCGGCATCGCTGGCGCCCTGCACGTTGTTCTGGCCGCGCAGCGGGTGCAGGCCGGAACCGGGCTTGCCGATCTGGCCGGTGACGGCGCACAGCGCGATCAGGCAACGCACGTTGTCGGTGCCGTGCACGTGCTGGCTCACGCCCATGCCCCACAGGATCATGGCGGCCTTGGAGCGGGCAAACTCGCGCGCCACTTCGCGCAAGGTCTGCGCGGGGATGCCGCAGATAGGCTCCATGGCCTCGGGGCTGTAGCCCTGCACGTTCTTCTTGAGCGCGTCGAAGTTGTTGGCCCGGTTCTTCACGAAGTCCTTGTCCACCAGCCCTTCCTCGATCACCGTGTAGATCATGGCATTGAGCATCGCCACGTCGGTGTCCGGCTTGAACTGCATGATGCGCCAGGCATGCTTGCCCAGGTCGGTCACACGCGGATCCGCCAGCACCAGCTTCTTGCCGGCCTTGACGGCGTTCTTCATCCAGGTGGCTGCCACCGGGTGGTTGGCGGTGGGGTTGGAGCCGATCACGAGGATCAGGTCCGAATGCTCGACGTCATTCACCTGGTTGGACACGGCGCCCGAACCCACACCCTCGAGCAGCGCCGCCACGCTGGACGCATGGCACAGGCGCGTGCAGTGGTCCACGTTGTTGCTGCCGAAGCCGGTGCGCACCAGCTTCTGGAAGAGGTAGGCCTCCTCGTTGCTGCCCTTGGCCGAGCCGAAGCCGGCCAGTGCCTTCTTGCCGTAGGTATCGCGCAGGCGCTTCAGGCCCCCGGCCGCCAGGTCCAGCGCCTCGTCCCAGGTCGCTTCGCGGAACATGGTGTGGATGACGGAAGGGTCCTGCGTCATCCGGCGGTTCAGCTCGTCGATGGCCTCCGGGTCCTTGGGAATGCCAGGCTTGCGGATCAGCGGTTTGGTCAGGCGCTGCGGGCTGTGCGCGTAGTCGAAGCCGAAGCGGCCCTTGACGCACAGGCGGTTGTGGTTGGCGGGACCATCGCGTCCGTCCACGCTGATGATCTTGTTGTCCTTGACGTTGTAGGTAATCAGGCAACCCACGCCGCAGAAGGGGCAGACCGAGTCCACCTTCTTGTCCACCACCTGCGAGCCCACGCGCGTCTTGGGCATGAGCGCGCCCGTGGGGCACGCCTGCACGCATTCGCCACAGGCCACGCAGGAGCTTTCGCCCATGGGGTCGTTGAGGTCGAACACGATCTCGCTGTGGCTGCCGCGCAGGGCGTAGCCGATCACGTCGTTGACCTGCTCTTCGCGGCAGGCCCGTACGCAGCGGTTGCACTGGATGCAGGCGTCCAGGTTCACGGCCATGGCCGGGTGCGAGACGTCTGCAGCCGGCTGCTCGCGGCGCAAGGCCTTGAGCTCCGGACGCACAGTCACGCCGGCCTTCTTCGCCCATTGCGACAGTTCGCCATGCTGCAGGGACTCGTCCTTTTCGTCCCACTTGTAGCCTTGGTCGGGCATGTCGGACAGCAGCATCTCCAGCACCATCTTCTGGCTCTTGACGGCGCGCTCGCTCTTGCTCTGCACTTCCATGCCGGCGGTGGCGCTGCGGCAGCAGCTGGGGGCCAGCGTGCGCTCCCCCTTGATCTCGACCACGCAGGCGCGGCAGTTGCCGTCCGGTCGGTAGCCTTCCTTGTAGCAGAGGTGCGGAATTTCCATGCCCAGTCGCTTGGCGACCGTCAGGATGGTCTCGCCGGCATAGGCCTGTGCCTTCTTGCCGTCGAGCGTGAACTCCACGGTCTGCGGCATCACTTCATTGAGTTTGGCGGGTGCGTTCATTTATGCCAACTCCTCGGGGAAATACTTTTGAACACAGCGGATCGGGTTGGGTGCGGCCTGGCCCAGGCCGCAGATGGACGCGTCGCCCATGACCTGGCTCAGGTCCTCGAGCAGCGCGTTGTCCCACTTGGGCGCTTCCATCAGCTGGGCCGCCTTGGCGGTGCCCACCCGGCAGGGCGTGCACTGGCCACAGCTCTCGTGTGCGAAGAAGCGCATCATGTTGAGTGCCGCGCCGCGCGCGGTGTCGTGCTGGCTCAGCACGATGACGGCAGCCGATCCGATGAAGCAGCCGTAGGGCTGCAGCGTGTCGAAGTCCAGCGGGATGTTGTCCATGCTGGCCGGCAGGATGCCACCCGAGGCGCCACCCGGCAGGTAGGCGTAGAGCTCGTGGCCGTCGAGCATGCCACCGCAGTACTGGTCCACCAGTTCGCGGATGGTGATGCCCGCCGGCGCCAGCTTCACGCCCGGATGCTTGACCCGCCCGCTCACGCTGAACGAACGCAGGCCCTTGCGGCCGTTGGCGCCGAAGCTGCTGAACCACTGCGGCCCCTTCTGCACGATGTCGCGTACCCAGTACAGGGTCTCGAAGTTGTGCTCCAGGGTCGGGCGACCGAACAGGCCGACCTGGGCGATGTAGGGCGGCCGCATGCGCGGTTCGCCGCGTTTGCCCTCGATGCTCTCAATCATCGCCGACTCTTCGCCGCAGATGTAGGCCCCGGCACCGCGGCGCAGCTCGATCACGGGCAGCGCACAGGGCGGGTTGGCCTGCAACTTGGCGAGCTCCGCTTCCAGCAACGCGCGCGCACCGTGGTATTCGTCACGCAGGTAGATGTAGCAGGCGCCCACGCCCACGGCATAGGCGGCCACGAGCATGCCCTCGAGGAAACGATGCGGATCGCGTTCAAGGTAGGTGCGGTCCTTGAAGGTGCCGGGCTCGCCCTCGTCGATGTTGATGGCCATCAGCTTGGGTGCGGGCTGGTCGCGCACGATGCGCCACTTGCGGCCGGCCGGGAAACCTGCACCACCGAGGCCACGCAGACCCGAATCTTCCATCGCCTTGATCACGGGCTCGACGTCCTGCCTTCCAGTGAGCAGGTCGGTGATCAGGCGATAGCCGCCCTGCGCCTTGTAGGCCTCGTAGCCCACGAAGTCGGGCGAAACCTGCTGCTGGCTCGGCAGCGGCGACACGGACTTGAGCGCCAGCGCCGCGGGCTCGAACGCCGTCTTGCCGTTGGACTTGGGCTGGGTCGTCAGGCCGGCCTTGACTGCCTTGGCCACGCTTTCCGGTGTGGCGCGCAGCACCGGGTTCTGGTGTACCACTGCCACCGGGGCCTGCTCGCAGCGGCCCACGCAGGGCGCGGGGATCACGCGCACCTTGGACGCGTCGGAGCCCAGTGCGGTCTGCAGCTTGCTCATGAGGCTTTGCGCGCCACCCATCTCGCAGCTCAGGCCGTCGCACACGCGCACGGTCAGGCCGGGGGCCTTCTCGTCCCCCTTCACCACCTCGAAGTGGTGGTAGAAGGTCGCGACCTCGTAGACCTCGGCCATGGGAATGTTCATTTCCCGGGCCAGCGCCACCAGGTGGCGATCGTGCAGGCAACGGTAGGCGTCGTTGAGCTTGTGCAGGTACTCGATCAGCAGGTCGCGACGATGGCCGTCA
Organism: Hylemonella sp.; assembly: GCA_031970695.1. GTDB lineage: Bacteria > Pseudomonadota > Gammaproteobacteria > Burkholderiales > Burkholderiaceae_C > Hylemonella. Next base: position 5,450 of record DALYHW010000014.1, read on the forward strand.
GCGGGCCGGGGCCCGATCAGCGTCACGACTTCGGCCAGCGACTTCTCGTCGGGCTGGCGCCCCTTGAGCTTGCTCTTGCGGCGGATGCGCTCGCGCATGTCGTCGACCGTGGCAACCGCCACCGCCTGGATTTCGCCTTTGCGGCCGGGATGGTTCATGCTTGTCCCTCGGGAATCAAATTCGTAGCTGCAGTTTCCGCCTGTCGCCAGACGGGGTCAAATTGGATTGGAACATGGGATCATTCAAAAAATAAATGATCCAGCACCGTACGCGATGGTGCGGCGAATCAAAAACCGGCGTTCAGGCGTGGAGCAAGCCGCTGTGCGCCGCCGCATGCCGCAGCCAGGCGGCGTCCTGCGCCAGCGTGAGCGCAGCTTCCAGCGGACGTGAATGCCGCTCGGCCGTTTGCACCATGAAACCGATCGGTGTGCGCACCTCGGGCCCGGTGAGCGGCAGGGCCTCGAGCTCGCGGTAGGGCCGCACCGCACCGACGAGCGCGCCGGGCATCACGACACTGACGGCCCCGCCGACGGCACTGAGGGCCAGCGTGAGCAGGGAATTGGTCTCCAGCGCCGGGCGGACCTTGACACCGGCGTCGGCGAAGGCACGGTCCACGATGGCGCGGTTGTGCATTTCGGAGGTCATCAGGCACAGCGGCAGCGCCGCGGCGTCCTGCCAGCTCATGGGCGCACCGAACCGCATGCCCTCGGTGCCCGGCCTGTCGGCCTTGCGGACCAGGAAATAGTGCTCGGTGTACTGGGGCAGCGTGCGCAGCGCGCCAGCCACCGGGCGCACGCGCTCGATGAAACCCAGGCCCATGTCCAGGGTGAGCTGCTCCAGCCCCTCCTCGATCTCCTGCGAACTCATGGAACGCACGACCGGCGTGATCCCCGGGTGGCGTGCCTGCAGCGTGGCCGCGAAACGGGCCGCCACCGGCTCCGATGGTCAGCGTGCCCTGCGGCTGGCCCGTGACGCTGCTCAGGTCCTGCTTGAGCAACTGCTCCTCGCGCAGCATGCGGCGCGCGCTCTGCAGCAGCCGCTCGCCCTCGGGCGTGAAGCCGACGAAGGTGCGGCCGCGCTTGACGATGGGAGAACCGAACTCCTCCTCCAGCGCCCGGATGGCGTTGGACAACGCCGGCTGCGTGACGTGGCAGGCCTGCGCGGCGCGGGCAAAGTGCTTGTGCTCGTCGAGAGCGACGAGGTAACGCATGGAGACGAGGAGATTCATCGGACCGCCATCTTGCCAGAACGGGAATTGTGCACACAGGCGACAGCAGATCAGGGGAAACCACTAGGACTGCCGCCCATATGATTCATTCAAATAACTATTTCAAATAATCAAACGACCCGCAGTCCTTCGAGATCATGCGGGCGCAGAGGAGGTGACTAGGAGCTATGCATGTTTCGTCCCATTTTTCTGGCAATGGCACTCTGGGCCGCGGGCACAGCCCAGGCGGGCGACCGCGGGGTCACGCCGACCGAGATCCGGCTGGGTGCGTCCGCCGTATTGAGTGGCCCCCTCGGGCCGCAGACGCTGGATTACGGCACCGGCGCGCGCCTGTACTTTGACGCCGTCAATGCCCAGGGCGGCGTGAACGGCCGCAAGATCGTCTACAAGCTGCTGGACGACGGCTTCGATCCCAAGCGTGCGGTGGAGAACACGCGCAAGCTGATCGACGAAGACGGCATCTTCATGGTCTTCAACAACACGGGCACCGCGCACACCATGGCCATCATGCCGCTGGCCGAAGAGAGCCGCACCATCGTGTTCGGCCCGGTCACCGGCTCGTCCGCGCTGCGCAACAAGGTCAGCCCCCACCTGTTCCACGTGCGCGCCGGCTACGCCGACGAGGCCCGGCGCATCGTGGCCCACCTCAAGGACACCGGCATCACGCGGACCGCGCTCGTGTTCCAGGACGACAGCCTGGGCAACGCCTTGCGCGCCGAACTCCAGGGCGCCGCCCGCGCGGCGCAGATGAACCCGGTCGCCGAGATCCGCATCGACCCGAAGGCCGCGGGGGATCTCGACGCCGCGGCCGCCGCGACGGACAAGGCGCAGCCGCAGGCCGTGCTGCTGGCGCTGGGCGGGGCCACGTTTCCCGGCTACATCAAGGCGGTGCAGAAAACCACCGCACGCCCGACCTACTATGGCTTCTCGATCGCCAGCGTGGACCTGATCCGGCGCGACCTCAAAGAAGATGCGCGCGGCATCATCGTTGCCCAGGTGATGCCGCCGGTGCGCAACAAGACCATCCCCGTGGTGGCCGAGTACCACAAGCTGCTGCAGGACAAGGACCCCAAGGCGGTGCCCAACGCCTTCCAGCTAGAAGGCTTCATCCACGCCCGGATCCTGGTGGAAGGCCTGCGCCGCGCCGGGCGCAACCTGAGCACGGCCTCCTTCGTGAAGGCCATGGAAGACATCGGCGAGATCAGCTTCGGCCGCTTCGCGGCCAAGTACTCAGCGGCCACCCACAACGGCTCGTCCTATGTGGAACTGGCCATCATCGACAGCCAGGGCAACCTGATGTACTGAGACACCGGGCGGCCGGGCGTTAGCCGGGCCGCCCGGGCGAGCGTCAGGTCTCCTTGGAGATCTTGATGCTCGGAAACTTGCTGGAGAAGTCCTTGTTCTTGGCGGCGATGGCCACCGCCACCTGGCGCGCCACGGCCTTGTAGATACCGGCGACTTCACCATCGGGGTCGGCCACCACGGTGGGTTTGCCGCTGTCGGCCTGCACGCGGATCTGCATGTTCAGCGGCAGGGCGCCCAGATAATCCATGCCGTACTCGGCGGCCATCTTCTTGCCGCCGTCCACGCCGAAGATATGCTCGACGTGGCCGCAGTTGCTGCACACGTGCACGGCCATGTTCTCCACCAGGCCGAGGATGGGCACACCCACCTTCTCGAACATCTTCACGCCCTTCTTGGCGTCGATGAGGGCGATGTCCTGCGGCGTGGTGACGATGACCGCACCGGTCATGGGCACGCGCTGGGACAGGGTCAGCTGGATGTCGCCGGTACCCGGGGGCATGTCGACGATGAGGTAGTCCAGGTCTTTCCAGTTGGTCTGGCGCAGCAGCTGCTCCAGCGCCTGCGTGGCCATGGGGCCGCGCCAGATCATGGCCTCGTCCTGGGCCACGAGGAAACCGATCGACATGACCTGCACGCCGTAGTTCTCGAGCGGCTCCATGGTCTGGCCGTCCTCGCTCTCGGGGCGGCCGTCGATGCCCATCATCATGGGCTGGCTGGGGCCGTAGATGTCGGCATCGAGGATGCCCACACTCGCGCCTTCGGCCGCCAGCGCCAGCGCGAGGTTGACCGCCGTGGTGCTCTTGCCCACGCCACCCTTGCCCGAGGCCACGGCCACGATGTTCTTGACCTTGGGCAGCAGCTGCACGCCCCGCTGCACCGCGTGCGCGACGATCTTGGTATTGATGTTGACCGAGACGTTGCTGACACCGGCCACACCCTTGGCGGCGGCAATCAGGTCCTTGCGGAAACCCGGGATCTGGCTCTTGGCAGGGTAGCCCAGTTCCACATCGAAGGACACGTCGCCGTCCTGGATGGAAATGTTCCTGATCGACTTGCCGGAAACGAAATCCTTGCCCGTGTTGGGATCGACCACTTTCCTGAGCGCGTCGAGCAAGGCCTGTTCTGTCACTGCCATGGGTGTATTACTCCTGAAGAGCGCATAGTCTAGCCGCGGGTCACATAACCCCGCGCCTTCGGGCCTTTTGCACACCCCCGGGGTTTCCCGCAATGCCAAGGGAGTACTCCCGCCGCTGCAGCGCCCCATAATGGGCCGCATGACGGCTGCCGCCCCATCTGAAGCGAACGACGCCCGCATCGGCCTGCTGCTGACAGGCGGCGGGGCCCGCGCCGCCTACCAGGTGGGGGTGCTGCAGGCGCTGGCGACCATGCGGCGCCAGCGCGATCCCACCGCGCACGCCAGCCCCTTCACGATCATTACCGGCACCTCGGCTGGCGCCATCAACGCGGCCTCCCTGGCGTGCGGCGCCGACGACTTCGAGGCGGCAGTGCAGCGCATCGTCTCGGTCTGGGAAAACTTCGAGGCCAGCCAGGTCTACGAGGCCGACCTGCTGAGCGTGCTGCGCAGCGGTGCGCGCTGGATGAGCCTGCTGTCACTGGGCTGGGTCATCGCGCGCTGGCGGCGCATCAAGCCGCGCTCGCTGCTGGACAACGCGCCGCTGGAACGGCTGCTGCGCGAGATGGTGCCGCTGGAGCGGCTGCCCGGCCTGATCGAGCGTGGCCACCTGCAGGCGCTGGCGGTCACGGCATCGAGCTACAGCTCGGGCCACCACGTCACGTTCTTCGAGGGCGCACCGCACCTGCAGCCCTGGGTCCGATCGCAACGCCTGGCCGTGCGCGGGCCGATCACGCACGAGCACCTGCTGGCCTCCTCGGCCATCCCCTTCGTGTTTCCGGCCAAGGAGCTGCCGATCAATGACGGCACTGAATTCTTCGGTGATGGCTCCATGCGCCAGACCGCACCGGTGGCACCCGCCATTCACCTGGGCGCCGAGCGCATCGTCGTCGTGGGTGCGGGCCGCATGAGCGAACCGCGCGACACCCTCAAGCGCGCTGCGCGCGGCAGCTACCCCTCGCTGGCGCAGATCGCCGGCCACGCCATGTCCAGCATCTTCCTGGACGCGCTGGCGGTGGACATCGAGCGCATCCGCCGCATCAACCAGACACTCAACCTGATCCCGCGCGAAGCCCGCCAGGCCAGCGCGCTGCGGCCGGTGGAACTGCTGGTGATCTCGCCCTCAGAGCGGCTGGACCAGATCGCCGCCAAACACGCCGACGCGCTGCCGCGCGCCGTGCGCAGCCTGCTGGGCGGACTGGGCGTGTCCTCGAGCCAGGCCGACATCAAGGGCGGCGCGCTGGCTAGCTACTTGCTGTTCGAAGCCCGCTACACGCGTGAGCTCATGGACCTGGGCCACGCCGACGCCTTCCGCCAGGAAGACGAGATCTGCCGGTTTTTCGGCTGGAAAGCGCCGGTGACGCCGGCCCAGCCGAGGCTGGAGCGGCGCGACCCGCTGCGGGTTTGAGCCCTGCCCCGGCCGCGGGGCGGGGCGACTAAAATCACGGGTTCCCCGAGAAAGCCGTACCCGATGACACGCAAGCTCTTCGTCACCACCGCCCTGCCTTACGCCAACGGCAACTTCCACATCGGCCACATCATGGAGTACATCCAGGCCGACATCTGGGTGCGCCTGCAACGCATGCTGGGCAACGAGGTGAACTTCGTCGGGGCCGACGACACCCACGGCGCGCCCATCATGATTGCGGCCGAGAAGGCCGGCAAGACGCCGCAGCAGTTCGTGGCCGACATCGCCGCTGGCCGCAAGCCCTACCTCGACGGTTTCCACATTGCCTTCGACAACTGGAGCTCGACTGACAGCCCGGAGAATCATGAGCTGGCCAAGGCCATCTACCTGGACCTCAAAGCCAACGGCCTGATTTCCAGCGAGGTGATCGAGCAGTTCTTCGACCCCGAGAAGAACATGTTCCTGCCGGACCGCTTCATCAAGGGCGAATGCCCCAAGTGCGGCGCCAAGGACCAGTACGGCGACAACTGCGAAGCCTGCGGCGCCGCCTACGCGCCGACCGACCTGAAGAACCCCTACTCGGCCCTGTCGGGTGCCAAGCCCGTGCTCAAGAGCTCCGAGCACTTCTTCTTCAAGCTGTCCGACCCGCGCTGCGTCGCCTTCCTGGAAGAGTGGACGCAGGACGGCCGGCTGCAGCCCGAAGTGGCCAACAAGGTCAAGGAGTGGTTCAGCCCGCGCACCAACCCGGACGGCACGACGAGCGAGGGCCTGGGCGACTGGGACATCTCGCGCGACGCGCCCTACTTCGGTATCGAGATTCCCGGTGCGCCCGGCAAGTACTTCTACGTCTGGCTGGACGCGCCCGTGGGCTACCTGGCCTCGCTCAAGAACCTGCTCGACAAGCGCGGGCAGGATTTCAACGCCTACATGGCACAGCCGGAACTGGAACAGATCCACTTCATCGGCAAGGACATCGTCACCTTTCACACGCTGTTCTGGCCCGCCATGCTCAAGTTCAGCGGCCGCAAGACCCCCGACCGTGTCTTCGTGCACGGCTTCCTGACCGTCAACAACGGCGAAAAGATGAGCAAGAGCCGCGGCACCGGCCTGGACCCGCTCAAATACCTCTCGCTGGGCATGAACCCCGAGTGGCTGCGCTACTACCTTGCCGCCAAGCTCAGCGGCCGTAACGAGGACATCGACTTCAACGCCGAGGATTTCATGGCCCGTGTCAACGCGGACCTGATCGGCAAGTACGTCAACATTGCCTCGCGCGCTGCCGGCTTCATCGCCAAGCGCTTCGGCGGCAAGCTCGGCGAGTTCTCGGCCGACGGCGACGCGGTGCTCGAACACCTGCGCGATGCCGCGCCCCAGGTAGCCGAAATGCTGAACGAGCGCGACTACGGCAAGGCCCTGCGCGAGGTCATGCTGCTGGCCGACCGCGTCAACGAATACGTGGACCAGAACAAGCCCTGGGAACTGGCCAAGCAGGACGGCATGGACGCACGCCTGCACGATGTCTGCACCGTGTGCATCGAGTCCTTCCGCCTGCTCACCCTGTACCTCAAACCCGTGCTGCCGGCCCTGGCCGCACAGGTGGAAGACTTCCTGGAGATCCAGCCCCTGCAGTGGTCCGACGCCCAGACCGCGCTGGGCGCCGGCCACGCCATCGGTGAATACAAGCACCTGATGCAGCGCGTCGATATCAAGCAGCTCGAGGCCCTGTTCGAGCCCCCGGCTGCGCCCGAGCCCGAGAAGGTGCTGCCCGGCGGCGAGGAACTGGCGCCCACCATCAGCATCGACGACTTCGCCAAGATCGACCTGCGCATCGCCCAGATCGTGGCCTGCGAAGCCGTGGAAGGCTCCACCAAGCTGCTGCGTCTCACCCTCGACGTGGGCGAAGGCAAGACCCGCAACGTCTTCAGCGGCATCGCCAGCGCCTACAAACCCGAAGACCTGGTCGGCAAGCTCACCGTGATGGTGGCCAACCTGGCCCCGCGCAAGATGAAGTTCGGTGTCAGCGAAGGCATGGTGCTCGCCGCCAGCCACGCCGACGAAAAAGCGCAACCGGGCATCTACGTGCTGAACCCCTGGGCCGGCGCACAACCGGGCATGCGGGTGCGGTAAGCACAGCACCGCCAATCAACGCAAAAACTCGCGTAGCCATCGTAGCGAGCAAGCCGCGGGCAAGGCGGACGGAGCACAGCCACCGGAATGGACTTCGGTCCATGAGGTTGGCGCGCAACGCCTAACGCCTAACGCCTAACGCCTAACGCCTAACGCCTAACGCCTAACGCCGCATGCGGCTTGCGGCTTGCGGCTTGCGGCTTGCGGCTTGCGCAGTTGATAGATGCGTGAGTTTCAGGCGGGGCAGGGGGCGACGTGATACCCCGCTCGCCCGCTGCTCTTGACCCGGTACAGCGCCTCGTCGGCCGAGCGCACGAGGCTCTCCGGCACCAGCTCCTGGGTCGCCACCACGGTGGCCACGCCGATGCTGACGGTCAGGCAATCGGCCACCGGCGAATCGCCGTGCTCGATGGCCGCGCGGGAGATCTCGTCCATGCAGTGCTGGGCCACGGTCATGGCCACGTCGGCGTCGGCACCCGGCAGCAGGATGGCGAACTCCTCGCCGCCGTAACGCGCCACCAGTTCGCCCGAGCGTTGCGCGCAGTCGTACAGGATGCCCGCCACCTGCCGCAAACAGGCGTCCCCGGCCAGGTGGCCGTAGCGGTCGTTGTAGCGCTTGAAATGGTCCACGTCCACGAGCAGCAGGGACATGGGCTGGCCACTGCGAACGCTTCGCTGCCATTCGCTGTGCAGGTGCTGGTCGAACTGGCGCCGGTTGGCCAGGCCGGTCAGCCCGTCGGTGGCCGAGAGCTGCTCGAGCTGCTGGTTGCTGCGTTCCAGCGCCATGCTCTTGCGCACGAGTTCCGTGACATCCATCCGCGCCATCACGAGGCAGCCCGAGGGCGTGCTGATCTCGTACAGGTGCATCCAGCGGCCGTCGGGCACCGGGCGCAGCAGCGGGCGGTCGAGCTGGCCACGTCCGGCCAGGCGCTCGCGCAGCCATTCGTCCTCGCGCCCGAGGGCGTCGGCAATGGCCCCCCGCTCGAGCGAACGGCGGATGATAGTCTCGAAGGTCTGGCCGATGAGCTCGCCGCCATAGCGATAGGGCGCCAGCTCGGAGGCATCCTTGTTGTACAGGATCAGGCGGTCATGCTGGTCATAGACGGCCACCCCCAGCGGCAGCGCCTCGATGGCTTCCTGCAGGCACTGGTTGCTCATTTCCTGGGCGCGGCGCTCGTCCTCGGCCTGCCAGACCAGCTGCACGGCCATCAGACCGAGGATGACGATGCCCCCCACCACCAGCGTGCACAGGGCCAGGGCCAGCCAGGTCCAAGCGCCGGGGGGTGCCGCCACGGTGACATACAGGGCCATGGCCAGCACGCCAAGCAGCACCAGCAAGGCAAACGGTGCCAGCCACCGGTGACCTGTCAAATCAGCAAAGTCGGACCAATGTTTCACCGAAAAGCCTATTCATCGAAGAAATGGGCCCTCAGAAAACCTGAAGGGCACACCGGCCCAACTCCCGGCCGGTGTGCCCATTTGCCCTAAGGCTGTGACAGCAGCACCGTCACTGTAGGGCGCCCCGGTCGGTCTGCATATCCCCCAAAAGGGGCATATGGCAACACTTTGACCGGGCCTGCCCGCCCAAATCCGGTCCGCCCAGGCCCTAAACTCCCCCCATGCCGAGTCCGCGCCCCCTTTCCCATCTGCATTGGTGGACCGACGTGCACCGCTCGCCGGCCGCCAACCTGCGACTGGGCATCTGCCTGTGCTTCATCGCCGGCGCCACCAATGCCGGCGGCTTCCTGGCGGTGGGGCAATACACCTCCCACATGAGCGGCCTGCTGTCGGCCGTGGCCGACAACCTGGTGCTGGGGCAGTTTGCGCTGGTCAGCGCCAGCCTGGCCGCCATCGCCGCCTTCGTGGGCGGGGCCATGACCACCGCGCTGATGGTGAACTGGGGCCTGCGCCGGCAACTGCGCAGTGCCTTTGCCCGGCCGCTGGTGCTGGAGACCAGCCTGCTGCTGGTCTTCGGGCTGTTCGGTGCCGCGATCAACCTGCACGGCGAGTTGTTCGCACCCCTCACGGTGCTGCTGCTGTGTTACATCATGGGCCTGCAGAACGCCGTCATCACCAAGGTCTCGAACGCCGAGATCCGCACCACCCACGTCACCGGGCTGATCACCGACATCGGCATCGAGCTGGGCAAGATGGTCTATTTCAACCGCTCGCCCGCGCCGACACGGGTGGTGGCCAACCGGCGCAAGCTGCGCATCCACCTCGCGCTCGTTTCGGCCTTCCTGGCCGGCGGCGTGGCGGGCGCGCTGGGCTTCAAGCTCTGGGGCTACGTGACCACCGTACCGCTGGCCGTGCTGCTCGGACTGCTGGCCTCGGGCCCGCTGGTGCACGACATCCGCTCGGGACGCCTGGCGCCCGCCGCCGGCCCGCGCTGACCGGCGCCCGGCGATTGCCCGGTGCACCCCCGCTGGGTACACTCGGCCCACATGCGTGCTGCCGACTCCGCCAGCCCCCTGGCCGCCTTCCGCCCCAAGCTGCTCGACACCCTCCCCGGCTACACACGCGGGCATCTGATCCGGGACATCGGCGCCGGCCTGACCGTGGGCGTGGTAGCCCTGCCGCTGGCCATGGCCTTTGCCATTGCCTCCGGGCTCAAGCCGGAGGCGGGTCTGTTCACGGCCATCATCGCGGGTTTCCTGATCTCGGCGCTGGGCGGCAGCCGGGTGCAGATCGGCGGGCCGGCCGGCGCCTTCATCGTCATCGTCTACGGCATCCTCGAACGCTATGGCCTGGCCAACCTCATCATCGCCACGGCCATGTCGGGCCTGCTGCTCTTCCTGATGGGCCTGTTCCGGCTGGGTGCGCTGATCCGCTTCATCCCGATCGCGGTGGTGATCGGTTTCACCAACGGCATCGCCGTGCTCATCATGCTGTCGCAGGTCAAGGATTTCCTGGGCCTGCAGCTGGCCAGCGTCCCCGCCAGCTTCTTCGCCATGCTGACCACGCTGGGCGGCGTGCTGCACACGTTCAACCCGGCGGCGCTGGGCCTGGCCCTGGGCACGCTGCTGGTCGTCGCGGGCTGGCAGCAGCTCATGCCGCGCCTGGGACCGGACAAGCTGCAGTTCTCGGGCAAGCTCAGCATCATTCCGGGCACCATCGTGGCCCTGGCGCTGGCGACGGTGGCCAGCCGGCTGCTGGCCCTGCCGGTGGAGACCATCGGCACGCGCTTCGGCGGGATCCCGGCCACGCTGCCGGCCTTCAGCTGGCCGGCCCTGAGCTGGGACACGGCGCGCTTCCTGCTCATGCCGGCACTCACACTGGCACTGCTGGGGGCCATCGAATCGCTGTTGTGCGCGCGCATTGCCGATGGCCTGACCGAGGACCGGCACGACCCCAACCAGGAGCTCATGGCCCAGGGCGTGGCCAACCTCGTGACACCGTTTTTCGGCGGCATGCCCGCCACCGGCACGATCGCGCGCACCGTGACCAACGTCAAGAGCGGCGCCGTCAGCCCGGTGGCGGGCATGGTGCATGCACTCACTTTGCTGGCGGTGGTGCTGGTGGCGGCACCCATGGCCCGGCATATCCCGCTGGCGGCGCTGGCCGGCATCCTCGTCTACGTGGCCTGGAACATGGGCGAGTGGCGCGAATTCGTCCACCTGCGCAACTACCGCCTGCCCTACCGCCTCACGCTGCTGGCGGTCTTCACGCTGACGGTGGTCGTGGACCTGACCGTCGCCGTGGAGGTCGGGCTGGTGGCCGCCTGCCTGACCTTCATCTACCGCATCTCCAGCCTGACGCGGGCCGAGCAGGTGAACCCGGAGCAGCAACCGCTGCTCGCCGGCCAGGAGGGCCGCATCCAGGCCTGGCGGCTGTACGGCGCGCTCTTCTTCGGCGCGGTCAAGCTGGTGGAGACCATGGAGCAGCACCTGCCCGAACGCGTGCTGGTGCTGGACCTCAAGAACCTGATCTATATGGACTCCTCCGGTGCCGACACCCTGATGGACCTGGCCCGCAGCTGCCGCAAGCGCGGCGTACGCCTGATCCTGTGCGGCCTGGCCCGCCAGCCGCTGGACATCGTCCGTCGCATCGGCCTGCTGGAGCAGGTGCCCGCCGGGGACGTCCAGCCCGACCTGGCCGCCGGGCTGGCGGCGGCGCTGACCCCGGTGCCCGCGACCTGAATACCCCCCGGGCTCGCGGGCGCTGCGCCGCGATGGGCTGGGGCTAAAATGGCCGGTTCCTGTGTTGCGACCCCGTCGCCATCCTGTTTCGTAAGGGCCAGTCCATGCATCTGTTCCGCTATCCCGACTACCAGTCCGACGCCACCCAGTTCATCAACCAGCTCAAGGCGACCCAGCCTGATCTGGAAGCGCACCAGCGCCAGGGCCGCGAGCTGCTGTGGGACAAGCAGGTGGACCGCCAGGCCTGGGAAGGCTACAAGGCGGCCCGCGTGCCGCAAAAGCCCTACGTCTACCAGACCGGCAACGAATAACGGACCCGTGACCGGCCGCCCCGGCGACCGGCCCCCTGCCGCATGAGCGATACCCACGACAGCGCCTCCCTGGAGGCCGCCGAGCCTCCCCTGCCCCCGGGCATGCCCGAGGTGGTGGACCACGTGGCCGTCGCGCGCCTGTACGGCGAACCGCTGTTCCAGCTGCCGCAGGACCTGTACATCCCGCCCGATGCGCTGGAAGTGTTCCTCGAGGCCTTCGAAGGCCCGCTGGACCTGCTGCTGTACCTCATCCGCAAGCAGAACTTCAACATCCTCGACATCCCCATGGCCGCGGTCACGCGCCAGTACCTGAACTATGTGGACCAGGTCCGCAAGCGCAACCTGGAACTGGCCGCCGAGTACCTGCTGATGGCGGCCATGCTCATCGAGATCAAGTCGCGCATGCTGCTGCCGCCCAAGAAGACGGCCGACGGCGAGGAAGCCGAGGACCCGCGGGCCGAACTGGTACGCCGGCTGCTGGAATACGAACAGATCAAGCTGGCCGCCGCCACGCTGGGCAATCTGCCGCAGTACGGACGTGACTTCCTCAAGGCACAGGTCTATATCGAGCAGTCGCTGCAGCCGCGCTTCCCCGACGTGCACATCGTGGACCTGCGGGAAGCCTGGGCCGACATCCTCAAGCGGGCCAAGCTGGTGCAGCACCACAAGATCACCCGCGAGGAACTCTCGGTGCGCGAGCACATGAGCATCGTGCTCAAGCAGCTGCAGGGCCGCCAGTTCGTCGAGTTCGAGAACCTCTTCGACACCAGCAAGGGCACGCCCGTGCTGGTGGTCACCTTCATTGCGCTGCTCGAGCTGGCCAAGGAAAGCCTGATCGAGATCACCCAGGCCGAGGCCTTTGCCCCCATCTATGTCCGGCTGGCGTATTCGCCCGCCTGACCAGGACCCTTTACCGTGGCCCCGTCTTCCCATCACACGTTTGACGTCCTCATCGTCGGCAGCGGCCTGGCCGGCCTGAGTGCCGCATTGCACCTGGCCCGCACGCACCGCGTGGCTGTGATCACCAAGCGCGAACTCAACGCCGGCTCCAGCCGCTGGGCCCAGGGCGGCATTGCCGCCGTCATGGCCGAGGGCGACAGCTTCGCATCCCACGTCCAGGACACGCTGGTGGCCGGTGCCGGCCTGTGCGACCCGGACGCCACGCGTTTCGTGATCGAGCATGCGCCCGAAAACATCCGCTGGCTGCAGCAGCTGGGGGTGCCCTTTTCGCTGGAAAACGGCCACCTGCACCTCACGCGCGAAGGCGGCCACAGCGAGCGGCGCATCGTGCACGCCACCGACGCTACCGGCGCGGCCGTGCAGGACACCCTGATGAAGCAGGTGAGCGCCACGCCGAACATTACGCTGTTCGAGCATCACATGCTGGTGGACCTGATCACCGCCTCCAAGCTCGGCCTGCCCGGCGACCGCTGTCTGGGCCTGTACGCGCTCAACGAAGAGACCGACGTCGTCGACACCTTCAGCGCACCGCACACCATCCTGGCCACGGGTGGCGCGGGCAAGGTCTACCTCTACACCACCAACCCGGACACCGCCACGGGCGACGGCATCGCCGCCGCCTGGCGTGTGGGCTGCCGCGTGGGCAATATGGAATTCATCCAGTTCCATCCCACCTGCCTGTACCACCCGGAAGCCAAGTCCTTCCTGATCAGCGAGGCGGTGCGTGGCGAAGGCGGCCGGCTTGTGCTGCCCGACGGCACGCGTTTCATGCCGGCCCACGACGAGCGTGCCGAACTGGCGCCGCGCGACGTGGTGGCCCGTGCCATCGACTTCGAGATGAAGAAACGCGGCCTGGACTGCGTCTACCTCGACATCTCGCACCAGCCCAAGGAATTCCTGCTGGAGCATTTCCCCACCATCTATGCGCGCTGCCTGGAGCTGGGCATCGACATGGCCAAACGCCCCATCCCCGTGGTGCCGGCGGCGCATTACACCTGCGGTGGCGTGGTGGTCGACCTCAACGGGCGCACGGACCTGGCCGGCCTGTACGCCATCGGCGAGGCCAGCTACACCGGCCTGCACGGCGCCAACCGGCTGGCCAGCAACTCGCTGCTCGAGTGCATGGTGTACGCGCGTGCCGCCGCCACGGCGATTGCCGGCGAGCAGGCCCCGGCCGTCCCCGCCCTGCCGGCCTGGGATGACAGCCGCGTGACCGATGCCGACGAATGCGTGGTGATCTCGCACAACTGGGACGAACTGCGCCGCTTCATGTGGGACTACGTGGGCATCGTGCGCACCAACAAGCGCCTGGAACGCGCGGCGCACCGCATCGAGCTGCTGCGCTCGGAGATCCAGGAGTTCTATTCCAGCTTTCACGTCACGCGCGACCTGCTGGAGCTGCGCAACCTCGTGCAGGTTGCCGACCTGATCGTGCGCAGCGCACAATCACGCCATGAAAGCCGCGGCCTGCATTTCAGCCGCGACTACCCCGCCACCGAGGCCACCGCCCGCCCCACCATCCTCGTGCCGCCTGCCAGCTGAGACCCGACCATGTACCGCACCCTGCTCAAATCCAAGATCCACCGCGCCGCCGTCACCGACTGCGAGCTGCACTACGAAGGCTCCTGCGCCATCGACGAGGACCTGCTGGACGCTGCCAACATGATGGAGAACGAACAGGTTCACATCTGGAACATCAACAACGGCGAGCGTTTTGTCACCTACGCCATCCGCGGCGAGCGTGGCTCCGGCATCATCTCCGTCAACGGCTCGGCCGCGCGTCGCGCCGCCGTGGGCGACCTGATCATCATCGCGGCCTTCGCCCAGGTGCCGGAAGAGCAGTGCAAGGGTTTCGAGCCCAAGCTGGTCTTCGTGGACGACAAAAACCGCATCAAGGAACAACGCAGCCACATCCCGGTGCAGGAAGCCTCGCATGTGCTGACCGCGCCCGAACACCACGGCGGCGACAGCGCCTGACAAGGCCCGAACAAAGGAATTGCCATGAGTACCGTGACCGAACAGACGATCACCCTGCATCGCCCTAAAGCGGCGCCGGCGGCCAAGGCCGAGCGCTGGAGCGTGGACGCCATCGAAGCGCTGTTCAAGCTGCCCTTCCCCGAGCTGCTGTACCGCGCGCAGACCGTGCACCGTGAAAACTTCGACCCGACCCGGGTCGAGTTCGCCACACTGCTGTCGGTCAAGACCGGCGGCTGCTCCGAGGACTGCGGCTACTGCCCGCAGTCGGCCAAGTACGACACGGGCGTCAAGGCCTCCAAGCTCATGGAGCTCGAGGAAGTGCTGTTTGCCGCGAAGCGCGCCAAGGATGCCGGAGCCACGCGCTTCTGCATGGGGGCCGCCTGGCGCGAACCCAAGGACCGCGACATCGAGAAAGTGGCCGAGCTGGTGCGCGGTGTGAAGGGCCTGGGCCTGGAGACCTGCGCCACGCTGGGCATGTTGAAGGAAGAGCAGGCCCAGGCACTGGCTGATGCGGGCCTGGACTTCTACAACCACAACCTCGACACCGCCCCCGATTTCTACGGTGACATCATCACCACCCGCGACTACCAGGAGCGTCTGGACACGCTGGAGCGGGTGCGCGGCGCCGGCGTCAAGGTCTGCTCGGGCGGCATCGTGGGCATGGGCGAAAACCACCGCCAGCGCGCCGGCCTGATCGCCGAGCTGGCCAACCTCGATCCCTATCCCGAATCCGTGCCGATCAACAACCTGGTGCGCGTGGAAGGCACGCCCCTGGCCAGCCAGGAGCCGCTCGATCCCTTCGAGTTCGTGCGCACCATCGCCGTGGCCCGCATCACCATGCCCAAGGCGCGCGTGCGCCTGTCGGCCGGCCGCCAGCAACTCGGCGAAGCCGTACAGGCCCTGTGCTTCCTGGCAGGTGCCAACTCCATCTTCTACGGCGACAAGCTGCTGGTGACCGGCAACCCGGACACCGACGCCGACGTGCAGCTGCTGGCTCGCCTGGGCATGGGCCCGGCCCACCAGCCGCCCGGCCTGACCTGATCCTCACTCCGTAACTGCTGGAGACCACCGTGAGCACCCCGACCTCCACCCCGAACAACAGCGCTTCGCCCTATGGCACGCTGCCGCCGGCCAGCCCGCCGGCCACGCGCAAGCCCATCAGCCTGCCGCGCCTGCAGGAGATGCACACACGCGGCGAGAAGATCACCATGCTCACGGCCTACGACGCGACGTTTGCCGCCGTGGCCGACGCTGCCGGCGTGGAGTGCATCCTGATCGGCGACTCACTGGGCATGGTTTGCCAGGGTTTGAGCAGCACCGTGGGCGTGACGCTGGAGACCATGCGCTACCACGTGGAGAGCGTCACGCGCGGCGTGCGCCGCGTGCAGGGCACGGCCTGGATCATCGGCGACATGCCCTACGGCACCTTCCACGAATCGAAGGAACAGGCCTTCCGTAACGCCGCCGTGCTGATGCAGGCCGGCGCCCACATGGTCAAGATCGAGGGCGGTGGCTGGACCGCCGAGACCGTGCGTTTCCTCGTGGACCGCGGCATTCCCGTCTGCGCCCACCTGGGTCTGACACCGCAGACCGTGCATGCCCTGGGCGGCTACCGCGTGCAAGGCCGCGGTGACGAAGCCGCCGCCACGCTCAAGCGCCACGCACTGGAACTGCAAGACGCCGGCGCCAGCCTGCTGGTGCTGGAGATGGTGCCCGCAGCCCTGTCGGCCGAGATCACGCAGGCCCTGCCGCGCTGCGCCACCATCGGCATCGGCGCCGGTGTGGACTGCGCGGGCCAGGTGCTCGTGCTGCACGACATGCTGGGCATGAACCTGGGCAAGATGCCCAAGTTCGTGCACAACTTCATGGCCGACGCCGGCAGCGTGCGCGGTGCCATGGAGGCCTACGTGAAGGCGGTCAAGGAAGGCCGCTTCCCGGTGAATTCGCAGCACGCCTGGTAGACAAGTACACCCCTGAGCCGCCTGCGGCGTCACCCCCTCAAGGGGGCGGCGCCAGCGGCCCGGCCAAGCCGGTTCCGCGGCGCCCCGCGATTTGACCTTTGCGCTCTTACCCATGAAGCTGATTCACACCATCTCTGAACTCCGCGCGGAACTGGCCCGGCATGAGCGCCCGGCCTTCGTGCCCACCATGGGCAATCTGCACGACGGGCACCTGGCGCTGGTGAGGCAGGCCAGGACGCTGGGCGACGTGACGGTGGCCAGCATCTTCGTGAACCGCCTGCAGTTCCTGCCGCACGAGGACTTCGGTACCTATCCGCGCACCCTGGAGGCGGACTGCGAAAAGCTCAGGGGCGCAGGCTGCGACATCGTCTTTGCGCCGAGCGAGCAGGAGCTGTATCCGCAGCCGCAGGGCTACAAGGTGCACCCGCCGGCCGAGCTGGCCGACATCCTGGAAGGCCACTTCCGCCCGGGCTTCTTCGTCGGGGTCTGCACCGTCGTGCACAAGCTCTTCAACATCGTGCAGCCCCACGCTGCCGTGTTCGGCGCCAAGGACTACCAGCAGCAGATGATCATCCGCCGCATGGTGGACCAGATGGCCCTGCCCATCGCCATCCACACCGGCGCCACGCTGCGCGCCGACGACGGACTGGCGCTGTCCTCGCGCAACGGCTACCTCAGTGCCAGCGAGCGTGCCGAGGCGGTGCATCTCTCGCGCACGCTCAAGGGCATGATCGCGACGCTGCGCGCCGGTGAGCACAACGTCGCCGCCATCGAGCAGCACGCCATGCACACCCTGGCACAGCGCGGCTGGCAGCCCGACTACATGACCGTGCGCCGGCGCCACGACCTGCAGGCCCCGCAGGCCGACGACCTGACCCACCCGGACCGCCTCGTCGTGCTCGGCGCGGCCAGGCTCGGGACCACCCGCTTGATTGACAACCTGGAAGTCTGAGACTTCCAGGTCGCGGCGCAGACTAACAATTGCCCGCAGGGCTTGTTAGTCGCAGCCACAACGACCAACCGGTGTCGAAGGCTGACAACTGCCCGCAGGGCTTGTGATGCCGAAGACACACCATCGAGGTGTAAACCTCGATGTGGCAGCGCAATGGGTCGCCTATCGGCCGGGTAGCGGCAGCGCCGTCTTGTAGCGCACCTGTTTGAGCGCAAAGCTCGAACGGATCTTCTCCACGCCGGGAATGGGCGTGAGCTGTTCCAGGATGAACTTCTCCAGCGCGCCGATGTCGGGGACGGCCACGCGGATCAGGTAGTCGGAATCGCCCGTCATGAGGTAGCACTCCATCACCTCGTCGTGCTCGGCGATGCGCTGCTCGAAGGC
Organism: Hylemonella sp.; assembly: GCA_031970695.1. Taxonomy (GTDB): domain Bacteria; phylum Pseudomonadota; class Gammaproteobacteria; order Burkholderiales; family Burkholderiaceae_C; genus Hylemonella. The sequence continues at coordinate 23,334 of DALYHW010000014.1, forward strand.
GGCCAGCGCCTCCTTGCTCTGGGTCTTGAGGCTGATGCTGATGAACACATTCAAGCCCAGCCCGACGGCCGCCGAATCCACGAGTGCCACGTAACGCCGGATCACGCCCGCCGCCTCCAGTGCCTTGACGCGCGCCAGGCAGGGCGAGGGCGAAAGGTGGACGCGCCGCGCCAGATCCACATTGGACAGGCCGCCGTCGGCCTGCAATTCATCCAGGATCCTCAGATCGACTTTATCAAGCTTCATATGCTGAAATTTGTTTATTTTTCAGAATTTTATGCCTCAATAGACGGACAAAACACCAATTTCAGCAACTAATTTTCCCGTCCCCGACATACAGTGCGTGCATCATGAATGCACCGCTGCCCTCCTCCCTCCTCCTTGCTCCCGACGCCCAGCGCGACCTCGATCCCCAGGAAACCGCGGAATGGCGTGACGCCTTTCTGGCCGTGCTGGCCAGCGAAGGACCGCAGCGCGCCGGTTTCCTGCTGGACGAACTCGCACGCCTGGCGCGCCACCAGGGTGCCGACTGGCAGCCGGAACTGGTGACGCCCTATGTGAACACCGTGGGCGTGGCGCAGCAGCCCGTCTTCCCGGGCGATCTGGCCATCGAGGAAAAGCTCGCGTCCATCATGCGCTGGAACGCGCTGGCCATGGTGGTGCGCGCCAACCAGGCCTATGGCGAGCTGGGTGGCCACATCGCCAGCTACGCGAGCGCGGCCGATCTCTTCGAAGTCGGCTTCAACCACTTTTTCCGGGCACGTGGCCCGCAGCACGCGGGCGACCTCGTCTTCTTCCAGCCTCACAGCGCACCCGGCGTGTACGCGCGCGCCTTCCTCGAAGGCCGGCTCAGCGAGCACGACCTGCAGCATTACCGCCAGGAAATCGGCGCCGGCGCAAACGGCGCGCGCGGCCTGTCCAGCTACCCGCACCCGTGGCTGATGCCGGACTTCTGGCAGTTCCCCACAGGCTCCATGGGCCTGGGCCCGATCAGCTCGATCTACCACGCGCGCTTCATGCGCTACCTCACGCACCGCAAGCTGCTGGACTGCGGCGGCCGCAAGGTCTGGGGCGTGTTCGGTGACGGCGAGATGGACGAACCGGAATCGATGAGCGCACTCACGCTGGCGTCGCGCGAGAAGCTGGACAACCTGGTCTGGGTGGTCAACTGCAACCTGCAGCGCCTGGACGGGCCGGTGCGCGGCAACGGCCGCATCGTCGACGAGCTGGAAAAACTGTTTGCCGGCGCAGGCTGGAACGTCGTCAAGCTGCTGTGGGGCAGCGACTGGGACGGCCTGCTCGCACGCGACCACGACGGCGCCCTGCTGCGCGCGCTCAGCGCCACGGTGGACGGCCAGATGCAGACCTTCGCCGCCAAGGACGGCCGCTTCAACCGCGACAATTTCTTCGGCCAGAACGAAGCCCTCGCACGTTTGGCGCAAGGCATGACCGACGAGCAGATCGACCAGCTCAAGCGCGGCGGCCACGACCTCGTGAAGATCTACGCCGCCTATGCCGCTGCCGCCAGCCACCGCGGCCAGCCCACCGTGATCCTCGCCCACACCAAGAAGGGCTATGGCATGGGCGCGTCCGGCCAGGGCAAGATGACCACACACAGCCAGAAGAAGCTCGACGAGGAAGACCTCATCGCCTTTCGCAACCGATTCAACCTGCCGATCTCCGACCAGCAGGCACGCGAGCTCAGCTTCTACAAGCCAGCCGACGACAGCGCCGAGCTGCGTTACCTGCAGGCCC
>DALYHW010000014.1:25126-26827 GCA_031970695.1 Hylemonella sp.
CCCGCCGTGAGGCCCTGGGCGGTTACCTGCCGCAGCGCCACACGGCATGTGCCCTGGTGCCGACTCCCGCGCTGGAGAGCTACGCCGGCTTTGCGCTCCAGGCCGGCGGCAAGGAGATGAGCACCACCATGGCCTTCGTGCGCCTGCTGGGCGCGCTGCTCAAGGACGCCACGCTCGGCCCGCGCGTCGTGCCCATCGTGGCCGACGAGGCGCGCACCTTCGGCATGGCCAACCTGTTCAAGCAGGTCGGCATCTACTCCAGCGTGGGCCAGTGCTATGCGCCCGAGGACATCGGCTCGGTGCTGAGCTACCGCGAGGCGCGGGACGGCCAGATCCTCGAAGAAGGCATCTCGGAAGCCGGCGCCATCGCCAGCTGGACCGCTGCCGCCACCAGCTACAGCGTGCATGGCATGGCCATGCTGCCCTTCTACATCTACTACTCGATGTTCGGCTTCCAGCGCGTGGGCGACGCCATCTGGGCGGCCGCCGACCAGCGCGCGCGCGGCTTCCTGCTGGGCGCCACCTCGGGCCGCACCACGCTGGGCGGCGAAGGCCTGCAGCACCAGGATGGCTCCAGCCATCTGGTGGCCGCCACCATTCCCAACTGCAAGGCGTACGACCCGGCCTTCGCGGGCGAGCTGGCCGTCATCGTCGACCAGGGCATGCGCGAGATGATGGTCGAGCAGCGTGATGTCTTCTACTACGTCACGCTGATGAACGAAAGTTACGCGCAACCCGACCTGCCCGACGACGCGGCCGCGGGCGTGATCCGCGGCTGCTACCGGTACGCCCGTTATCCAGCCACCGGCGCGGCCGCCGATGCCCCCGCGGTGACCCTGCTGGGTTCGGGCGCCATCCTCACCGAAGTGATCAAGGCCGCGCAGCAGCTCGCCGCGCAGGGCGTGACGGCCGACGTCTACAGTGTCACCAGCTGGAGCGAACTGGCCCGCAACGGCGTTGCCTGCGAGCAGCGCCTGCTGGCGGGCGAAGCGGGAGCCACGCCATTCATCGCACAGCAGCTGCAGGACAGCCGCGGCCCCATCATCGCCGCCAGCGACTACGTGCGCGCCGTGCCCGAGAGCGTGCGTGCCCACCTGCCCGCCGGCCGCAGCTACCACACGCTGGGCACCGACGGCTTCGGTCGCAGCGACACGCGCGCCGCCCTGCGCCAGTTCTTCGGTGTGGACGCGGACCACATCGCCGCCACGGCACAGCGCGCGCTGCAGCTGCAGACCGCCAGCGCCCGCTGAAGGGGCCCGCCGCGCTTGCCCCGCGCAGGCGTGGCGGGGCCGGCGTTCCGCCTGACGGCCGGGGCTTGCGCAAAAACGATGTCCGCGTTACACCCTGACGCAGGAGGAATCGCGTCATGCGCATCGGTGTCCCGAAAGAAATCAAGAACCATGAATACCGCGTCGGCCTGACGCCGGCCAGCGTGCGCGAGCTGTGCGCCCATGGCCACGAGGTGCTGGTCCAGGCCGGCGCCGGTGCCGCCATCGGACTGGCGGACGCCGATTACCGGGCGGCAGGCGCCACGCTGGTACCCGACGCGGCCGCCGTGTTCGCCCAGGCCGACATGATCGTCAAGGTCAAGGAGCCGCAGCCGTCCGAACTGCCACTGTTGCGCGCTGGCCAGATCCTCTACACCTCCCTGCACCTCGCGCCGGACCCCACCCTCACCGCGGCCCTGCTCAAGACGGGCGC
>DALYHW010000015.1:0-25929 GCA_031970695.1 Hylemonella sp.
AGCTGTTCGACGACCCGCACTTCAATGTGATGGACGGCCTGGACATCTACATCGACGACTACAACAAGCCCGATCCCCTGCCGCCGTCCATGCTGCGCAAGCTGGCGAGCGCACAATTCCTGAACCTGTTTGACGACGAGAAGAAAGCGTCGCCTCCGGCCGCCGCCGCGGCCGGTGCGACGACCGCCTCCGTTTCTCCTGCGGATGCGCCGCCGGCCCCCGATGCCGAGCCACCCGCGCCGATTGCACAAGACCATGACAACACTGATCTGCGATTGCAACAGGACCATGCCGCTGGACCCCAAGGGTCTGGGGGCCGTCCTCAATGAGAACCTGACGCAGCATTCCACGCTGTGCCGCCGCGAGGCTGGCGCCTTCCAGCAGGCGCTGGCCCAGGGGCAGGACGTGGTGGTGGCCTGCACGCAGGAGGCGCGGCTGTTCGGCGAGATTGCCGAGCAGACCGAGGGTGTCCAGGCCGTGCCCATCCGCTTTGTCAACATCCGCGAGACCGGGGGCTGGAGCAAGGATGCGGCCAAGGCCATGCCCAAGATGGCCGCCTTGCTGGCGGCAGCGCGCCTGCCGGATCCCGAGCCGGTGCCCACCGTCACCTACAAGAGCGCGGGCCGCCTGCTCGTGATCGGTGCGCTCGATGCAGCCGAGCGTGCGGCCGACCTGCTGGGCGACACCCTGGATGTGACGATCTTCAGCACCGGGGCGGGTGCCGAGGGCGGCGCGCAGGAACGCCGCTACCCGGTGCTCAGCGGCCACATCGAGCAACTCACCGGCTGGCTGGGTGCGTTCGAACTGAAGTGGCAACGCAACAATGCCATCGACCTGGACCTGTGCACACGCTGCAACGCCTGCATTGCCGCCTGTCCGGAAGGGGCGATCGGCTTCGACTACCAGATCGATACCGCGTTGTGCAAATCGCATCGCGACTGCGTCAAGGCCTGCGGCGTGGCCGGTGCGATCGACTTCACGCGTGAGCCGCAGAGCGACAGCGACACGTTCGACCTGGTGCTGGATCTGAGGTCCGCGCCCGCATTCACCCAGCACGCCAAACCCCAGGGTTATTTCCTGTGGGACGGGCAGGATGCGCGGGCCCTGATCGAGCTGCGCGGGCTGGTGGGGGAATTCGAGAAGCCCAAGTTCTTCACGTACAAGCAGAAACTCTGCGCGCACAGCCGCAACGAGAAGACCGGCTGCAGCGCCTGTATCGAGGTCTGCTCGGCGTCGGCCATCAGCTCCGACTACGAGCGGCAGCAGATCAAGGTCAACCCCAATCTGTGCGTCGGTTGCGGCGCCTGCACGACGGTCTGTCCCAGCGGCGCCCTCACATTCGCCTACCCGCGGGCCAGCGAGCAGGGCGTCAAGTTCAAGACTCTGCTGTCCACCTATCTGCGCGCCGGCGGTAAGGAGCCGGCCCTGCTGCTGCACAGCCAGGGTGCGGGCGCGCGCCTGGTCAGCGACCTCGGACGTGCGGCACGCGTGGACCGTGACGTGCGTGGCGTCCCCGCGCGCGTGATCCCGGTGCCGGTGTGGCACACGGCGTCGCTCGGCCTGGATGTCTGGCTGTCGGCCGTGGCCTACGGCGCCAGCAATGTCTGGGTGCTCATGACGGGTGAAGAAGCGCCGCAGTACCTGGAAGCCGTGCGCGCGCAGATGAACGTCGCGCAGGCCATCCTACATGGCCTGGGCTATGCCGGCGAGCATTTCCGTATCCTGCACGCACGTGATGCGCGTGACCTCGCGGCGCTGGACGCCGACCTGCAGGCGGTACCCGCCCAGGTGCCGGCGCGCCACGCCGGCTTTGCCGTGCAGGCCGACAAACGGGCTACGCTGGAACTGGCGCTGGACCACCTGCTGGCCAATGCGGCAGCGCAGCCCGGGGTGATCCCGCTGCCCGCGCAGGGCGCGCCGCTGGGAGCACTCGCCGTCAACAAGGACGCCTGCACCCTGTGCCTGAGTTGCGTGAACGCCTGCCCCGCCGGCGCGCTGCAGGACAACCCGAACGCGCCGCAGCTGCGTTTCATCGAGAAGAACTGCGTGCAGTGCGGACTGTGCGCGAAGACCTGTCCCGAAAAGGCGATCAGCCTGATCCCGCAGCTGCGCCTCGACGCTCAGCGCAAGGAGGCCGTCGTGCTCAACGAGATGCAGCCCTACAGCTGTATCCGCTGTGGCCGGCCTTTCGGCACGCTCAAGGCCATCGAGGCCATGCTGGGCAAGCTCGCGGGCCACGCCATGTTCCAGGGCGAGGCGCTGGAGCGGCTGAAGATGTGCGGCGACTGCCGCGTGATCGACATCTACAGCAACCCGAACGAAACCAAGATCACCGACCTGTGAGAAGGCTGCCACGATGAGCAACCCGAACGACTCCAAGGACGCCCTGCTGGTGCAGAGCTCACTCGATGAAGAGACCGCGCGCGCCGAGGTCTATGGCCTGCTGGCCGCGCTGTACTACGCGCCGCCCGGCGCGGAGCTGCTGGAACAGCTGCGCGTCGCGGCCACCGAGGCGCCGGCCGAAGGGGGCTTTCTGGAAGAGCCCTGGCGCGCGCTGGTGGCCGCGGCCCGTGACCTTGACCTGCCCGCCATCACGTCGGAGTACAGCACCCTGTTTGGCGGCGTGGGCAAACCCGAGGTCTACCTCTTCGGTTCGCACTACCTGAGCGGATTCCTCAACGAAAAACCGCTGGTCCAGCTGCGTGAGGCGCTGGCCGGCCTGGGCCTGGCCCGCGACGAGACCATGCCCGAGACCGAGGATCACATCGCCTACCTGTGTGAGGTGATGCGCTACCTGATTGCCGGTGACGATGTGGCCGTGGCCAACCTCACGAAACAGCGCGAATTCTTCGCGGCACACCTGCAGCCCTGGGTGAACCCGATGTGCGACGCGCTCGAAGGTCATCCGCGCGCACGCTTCTATGCCGCCCTGGCGGGTTTCACCCGCGCCTTCATGAGCGTCGAAGCCCAGGGCTTCGACATGCTGGCCTAGTCACGCCCTGCGGGGCTCCATCGGGCCCGAGGGCCCGCCCTCGGGGGCCACTGGTTCCGTCAGCAGCCAGATGCGGAACGTGGCGCCCGGTGCCGCCTCGCCGAGCTCACGCCGGTTCAGGCCTTCGATGCTGCCGCCGTAGCGCTCGACCAGGCCCACGCTGATCCACAGGCCCAGGCCGTTGCCGTCGTTCTTGGTGGTGAAGAAGGGGCGGAAGAGCCGATCCTTCACCCGGTCACTCAATCCGGGTCCGGTGTCACTCACCTCCACCAGCACGCCGGCCTTGCCGTCACCGGCGATGTGCCTGCGGTCGCACGTGCGCAGTCGCAGCGTGCCGCCCTCGGGCATGGCCTGGATGGCGTTGATCAGCAGGTTGATCACGATCTGCTGCAGCTCCTGGCGGTTGATGCCGGCGCGTGCCGTGGCCTGCAGTTCGCGTACCACCTCGATACGCGTGCGGGCCAGCAGGTGCGCCACCAGCACCAGCGAGTTTTCCAGCACCTGGTTCGCGTCCACCGCTTCGACATAGCCTGCGTACTCGGTGGGACGCGCGTACTGCAGCAGCTGGGTGACGATCAGGCGCATGCGCTCGATCTGCTGGTCGACCAGCTGCAGTTCGGCCTTCACCGGGGCGGCCTGCGGCCCCAGCGTCTCGCGCAGCAGGTCCAGGTTGCCCTGGATCACCGCGATCGGGTTATTGATCTCGTGGGCCACGCTGGCAGCAATCTGGCCGATGGCGGCGAGCTTTTCCGACTTGACGAGCTGCTCCTGTGCCAGTTTCAGCGAGGCGTTGCTCTGCGCCAGTTCGCGCGTTCGCTCGATCACCTTGGCGTCGAGTTCATGGGCCCAGCGCTGCAGCGCCTGGGTCTTCTCGTCGATCACGTCGAGCAGTTCGTCCAGGTGGCCGGCGAGTGCGCCAATCTCGTCACGCGCGGCGACCGGTCCGACGCGCGCGCTGGTGTCACCGTCTTCCACCCGTTGCATGGTCTGGTTCATCTGTTCCAGCGGCCGGAAGATGCTGCGCGCCCAGCGCAGCGAAAACAGCGCTGCGAGCACCATGACCACCATGAAGATGGCGACGATGAGCGCGAGCATGCCGTACTTGATGTTGCGGAAGGGCTGTTCGAGGTATCCGACGTAGAGCATGCCCACGCGCTCGCCCCGTGCGTCGGTCAATGGCTCGTAGGCCGACACATACCAGTCGTTGACCACGAAGGCGCTGTCCAGCCAGGTCTGGCCCTCGCCCAGCACGGCCTGGCGCACGGCTTGCGAGACGCGCGTGCCGATGGCCCGCTGGTCCTGGAACAGGCGCACGTTGGTGGTGATGCGCACATCGTCCATGAAAAGGGTGGCGGTGCCATGGCTGCCGAAGGGCAGCGAGCCTTCGGGGTAGACGATGCGGTTGATGTGGTCGATGAAGGGCAGGTTCTGGTTGAGCAGCACGCCGCCGCGCAGCAGGGCGACGATGTCACCGCGAGCGTCGCGCACCGGCGTGGTCGAGAGCATCACCAGCGCGCGGTCTTCCTCGCTGCGCGCAGTGGGTGCTGCGCCGCGCGTGTCGATCAGCGGGATCTGCAGGCGCGTCGCCAGGTGCGGCGCCAGCGCCAGCAGGTCGGCGCGTTCCAGCCGGGCCAGGCTGGCGTGATCGGTGCTGATACCCGCCTGCAAGGCTGCGGGCCCGCTGTCCGGTGCGCGCAGCGCCGCCGTTCCGGGGCTGTCCTCCAGCCATCCTGCGGTAAGCAGGCGTCCATCAAGGGCGTAGAGATTGAAGAAGTCGAAACCCAGGCGCTGGCGCTCACGCGCCAGCAGCCGCTGCAAGGCGGGCAGGTCGCGTTGCTGCAGCGCGTGGTACAGCGCCTGCGAGGCGGCCACGGCTTGCGTACCGGTGCCCACCTCGGCCAGCACCTGCTCGAAATACCCGTGCGCCACGGCCAGGTCGCTGCGTACCTTGGTGATGAGCAGGCGGTCGTAGGCCGCGTTGCCCCAGACCACCAGGGCGCCCACCAGCAGCGGCAGCACCACCAGCAGCGGCAGCAATGCCATGGCCAGCAGCTTGTTGCGGATCGAATGCGCCAGCCAGCGCGGCGTAAGCGCCGACGGGGAGACGCGCGGCAGGTTCACGCCAGGGCCCACTCGGCGCAGCGCCGTTCGAGCGTGCGGCGCGAGATGCCCAGCAACTGCGCGGCCTGGGTCTTGTCGCCCTGGACCGAGTCGAGCACGGCCAGGATGTGCTGCTTCTCCAGCGCATGCAGGTCCGTGGGCAGGGCGGTCGTGCTGGCCACGCTGCGTCGCTTGTCCATGGCGTAGAGCGCCGAGACGTTGAGCGAGCCGAGGATGAGCGAGCGCTCGATCAGATTGCGCAGCTCGCGCACGTTGCCCGGCCAGTCGTACTGCGTCAGGTAGTCCATCTCCGTGGGCGTGAGCTGCAGGGGCACGGCGCCCAGCACGGGGGCCAGCTGGCCGATGAAGTAGTGCACGAGGTCGGGGATGTCTTCCTTGTGCTCGCGCAGCGGCGGCAGCGTGAGCTCGACCACCTGCAGCCGGTAGTAGAGGTCCTTGCGAAAGCGACCGGCTTCCACTTCCTGCTGCAGGTCCCGGTTCGTGGCCGCGATGATGCGCACGTTCACCGGCAGCAGCTGCTGGCTGCCCACGGGGCGGATCTTCAGGTCTTCGAGCGCGCGCAACAGCGTGGCCTGCAACGCCAGCGGCAGTTCCGCGACCTCGTCGAGAAACAGCGTGCCACCCTGGGCGTAGTAGAACAGGCCGTCGCGCGCGCGCGAGGCGCCGGCAAAGGCGCCCTTGGCGTGGCCGAAGAGCTCGCTCTCCATGTGCTCGGGCGAGACCGACGCGCAGTTCACGGGCACAAAGGGGCCTTGCGCGCGCGGGCTCAGCGCATGCAACGCGCGCGCCACGAGCTCCTTGCCCGTGCCCGATTCACCTTGCAACAGCACCGTGCTGTTGACGGCCGCCACGCGGCGCACCGATTGCGAGAGTTCCTGGATCTGGCCGGATCGGCCAACCAGCCCGTTGTCGGCGAACTGGCTGCGCGACAGGGTGTGGCGCAGCACGAAGTTCTCCCGGGCCAGGCGGGCGCTCTCGTAGCAGCGGCGCACGGCGTTGAGGATCTGCGGCACGCGAAAGGGCTTGAGGATGAAGTCCGAGGCGCCCGCGCGCAGCGCCTCGATGGCGGTGTCGAGGTCGGCAAAGGCCGTGATGAGGATGACCTGCCCGGTGTAGCCATGCTCGCGCAGTTCCTTGAGCCAGGCCACGCCGTTCATGCCGGGCAGGGCAATGTCCAGGATGATCAGGTCCACGTGGTTGGCGCGCAGCAGGGCAGCGCCTTCCTCGGCGCTGCCGGCCTCCATCACGCTCTCGCAGCGTGGCGCCAGCGTCTTGACGAGGAAGTTGCGCATGCCCGGCTCGTCGTCGACGACGAGGATGGACCAGTAGGGCCAGCCGTCAGTCATCTTGCCGGTGTCGGACGCGTGGGATGTCGGGGGCAGGTTGCTCATGAGGGAGGGTCGATTCTATCGGCCGACCCTGTGCCGCGCTGACTGCCTGGCTGCGTGGTCCGCGGCCGCCGTCAGGCTGCGGGTAAGTCCGCGAATTTCAGCGTGTATGCAACAGATTGCATAGGTTCCCGTGACATGCCGGGCGACAGCTTGCCTGTGCATTTGCGACAAATTGTCGCGGGTACACGGTGTCTGTGCGGCGTGTTGCCGCCGTTGTCGCATCGCAGCAAACAGCCAAGTCCTTGTGGCACGTGGCTTGTCGCAGACATGGCGCGAGGATCGGGGTAGCAATTGAATATCAGTACATACGAAACAAACGTTTTTTCCGCATGCGTTGCACTCGCTCCTGATATATCCCTGTGCTTGCTCATGGGCGTGCGGGTTGATAAATTCCGTGCAGGTTTGTTATGTATTTCTGTTCCTAGGTGGAACCTTTCAGGAGACACAGCATGAGTCAACCCCAAGGGAAACTGTCGCGGCGCACCCTGTTTGCCGGCGCAGGCACTGCCGGTGCCGTGGCCGCCGTCGCCAGCATGTTGCCGGCGACGCAGCCGGCCGAGACCACGGTGCAGCAACCCAAGGTGGCTCCGGCCAAGGGCGGTGGCTACCACCTGTCCGAGCACGTCAAGCGCTATTTCAAGACGACCCAGATCTAACGTTCGTTGGAGACATCCATGTTGCTGACCAAAAAATCCCCGGCGACCGCGGCGACAGCCCGTTCGCCTTTCGTCCACAGTCTGCGCCGCGGCCTGTCGCAGGCCCTGCCCACCATGGACCGCCGAGCGTTCCTGCGTCGCTCGGGCCTGGGCTTGGGTGTAGGCCTGGCGGCCTCGCAACTCACGCTCGTGAAGAAGGCCAAGGCCGCTTCCGGTGTTGCCGTCGGTGACGGCAAGATCGAAGTCAAGCGCACGGTCTGCACGCACTGTTCGGTGGGCTGCGCGGTCGATGCCGTCGTCGAGAACGGCGTGTGGGTGCGTCAGGAGGCGGTGTTCGATTCCCCGATCAACCTGGGCGCGCACTGCGCCAAGGGTGCCTCGCTGCGCGAGCACGGCCACGGCGAATACCGCCTGCGCTACCCGATGAAGCTCGTCAACGGCAAGTACGAGCGCATCAGCTGGGACACCGCACTCAACGAGATCACCGCAAAGATGCTGGAGCTGCGCAAGGCCAGCGGTCCGGACAGCGTCTACTTCATCGGTTCGTCCAAGCACAGCAACGAGCAGGCCTACCTGCTGCGCAAGTTCGTGAGCTTCTGGGGTACGAACAACTGTGACCACCAGGCGCGTATCTGCCACTCCACGACGGTGGCCGGCGTGGCCAACACCTGGGGCTACGGTGCGATGACCAACTCGTACAACGACATGCAGAACAGCAAGGTCGCCCTGTACATCGGCTCCAATGCGGCTGAAGCCCACCCGGTCAGCCTGCTGCACATGCTGCATGCCAAGGAAACCGGCTGCAAGATGATCGTGGTCGATCCGCGCTTCACGCGTACCGCGGCCAAGGCCGACGAATACGTGCGTATCCGTTCCGGTACCGACATCCCCTTCCTGTTCGGCGTGCTGTACCACATCTTCAAGAACGGCTGGGAAGACAAGAAGTACATCAACGACCGTGTCTACGGTATGGAAGACGTCAAGAAGGACGTGCTGGCCAAGTGGACCCCGGCGGCGGTGGAAGAGGCCTGCGGCGTGCCCGAAGCCCAGATGTACAAGGTCGCCAAGATGCTGGCCGACAGCCGCCCGGGCACGATCGTGTGGTGCATGGGCCAGACGCAGCACACCATCGGCAACGCCATGGTGCGTGCCTCCTGCATCCTGCAGCTGGCGCTGGGCAACGTCGGCAAGACCGGCGGCGGTACCAACATCTTCCGTGGTCACGACAACGTGCAGGGGGCCACCGACGTCGGCCCCAACCCCGATTCGCTGCCCGGCTACTACGGCATCGCCGAAGGCTCCTGGAAGCACTTCGCCAATGCCTGGGGCGTGGACTTCGAGTGGATCAAGAAGCAGTACGCCTCGCCCGCGATGATGACCAAGCCCGGCATCACCGTGTCGCGCTGGATCGACGGCGTGCTGGAGAAGAACGAGCTGATCGACCAGGACTCCAACCTGCGCGGCGTGTTCTACTGGGGCCATGCGCCCAACTCCCAGACCCGTGGTCTGGAGATGAAGCGCGCCATGGACAAGCTGGACCTGCTGGTGGTCGTCGACCCCTATCCGTCGGCAACGGCGGCCATGGCCGCCATGCCCGGCAAGCCCGAAGACCTCAACCCCAACCGCGCGGTCTACCTGCTGCCGGCGGCCACGCAGTTCGAGACCAGTGGTTCCGCCACGGCCTCCAACCGCTCCATCCAGTGGCGTGAGAAGGTCATCGAGCCGCTGTGGGAAAGCCGCACCGACCACATGATCATGTACCAGTTCGCCGAGAAGCTGGGCTTCGGCAAGGAGCTGGTCAAGAACTACAAGATGCAGAAGGTCAAGGGCATGGACGAGCCCGTGCCGGAAGACATCCTGCGCGAGATCAACAAGTGCGTCTGGACCATTGGCTATACGGGCCAGAGCCCGGAGCGCCTCAAGGCCCACATGCGCAACATGAACGCCTTCGACGTGAAGACGCTCAAGTGCAAGGGCAAGGTGGTGGACAAGGAGACCGGCTACGACATGTCGGGCGACTATTTCGGCCTGCCCTGGCCCTGCTACGGCACGCCCGAGCTCAAGCACCCGGGTTCGCCCAACCTCTACGACACCTCCAAGCACGTCATGGACGGTGGCGGCAACTTCCGCGCCAACTTCGGCGTGGAGAAGGACGGCAAGAACCTGCTGGCGGAGAACGGTTCGCACTCCAAGGGCGCGGACATCACTACCGGTTACCCCGAACTGGACCACCTGCTGCTCAAGAAGCTGGGCTGGTGGGGTGAGCTCACCGAGGCTGAGCAGAAGGCCGCCGAGGGTAAGAACTGGAAGACCGACCCGTCGGGCGGCATGATCCGCGTGTTCATGAAGAACCACGGCTGCCACCCCTTCGGCAACGCCAAGGCGCGCGCGGTGGTCTGGAACTTCCCGGATCCGATTCCGCAGCACCGCGAGCCGCTGTACGGTACCAAGCCCGAGCTCATGGCCAAGTACCCGACGCACGATGACAAGAAGGCCTTCTGGCGTCTGCCCACGTTGTACAAGTCGGTGCAGACCAAGAACATCGCCGACAAGCTGCACGAGAAGTTCCCGCTCATCATGTCGTCCGGCCGCCTGGTCGAGTACGAGGGTGGCGGCGACGAGACCCGCTCCAACCCGTGGCTGGCCGAGCTGCAGCAGGAGTCCTTCGTGGAGATCAACCCGAAGACGGCGGCCGAGCGCGGCATTCGCAATGGCGAGCGCGTGTGGATGACCACGCCGACCGGCGCACGCCTGAACCTCCAGGCGCTGGTGACCGAGCGTGTGGCGCCCGATACGGTGTGGATGCCTTTCCACTTCGCCGGCCGCTGGCAGGGTGCCGACATGCTGGCCTATTACCCGAAGGGTGCCGCCCCGGTGGTGCGTGGCGAAGCGGTCAACACCGGCACGACCTATGGTTATGACAGCGTCACCATGATGCAGGAAACCAAGACCACCATCTGCCAAATCGAGAAAGCCTGAGGAGAGACGTCATGGCACGAATGAAATTTGTTTGTGACGCCGAGCGCTGTATCGAGTGCAACGGCTGCGTCACCGCCTGCAAGAACGAGCACGAGGTGCCTTGGGGCGTGAACCGCCGCCGTGTGGTCACCCTCAACGACGGTGTGCCCGGCGAGAAGTCCATCTCGGTGGCCTGCATGCACTGCAGCGATGCACCCTGCATGGCCGTCTGCCCGGTCAACTGCTTCTACCGCACCGACGAGGGTGTGGTGCTTCATGACAAGGACATCTGCATCGGTTGCGGCTACTGCTCCTACGCCTGCCCCTTCGGCGCGCCGCAGTTCCCCTCGGCCGGCACCTTCGGCGTGCGCGGCAAGATGGACAAGTGCACCTTCTGTGCCGGTGGCCCCGAGGCCAACGGCAGCCAGGCCGAGTTCGAGAAATACGGGCGTAACCGCCTGGCCGAGGGCAAGCTGCCGGCCTGCGCCGAGATGTGCTCGACCAAGGCCCTGCTCGCCGGCGACGGCGACATGGTGGCCGACATCTTCCGTACCCGTGTGCTGCAGCGCGGCAAGGGTGCCGAGGTCTGGGGCTGGGGCACTGCCTACGGCTCGCGTCAGGCGGGCCAGCCGGCCGCAGCAGGAGCCAAGTCATGAAAAAAACACTGATCGTCCTCTCCTCGGTGCTGCTGCTGGCGGCGTGTGGTGAAAAGGCGCAGACGGCTGGCGGTGCCAAGTCGGATGCGTCGGCCTACAGCGGGACCGGCAAGGCCTACGTGGAGCCGGGCTGGAAAGCCGGCGACAAGGCCAGTTGGGAGTCCAAGCTCAAGGCACGCGGCCAGTACGGCCAGAACGAGTACAACCGGGTCAACTGAAGATCGGACGCCTCATGAAAAAACTGCTTGCAGTGGCCATGCTCATGGCCCTGGGCTGGGCCGTACCGGCACTGGCGCAGGACCAGCTCAAGCTCGACGCGCCGGGTGCCAAGGCGGCGCCGGCTGCGCAGGGCGGCATCAAGGGCCAGAACATCTTCGACGTGAAACCCGACGCCAGCGACGAACCGGGTTACGCCACGCAGACCAATGCCGAGCGCCGCGAGGTCCAGCCCGGCAACAACGCGCCCATGTGGCGCCAGGTCGGCAGCGGTGTCACCGGTTACAGCAGCCTGCCCAAAAGCCAGGCGCCTGAGGCCGGCAACCTGATCCAGCCCTTCGTGCAGTATCCCGGCTCCATGCTCACCAACGCCGGTGAGGCGTGGCGCCAGGTGCGAAACCAGTGGCTGATTCCCTACGGCGGTGCCCTGCTGATCATCATGCTGGGTGCCGTGGGCATCTTCTACTGGCGCAAGGGCACGCTGCAGCTGCACGGCCAGGAGACTGGTCGCAAGATCGAGCGTTTCACGCCGTTCGAGCGCTCGGCCCACTGGGCCAACGCCATCGCTTTCTGCATCCTGGCGATTTCCGGCCTCGTGATGGCCTTCGGCAAGTTCTTCCTGCACCCCATCATCGGCGGCACGCTCTTCGGCTGGCTGACCTATGTGCTGAAGAACCTGCACAACTTTGCCGGTCCGGTGTTCGCCGTGTCGCTGGTGGTGGTCATCATCACGTTCGTCAAGGACAACCTGCCGCGCAAGGAAGACATCACCTGGCTGGTCAAGGGCGGCGGCCTGCTGTCCGAGCACGAGATCCCCTCGCACCGCTTCAATGCCGGCGAGAAGGTCCTGTTCTGGGGCGGGGTGTTCCTGCTCGGCCTGATCGTCGTGGCCTCGGGCCTGGTGCTGGACAAGCTGGTGCCTGGCCTTGATTACCTGCGCGGCGATATGCAGATCGCGCACATGGTGCACGCCGTGGCCACCGTGCTCATGATGGCCATGTTCATCGGCCACATCTATATGGGCACGATCGGCATGGCCGGTGCCTATGACGCCATGAAGACCGGTTACGTCGACGAGACCTGGGCCAAGGAACACCATGAGCTCTGGTACGACGACGTCAAGGCCGGCAAGATCCCGGCCCAGCGCAGCCAGCCGGCCGCGCCCGGTGCGGCCGTCAAAGCCTGAACACAAGACAACGAGAGAGGCTCCCATGAAAGCGATTGCTGTATTCGTCGCCGCCTGCGCCCTGAGCGCCACCGCCCAGGCCAAGCTGCCCGCCCCGAGCGAGGAAGCCAAGGCCAAGGCCGCCGAAGCTGCCGCCAAGACCGCGCACAACGGCAAGGTCGAGGCCTTCCTGCTGTGCAAGTCGCAGAACAAGGTGGCTGCGCAGGTCCGCAGCAGCGGCAAGGCCGGCAAGGCGGTGGACACCCCGCCCTGCGCCGACCCCGGCCCCTTCGTCTACAAGCCGGCCCCCGCTGCCACGGCGGCGGCTCCTGCGGCGCCCGCAGCGCCCGCGGCTCCGGCTGCCGGCGAGAAAAAAGCCAAGAAATCCTGATCCCCTCGAGGATTGCGGTCATGCGGGCCGGACTGCGAAGTCCGGCCCGTTTTGTTGTACCCTGCCTGAACATGTCGAAGATCAACTTGCCCCACCTGTCCCGGGCCCAGGCCCCGCTGACGCGTGAAGTGACTGCCGTCAACGAGCACGGCGAGGTCAGCGCGCTGTCCATTCCCTGCGAGCGGGCCCTGACCGTCTACGTGGACAAGCGCGAGCTGGTCACGCTCATGACCCTCGGCGGACACCCCGAACTGCTGGTGCTGGGCTACCTGCGCAACCAGCGCCTGGTGCGTTCGGTCGAAGAGATCGAGTCCATCACCGTGGACTGGGACGTGGGGGCGGCCGCGGTCAAGACGCGGGCCGGCATCACCGACATCGAGGAACGCACGGCCAAGCGTGTCGTCACCACCGGCTGCGGCCAGGGCAGTGTGTTCGGCGACCTGATGGACGAGGTGGACCAGATCGTGCTGCCCGACGCCACCCTGACCCAGGCCCAGCTCTACGGCATCGTCAATGCCATTCGCCTGCAGGAGAGCACCTACAAGTCGGCGGGCTCGGTGCACGGTTGCGCCCTGTTTCGCGGCGAGCAGATGCTTTTCTTCGTCGAGGACGTGGGGCGCCACAATGCGGTCGACACGATCGCCGGCTGGATGTGGCTGCAGGATGCCGAGGCCATGGGGGGCGCCGACAAGGTGTTCTACACGACCGGTCGGCTGACCAGCGAGATGGTCATCAAGTCGGCGCAGATGGGCGTGCCCGTCGTGGTCTCGCGCAGCGGGATCACCCAGATGGGGCACATGGTCGCCGAGCGCGTGGGGTTGTGCACCATCGGACGGGCGACGAACAAGCATTTCCTGTGCTACACGGGTGCCCAGCGCCTGAAATTGCAGCCTGAACTGGCCGGCGCCAAGTTGCGCGTCGCGGCCTGACTTCTGGTCGCCAAATCCCGCCAAATGATGCTTTTTTCCCGGTATTTGCCGTACCGGGACGGCGAGGTTTTGTCGTCGATGGCATAGTTTGTCTGGGGCGGAACGGTGCGGGTTGAACCAGGCTCGTCACCTTCCGGCCCAAGCCAGAACTCCAAAAGATCCCAGGGAGCGGGAATTGCAGGCGGACCCCATCAGGCCGGTGGTCTGCCATGCCCATGTGCACGAGGAAGTCAGTCATGCCGGATTCATTGCAGCGGCCTGCTCCCGAACGTCATCCCTACCCGCAGGCCGCGTCGGCGCGCACCGAGTGGCATCTGGTGGAGCAGCTCTACAGCACGCTGCCGAGCATCCTGGTCAACCTGACCCTCATGCCCCTGGTCGTGGCCGCGGTGTTCTGGGCTCCGGCAAACGCGTCGTTCCTCACGGCCTGGCTGTTGGCCGCCCTGCTGGTGCTGCTGGCCCGATTCGCCCTGGCCAAGACCTACGCGCGCGTGCGACCCGGCCTGGAGCGCTCGCGGACCTGGGCTTGGTACTTCACCGCGACCTCCCTCGCATCCGGCCTGCTGTGGGGCGTGGCGGGCTGGGCCCTCTTCAACCCGGGGCAGACAGCCGCCGTGATCTTCCTGTACGTCTGTGTCATCGGCCTGGCGGCGGGCTCCATCATCGTCACCTCCCACTGGCTGCCGGCCTACTACGCCTACACCGTGCCGTCACTCGGCCTGTCGATCGCGCGCCTGCTGCTGGAAGGCGACAGCATCTACACCAGCCTCGCCGTCCTGATCGTGATGTACCTCGTGATCATTTCCCGGGTTGCCAAGCGGCAAAACCAGGCGGCCCGCGAACTGTTTGCCCTGAAATTCGAGAACGAGGATCTGGTCCACCAGCTGAGCCAGGAGCGGGATGCGGCCCTGAACATGAACGAGATCCTGGACCAGCGCGTGCATGAGCGCACCCTGGAACTCGAGCACGAGGTCGCGACACGCAAGCAGGCGCAGGAGGACCTGTACCGGATTGCGCACCATGACGCGCTGACCGGTCTGCCCAACCGGCTCGCGTTCACGACCTACCTGCGCACGGCGCTGGCCACGGACCCGGCGCCCGAACTCGCGGTGCTGTTCATCGACCTGGACCGGTTCAAGGAAATCAACGACGCCCTCGGTCATCCGACAGGCGATGCCGTGCTCCGCGCGGCGGCCCGGCGTCTGTCGCAACCGGGCGACGACGTGCTGTTTTGTGCCAGGCTCGGCGGCGACGAATTCGTGGTGGTGCTGAGCGCGACCGGGGGCGTGGAGAAAATCGACGGCTACGCGCGGCGGTGCATCGAACGCCTTTCGGCCGGCTACAACATCGATGGCACCATGCTGTTCGTCTCGGCCAGTATCGGCATCTGCCTCTCGCCGGGCGATGCCCGTGACCTTGATGCCCTGGTCCGCAACGCCGATACCGCCATGTACGACGCCAAGAATTCGGGGCGCAACCGGCACAGTTTCTACCGCCCCGCCATGACGGCCGTGGCGTCCGAGCGGGCCCGGCTGGAGCGACTGCTGAGAAACTCCCTGGACCGTGGCGAGATGTCGCTGGCCTACCAGATCAAGGTCGACGTGCACGGCCGTCCGACCGGGCTGGAGGCGCTGCTGCGCTGGAACAGCCGCGAGCTGGGCATGGTGTCGCCCGCGCAGTTTGTGCCGCTTGCCGAGGAGACCGGCTTCATCCTGCGCCTGGGCGAATGGGTGATCTATCGCTGTTGCGCACAGATTGCCGCGTGGAACCAGGCCGGACTGCCGGTGCGTCGCGTGGCTGTGAACCTCTCGGTGAAGCAGGTCGAGGATGGCGACATCGTCCAGGTGGTCAAGCGCGCACTGGCCAAGGCCGACCTGCCGGCCTCGTTCCTGGAGCTCGAGATCACGGAGTCCGTGATCATGAACATGAGCGACGGCAAGGCGGTGCTCAACGCCCTGTCGGCTCTCGGTGTGAGCCTGTCCGTCGACGACTTCGGCACGGGCTACTCCTCGCTCGCCTACCTGCGGCATCTGCCCATCGACTGCCTCAAGATCGACAAGACCTTCGTGTCCGGCCTCGGGCAGCAGACGGGCGACGACGCCATCATCGGTGCCATCCTCGCGCTGGCCCGCTCGCTGAACCTGAAGGCGGTGGCGGAAGGGGTGGAAACACCGGCGCAGCTGCAAACCCTCTGCCAGCTGGCCGTGCATGAAATCCAGGGTTATCTGTACGCCCGTCCGGTGACCGCCGATGAGATTCCTGACCTGTGGCGGCAGCTCAGCCTGGCCGCTCCCGCGAGTGCGCAGGGTATCTCTGCAGGGCCGTGAGCAGCATCCGCCGGCTTGGGGGATACTGATTTCTTTTTTGTCGGATGCTCATGAACGTTTCACCGTTTGTGCTGGCTGGCCGGACGATCTGGCGCGACCTGCGGGCGGGCCAGCTGCGCCTGCTGATCCTGGCCGTCACCCTGGCCGTCGCCGCCCTCACGGCGGTGGGATTCTTTGCGGACCGCCTCAAGGGCGGCATGCAGCGCGACGCACGCCAGCTGCTCGGCGGCGACGCCGTTGTCGTCAGTGACCAGCCCACGCCTGACCGCATCCGGGACCTCGCCAGGGCCGCCGGCTTGCAGGCCGTCACGACGCTGAGCTTTCCCACCATGGCACGCGCCGGCGAGGCGCAGGGCGGGGCGACGAGGCTGGTGGCGCTCAAGGCCGTCGAACCCGGCTACCCGCTGCGTGGCCGGCTGACCGTGAGCGCGCAGGCCGGCGCCGCCGCTACGCCGACCAGCGACATTCCGGCCCGAGGCGAGGTCTGGACCGATCCCGCGCTGCTGGAAGTGCTGGGCCTGCAGGTCGGTGACGCGCTCTTGCTGGGCGAGTCGGCGCTGCGCATCACACGCCTGATCGGCATCGAGCCGGACCGCGGCGCCGGCTTCATCAACTTCGCGCCGCGGGCCCTGATCAACACCGCCGATCTCGCGGCCACCCAACTGGTGCAGCCGGCCAGCCGGGTGAGCTATCGCTACGCAGTGGCCGGCGAGGACAAGGTGGTGAACGGTTTTGTGCAGCAGGCCAAGGACCTGATCGAACGCGAACACCTGCGTGGCCTGAGCATCGAAGCGTTGCAGGGTGGCCGTCCCGAGATGGCGCAGACGCTGGAGCGCGCGGAGAAGTTCCTCAACCTCGTGGCCCTGCTGGCGGCGCTGCTGAGTGCCGTGGCCGTGGGCCTCGCGTCGCGGGCGTTTGCCAACCAGCACCTGGACGACTGCGCCATGCTGCGTGTGCTCGGCCTGTCGCAGGCGACGATCGCACGCAGCCATGCGCTGGAGTTCCTGTTCGTGGGCCTGGCCGGTGGCGTGCTCGGCGTGACGCTGGGCTGGGCCGTGCACCATGTCTTTGTGCTGCTGCTGGCCGGCCTGGTGGACACCGCCTTGCCGGCACCCGGCTGGTGGCCGGTCTTCTTTGGCCTGGGCATGGGCCTGACGCTGATGCTGGCATTTGGCCTGCCCCCGGTGCTGCAACTGGCGCAGGTGCCGGCGCTGCGCGTGATCCGGCGCGACCTCGGCAGCCTGCGGCCCATGTCGCTGGGCGTGCTCGGACTCGGTGTGCTGGGGTTTGCGGTGCTGCTGCTGGCGGCCAGCCGCGACCTCAAGCTGGGCCTCATCACCGTGGGTGGTTTTGGCGGCGCCGTCGCGCTGTTCGCGCTGGCCAGCTGGGGGGCGGTGGCGGTGCTGCGCCGGGTGGTGCGCGAGAACACCGCACCGCGCTGGCTGGTGCTGGCGACCCGCCAGCTCTCGGCCCGCCCGGTCTACGCGGTGCTGCAGGTCAGCAGCCTGGCCGTGGGCCTGCTGGCCCTGCTGCTGCTGGTGCTGCTGCGTACCGACCTCATCCGCAGCTGGCGCCAGGCCACGCCCGCCGATGCGCCCAACCGCTTTGTCATCAATGTGCAGCCGGACCAGGCCGAAGCGTTCCAGCGCCAGCTGCTCGGCGCCGGCGTGGTGGACTACGACTGGTTCCCCATGATCCGCGGCCGGCTCGTCGCTGTGAACGACCGCCCCGTGCAGGCGCAGGACTACACCGAGGACCGCGCGCAGCGGCTGGTGGAACGGGAATTCAACCTGTCCTACAGCGTGCAACCACTGGGGCACAACCCCATCGTGGCCGGCCGCTGGACACCGGAGGATGTGCACGGTATCAGCATGGAAGAGGGCATCGCGAAGACGCTGGGCCTCAAGCTCGGCGACAGGCTGCGGTTCGACATGGCAGGGCTGCAGCACGAAACCACCATCACGTCGCTGCGCAAGGTGGACTGGGGCTCCATGCGGGCCAATTTCTTTGCGCTGTATCCGGTGAGCCAGATGCCGAACGTGCCGACGACCTACTTGGCCGCGTTTCGAGCGCCAGCACAGCCAGGGTTCGACAACACGCTGGTACGCCAGTTTCCCAACATCACCGTGGTCGACCTGAGCGCCACGCTGGCCCAGGTGCAGCGGGTGCTGGAGCAGGTGAGCCGAGCCGTGGAGTTCCTCTTCGGCTTCACGCTGGCGGCCGGCCTGGTGGTGCTGTTCGCCGCCGTCACCGCCACCCGCGAGGAGCGTGCGCGGGAGTACGCCGTCATGCGTGCCGTGGGCGCCGGCAGTGGCCTGTTGCGCCAGATGCAGCGGGCCGAGCTCGCAGGCGTGGGCCTGCTGGCCGGGGCGTTGTCGGCCATCGTGTCGGCCTTGGTGGGATGGGCGCTGGCGCGTTACGCCTTCAACTTCGAGTGGATCGTCACCTGGTGGCTGTTGCCGGCCGGGGCACTGAGCGGGGCCGTGCTCGCGCTCGTGGCGGGCTGGTGGGGCCTGCGGTCGGTATTGCGTCGCCCGGTGGTGCAGACCCTGCGCCAGGCGGCCACATAACCGCTATAAATTATGTAGCATTCCGGGATCATCGACAATAGCGAAGTCGATGATCGTTGGGGAACTACATGGCAGACGAGAACAAACCCGCCAGTGCCTTTGAGTGGCTGGGCGGCGAGGCCAAAGTGCGCGAGCTGGTGGACCGCTTCTATGACCTGATGGATCTGGAGCCAGGCTACAAGGAACTGCGCGCCGCACACGGCACCGAACTCGACGGCGCCCGCGACAAGCTCTACTGGTTCCTGTGCGGCTGGCTTGGCGGGCCGCAGCACTATATCGAACGATTTGGTCATCCGCGCCTGCGCGCGCGCCATATGCCCTTCAAGATCGGCCTGATAGAGCGTGACCAGTGGCTGGCCTGCATGGACCAGGCCATGGGGGAAGTCGGCGTGGCCGAGGAACTGCGTGTGCGCCTGCGTGAGGCGTTCTTCGGCACCGCCGACTGGATGCGAAACACGCCCGGCTGACATTCCCGGCCTGCCGTATCGGCCGGTCCGTGGCTGACTCAGCGTTGGCTGCGCCAGCGTGACCGCTCGCGCCCGCGGTGGGCCGGGAAGATCACCTCCCGCTGCAGCCAGTTCCGGAACTTGAGGGTGGCCAGCTGGCGGGACGCTGCGAGCAGGTGGTCCAGCGTGTCCGCGCGTATGCGCAGCCCGGGGCGATCCGTATCCTGCTCGGGCCGCAGGCCCTCGGGGCAGACATGACGCAGGACACCGTCACGGGGGAAACTCGCAATGAGGTTGCGGACTTCGGCGGTACGCAGCCACCGCTGGCCCCGGACGTCCTCGACGATGTCCAGTGGCACGCCGCGGAACGCGTAATAGCGGCCCTGGAGCTTCCTGTAGGCCGCGGCTCGCGTGCCCGCATAAAGGCTGGTCAGTTGTTCGAAGATGGGGCGCGCCAGGCAGGCGCCGGCCACGGGGGAGCACAAGACCACGCCGGTCAGACCCATGAATTCCCAGCCCAGGGCCAGCGCGGCCGAGGCCAGCACGAGCCGGGATCCGAGGCTGATCGACACATCTGTCATCGTGGCGGCATACCTTTGGGCGCTTTCGAGCGCGGCATTATGGCCCGCCATCAAATACCTTTGCCGGCTGCGGGCCGTGGACCGTACCCGCGCGGCTGCCGATCAGGACGCGGGTTGCAACAGCACCACCAGCGCTCCCGCACCCCCGTCGGCCGGGCGCGCCTGCACAAAGGCCAGCACTTCCTTCTTCTGCGCCAGCCAGCCTTGCACCCGGCCTTTGAGCACCGGGGTCTTGCCCGGTGAACCCAGGCCCTTGCCATGCACCACGCGCACGCAGCGCAGACCGTGTTTGTGGGCCTCGCGGATGAACTGACCCAGCTGTTCGCGGGCCTCGTCGGTGCGCAGGCCGTGCAGGTCGAGCTGGCGCTGGATGGCCCAGTCGCCGCGCCGCAGTTTGCGTGTCACGTCGGGGCCGACGCCGGGGCGGCGGTAGCTCAGGTGCTCGTCGGTGTCGAGCAGCGTGCTCGCGTCGAATTCATCGCTCAGTGCCTCCTGAAGGGCCGCCTGCTCGTCACGCTGGCGCTGGACGGGTACGGGCCGGGGCTTGGGGGCGTGCAGCGGCGCCTTGGCCGGGGCGGCCAGTGGTCGCACGGAACCGGCGGCCTGGCGGAACAGGTCCGCGTCGGCAGTGGCCTGGCGGGCCTTCCGTAGTGCTTCGGCCTTGCGCTCCGCCTCGGCTTTCGCCTGCGCCTCGATCGCCTTCTTGACCTGTTTGAGGTCGGCCAGTGATTTGACCTTGACCATGCGCGCGGTCCTAGACCAGTCCTCGCTCGGCCATGGACAGGGCCTTGCCTGGCGCCACGATCACGTGGTCCAGTACCCGCACGTCCACCAGTGCCAGGGCGGCCTTGAGCCCCTGGGTCAGGGACTCATCGGCCTGCGACGGTTCGACGGCACCGCTGGGGTGGTTATGGGCCAGCACCACGGCGGCGGCATGGTGATGCAGGGCCCGCAGCACGACTTCGCGGGGGTAGACCCGGGTCTGCGCCAGCGTGCCGCGAAAGAGTTCCTCCAGCGCCAGGAGCCGGTGCTGGTTGTCGAGAAAGAGCACGGCGAAACTCTCATGTTTCTTGTCGGCCAGGTGCAGCTGCAGGTAGCTCTTGACGGCCTGCGGCGTGTCCAGGGCGGCACGCTCGCGCAACTGCTCGGCCAGGGCCCTGCGGGCCAGTTCCAGCACGGCCAGCAGTTCGGCACGCTTGGCCGGCCCCAGGCCCTTGATGCGTTTCAGGTCATCGGCGCTGGCGTGCAGCAGGCCGGCCATGCCGCCG
This sequence comes from Hylemonella sp., assembly GCA_031970695.1. GTDB lineage: Bacteria > Pseudomonadota > Gammaproteobacteria > Burkholderiales > Burkholderiaceae_C > Hylemonella. The sequence continues at coordinate 20,668 of DALYHW010000015.1, forward strand.
AAGCCGGTCTTGACGTCCAGCAGTTCCTGGGCCAGCTGCAGCACCCCCTTTCCGGCCAGGCCGGTGCGCAGCAGCAGGGCCAGCAATTCGGCGTCGGACAGCGCCCCCGGACCGCGAGCCAGCAGCTTTTCGCGTGGTCGCGCGTCGGGGGGAAGGTCTTTCAGGGGCATGACTGGCGTCAATGGCGGGGGTTTTTACAATGGAGCCCAGTTTATCGGGACTTCCATGACATCCATTGCCGCCCGGGTCCAACCCGGCTCCTTCCTCACACTGCACTACCGCCTGGCCGGGCCGGCAGGTGACATCATCAACACTTTCGGCGGCAAGCCGGCGACGCTGACCATCGGCACGGGCGAGCTGGCCCCGGGTGTGGAGCAGGCGTTGCTGGGCCTGGAGGAAGGTGTGCACACCACGCTGCAGCTGCCCGCGGGGGCCTATGGCGAGAAGAATCCGGACATGCAGCAGTGGCTGTCGCGCAAGGAACTGCGCGAACTTGGCGACCCGAACGAGGAGTACGCCGTGGGCGATGTGGTGCAGTTTCCCACGCCCGACCGCAAGGGCCAGTTCGGCGGCGTCGTCGTGCAGCTCGGCGAGGAGGCCGTGCTGTTCGACTTCAACCACCCGCTGGCGGGCCAGCCGGTGACCTTCGAAGTGCAACTGATCGGGGTCCTGTGAGCATGGTCATGCAAGCCGACATCGTCCTGGCCGAGCCGCGCGGTTTTTGCGCGGGCGTGGACCGCGCCATCGAGATCGTGGAGCGCGCGCTCGCCAAGTTTGGCCGTCCCATCTACGTGCGCCATGAGATCGTCCACAACACCTATGTGGTGAACGACCTCAAGGCCAAGGGTGCCATCTTCATCGAGGAGTTGAGCGACGTTCCACCGGGCGCCACGCTGGTCTTCTCCGCCCATGGCGTGAGCAAGGCCGTGCAGCGCGAGGCCCAGGCCCGTGGTTTCCAGATCTTCGACGCCACCTGCCCCCTGGTGACCAAGGTGCACATCGAGGTGGCCAAGCTCGCCAGGGAAGGCTACGAGTTCATCATGATCGGCCACAAGGGCCACCCCGAAGTCGAAGGCACCATGGGCCAGCTCGATTCCGGTATCCACCTGGTGGAAGACGTGGAGGACGTTGCCCGCGTCCAGCTCGCGCAGGCTGACAAACTGGCGGTGGTGACGCAGACCACGCTGTCGGTGGACGATGCGGCCGGCATCCTGGCCGCCGTGAAGGCGCGTTTCCCGCAGGTGCGCGAGCCCAAGCAACAGGACATCTGCTACGCCACCCAGAACCGGCAGGATGCCGTCAAGATCCTCAGCGGCCAGGTCGACCTGGTCATCGTGGTGGGCAGCCCCACCAGCTCCAACAGCAACCGCCTGCGTGAGGTGGCCAGGAAGCGCGGCACCGAAGCCTATATGGTGGACAACGCGGACGAGCTGAAACCCGAGTGGTTCGAGGGCAAGTCCCACATCGGTCTGACCGCCGGTGCCTCGGCCCCGGAAATCCTGGTGCAGCAGGTGATCGAGCGGATCAAGGCGCTGGGGGCGGTGTCGGTGCGCAAGATGGACGGCATCGAGGAAACGGTCAAGTTCCCCCTGCCCAAGGGCCTGAAGATCTGATTTCCCGGGGGCGGGCCAGGTCGGCCGGCCGCCTTGCGGGGGCTGCAGGGCAGCGCGGGCACAGGCGCGACTGCCCACTTACAATTCCCCCATGCTAGACCTGACCCTGCTCCGCAAAGACCTCGATGGCGTGCTCAAGCGCCTGCAGACGCGCAAGAACCCGCAGCCCTTCCTGGATGCCGACAAGTTCCGCGCCCTCGAAGCCGAGCGCAAGACCCTCCAGACCCGCACCGAAGAACTGCAGGGCAAGCGCAACAGCCTGAGCAAGCAGATCGGCGCGCTCATGGGCCAGGGCAAGAAGGACGAGGCCGAGGCGGCCAAGGCCGAGGTCAACGCCCTCAAGGGTGAACTCGACAGTTCCGCCGCGCGGCTGGACCAGATCCAGACCAAAATGCAGACCCTGCTGCTGGCCGTGCCCAACCTGCCGCACGAGAGCGTGCCCGTGGGCAGCGACGAGCACGGCAATGTCGTGGTGCGTACCTGGGGCGAGCCGAAGAAATACGACTTCACCGTCAAGGACCATGTGGACGTGGGCGAACCGCTGGGGCTGGACTTCGACACCGGCACCAAGCTCACGGGCTCGCGTTTCACCGTGATGAAGGGGCCCATTGCCCGCCTGCACCGCGCGCTGGCGCAGTTCATGCTGGACGTGCAGACCCAGGAGCATGGCTACACCGAGTGCTATACGCCCTACATCGTCAATGCCGACACCCTGCGCGGCACCGGCCAGCTGCCCAAGTTCGAAGAAGACCTTTTCGCGGCCAAGAAGGGCGGGCAGGAGGGCGGTTCCGAGGACGTCGCGCTCTACCTGATCCCCACCAGCGAAGTCACGCTGACCAACTTCGTACGTGACGAGATCGTGGCCGAAAGCGAGCTGCCCATCAAGCTCACCGCCCACACCCCCTGCTTCCGCTCCGAAGCCGGCTCCTACGGCCGTGACACCCGCGGCATGATCCGCCAGCACCAGTTCGACAAGGTCGAGATGGTGCAGATCGTGCATCCGGACAAGAGCTATGAGGCGCTGGAGGAAATGACGCGCAATGCCGAGGCCATCCTGCAGAAGCTGGGCCTGCCCTACCGCGTCATGAGCCTGTGCACGGGTGACATGGGTTTTGGCGCGGCCAAGACCTATGACCTGGAAGTCTGGCTGCCGGCGCAGAACACCTACCGCGAGATCAGCTCGGTCTCCAACTGCGAGGCCTTCCAGGCCCGCCGCCTGCAGGCGCGCTTCAACAACGCCCAGGGCAAGAACGAACTGCTGCACACGCTCAACGGCTCCGGCCTGGCCGTGGGCCGCACCCTGGTGGCCGTGCTGGAAAACTACCAGCGCGCGGACGGAACCGTCGAGGTCCCGGCTGCCCTGCAGCCCTACATGGGCGGCCTCAAGGAACTGCGACCATGATTTCCCGGCTGCGCCGCGCCCTGTGCGTGCTGCTGCCAGGCAGCGTGGCGTTGCGGGCCGGTGCGGTCCAGGCGGCCGTGCCCGAAGCCGGGCAGGCGGCGCCGGAGTTTGAATTGCCGGACCAGCAGGGCCAGGTGCGCCGCCTCGGTGAATGGCGTGGCAAGTGGCTGGTGCTCTATTTCTATCCCAAGAACGACACGCCGGCGTGTACAGCCGAGGCCTGCAACTTCCGCGACGACTGGCTGCGGCTGCAGGCGCTGGGTGCCGAGGTGGTGGGCATCAGCGTGGACACCCGCGCCTCGCACCAGGCATTTGCGCAAAAGTACAAGCTGCCCTTTGCGCTGCTGTCCGACGACCGGGGCGAGGTGGCCACGCGCTACGGCGCGCTGTCCGACTGGCTGCTGTTCCGGTTTGCCAAGCGCTACACCTTTGTGATCGATCCCCAGGGCCGCATTGCCAGGGTCTACCGCTCGGTGGACACGGACAAGCATTCGGCCGAGATCCTGGCCGATCTGCAGCAACTGCGGCAGGGCTCGGGCCAGGCCGGCCGCCCTTGACACGCCAGACCTCGCCACGCCATGAGCGCCTCGCCCGGTCATCCGCCGCCAGAGCCGGGAGCTGCAGCGGATGCCCTGACGGGCGTGCTGGGTCGCACGGGGTTCGACGAGGCCTTGCTGCGCGAATGGGAGCGTGCCCGGCAGGCCCAGGCGCCGCTGTCGCTGCTCCTCATCGACATCGACTACTTCCGCGCCTATGTGGACGCCTACCGCTCCCCGCAGGGCCATGACCGCCTGAAGGCCATTGCCGCTGCCCTGCTGCAGGCCGTCTTCCGGCCCACGGACGTCGTGGCCCGCTACGGTGACGACGAGTTCGCCATCCTGTTGCCCGCCGTGCACGAGGCGGGGGCTCGGGTGGTGGCCGCGCGGGTGCGCTCGCAGATCAACGCGCTGGCCATGCCGCACCGTGGCGGGGTGGGCGGCATCGTCACCGTCAGCATCGGCGTGGCCGCGCTGACGCCGGACGACGCGCAGGCGCCTGCGGCGCTGGTCGACCTGTGCGCCGGGGCCCTCGAGCAGGCCAAGCGCATGGGGCGCGACAACATCGTCTCGCAGGACTGGATGGCCTGAACCGCGTGACGGCGGGTTATTTGCGGCCGAACAGGTAACTCACGCCTGCAGGGCCATAGTGCTCGCTGTGGGGTTCGGCCCGTGCCAGGTGAAAGACATCACCGGACCGGTAGACCGTTTCCTGTCCCGCGCAGGCGATGGTGATTTCGCCCTCGAGGACCAGGGCCCGGGCCTCGAAGGGATGGGTGTGAACGTCCAGCGCACCCAGGGCCTCGCGTGTCACTGTGGTCACCTGCTCGAACCCGGCGGCCCTGAGCTGCTCCAGAAAACTGTCGCGGTCCATGGTGTGCACCGCTTCAGCGCGGTTTCTGCAGGGCCGCCTCGACCGCTGACACCAGCGTGCCGCTCAGGGGCTCGACCTCGCTCGGGTAGCTGGTAATCACCTTGCCGTCGCGACCGATGAGGTATTTGTGGAAATTCCATCCGGGCGCCGAGCGGGTGGCCTCGTAAAGCTGCGTGTACAAGGCGTTGCGCCTGGGTCCGACCACGTCGGTCTTGTCGAACATGGGGAACTTTACGCCGTAGGTGTTGAAGCACAGTTCGGCAATCTGCTTTGCATTGCCGGGTTCCTGCTGGCCGAAGTTGTTGGCGGGAAACCCGAGGATCACGAGGCCGCGCTTCTCGTACTTGGCATACAGCGCCTCCAGCCCTTCGTACTGCCGCGTGTAGCCGCAGTAGCTGGCGGTGTTGACCACCAGCACCACCTTGCCGGCGTACTGGCACAGGTTCTGTGGTGCATCGTCCTGCAGACGCGGGAAGGTGTGTTGCAGCACGGCAGGGCAGGGCTGGGTGCTGTGGGTCGAAGGCTGGGCTGGAACGGCCAGCGGCAGCATGGCCCCCAGGCCGAGAAGAAACAGGCGCAGTGCGTTCATGCGGCCATTCTGGGGGAATGCGGGCGTTTGTGCAGGCGAGGACGATTGCCTATGGCGGGGCTGTGGGTTTGCCGGCTGCCTGCCCCGCGCCAATCGATGAGGGAGATGGGGACGCAGAATTTTCCAGCCCCGAAAAAACAAAACCCCGCGGGGCGGGGCTTGTCGTTGGCGGAGAGGGTGGGATTCGAACCCACGGTAGGGTTGCCCCTACGCCTGATTTCGAGTCAGGTACATTCGACCACTCTGCC
>DALYHW010000016.1:0-11434 GCA_031970695.1 Hylemonella sp.
CTCGGAGGTCTGCATCAGCGTGATCAGGTCAAAGCCGTCCGGCTCACCCGCCGCTACGCGTGGTTCCGCAGGCTCGTGCGGCGCAGTCATCACACGGCGCCAGCCCGCATGGCCCAGCCGCGCGAGGGTCTCCATGTTTTTCTCGTAGATGCTCTCGGCTTCCGGGAAGGCTTCCACCGCGCGATCGATGCTCGCCTCGCGCAACAAATGCAGCGTTGGATACGGTGCGCGGTTCGTGTAATTGGTGATGTCGTCCGCATCGGTTCCGGCAAACTGGAACTCCGGGTGGAAGCTGGCGATCTGCAACTCCCCCTCGAACCCGAGCTCGGCGAGCAGCCCATCCGCCTCGCCCAGGAAGTCGTTGAAATCCAGGAAGTCCTTCAAACAATGAGGGGCCATCAGCAGGGTCGTGTCACGGACTTGCGGATCGCTGGCGTGCAAGTCCTGCAGTTCGCGCGACAGGTCATTGCGCAGCGCAGCGCTATCCATAGCCCCGCTCACGACGTAATGAACCTGCCCCTTGACATGCACGCTCTTGGCGAACGGACACAGGTTGAGTCCGATGACGGCCCGCTCCAGCCAGTGCCGCATATCGGCAATGACCTGGTCATCGGACGGGGCAGGCAGGAGGGCGTTCACAGGAAGCGATTGGGTTGACCCACCACCAGCTTGGCGAGTTCGTCGAGCAGCGCGGTGTCCACCCGAACCGCGTCCCAGCGTACATTCAGGATCTCAAAGCCGCTGAGGTTGGCCAAACGAAAGTTCAACCGGGCCTCCTCATGGACCGCACTGACGGTCACGTAACCGCGGGCCTGGGTCTGGTACTCGAAACGGATCTCCTGCAGCTTGTTGCTGTCGGGGTAGCGGATTTCCTGGCGATCGAAACGGACGCCGCCGTAATTCAGGCGCTTTTCCACCCGCTCAAGATCCGGAGGGAAGTTCACGCTCACCACCGCCTGGACCGGATCACCAGACCGGGGCACGATCTGCCAGCCCATGGCGATGTAGTCACAGACTTCGCGGTCCCCGAGCTTCTTCTTGCGCGAGTCGACGCGAAAGCCGTCGAGTTTCATCGCCGGCCAGGGCGTGCGCCCGTCAAGGGTGAGCGCCGGACCGGCAGGCTGTATCACAGTGAGCTGCTTGGCCAGTTCGGCAAGATAAAGCGCCACGGTCTGGCAGGCCAGTTCCGTCTGGCGCACAAAAGCGTCCAGGTTTTGCTGCTCGCTGACCCGTTGCGTCTGCAACGCGTTGGCCTGTGACTTCAATTGATCGAGAAAACTCACGGTCTCTCCGCCCTCTGTACACCCCGATTATCCGTGCTGTTCGGCCGTCACCTCAACGACGGCGCAACTGCCCGCTGATGCGCGCCGCCAGCGCGATCCCGACCAGGGAACAGGATCCTGTGATAACCCAGGTCCAGTGCCAGCCACCGGCGCCGCTGGCGACCCAGGCCACCAGGGGCGGCCCGGCAAACTGTCCGAACGAGGCCCATTGCTGCATCCAGCCCACCGTCGTGGAAACCGTTCCATCGCCGGGCGCCAGGCGCACCGCCAGGGAGAACAGGGTGCCAGGAATCATCCCGCCGACCATGGAAAAGAAGACCACGGCGAAGAATCGAACCGGCATCGGCATGCCGGCAAACGCAGCATCCGGGAACGCAACAAAAGTCAGCAGGGCTCCCAACCCCATGACCGTGAAGCCGGTGTACAGCAGGCGTTCCGGTGCCACACCCCGGCTCAGCAAGCGTCCCGAGACGATGTTGCCCCCCATGTTCACCCCTGCAACGAGTGCTGTCAGCAAGGCACTGGTGCCGCTGGCCATCCCGCTTTGTGCATAAATCGTGGGCAGAAAGCCGATCACCGCCAGCCACTGGCCGGAGTACATCGCAAAACTGAGCGCGACCAGCCAGGGCCCCGGGGACGTGAGGGTGTGCTGCAAGCGACGACCCCAGCCCTCCGGCGCGTGGAGGCCGGCCTGCGGGCCGGACCGGACTCGATCGTGATCTGGCGGGACCCGAAGCCACACCAGCCAGGCCATCCCCAGACTCAGCAGCGCCAGAATCCACCACCAGGATGCCCAACCCGTCCAGGCGATCACGAGCGGACCGCACAGGAGAGCGGAGGCCGTGCCCAGCGGCATGTATGCACCCCATAGACCCAGCATGGCGCTCATGCGCTCCGGCGCGACGAGTTGGCGTATCAGACTGGGGGCAGGCATGGACACGAGCAGGAAACCCAGCCCCTCGACCGCGCGCAATGCAAGCAGTGTCTCCGCGTTCCTGGCCCACCCTCCCAGCAGCGAAGCCACGGTCAGCAACAGCAAACCCGAGATCATGCTGCGGCGCAGTCCAAGAGAGTCGGCCGTCAGACCCACTGCGAGGCCCATGGTCATCCCCGCCAGTTGAACGAGCGACAGCAGAAAACCGGCCTGCACGAGTGTGACCCCGAGAGCGTCACGCAAGACGGGCAAGGCTGGCGATAGTTTTCCGACATGGAGCGCCGCAGCCACCCCCGCGGCGATGACCATCCAGGCCGCGTCATGCGACCGCTGCGCTGCGTGGGCGGACCGGCTCATGCCCAAAGCCTTCGGCCGGTCAGTCGCTCGTGTTCGCGCCCGGCGAAACGGTCTGTCATGCCCGCGATGTAATCCGCCACCACACGACGCAACGCGGGGTCAGCATCGGCTCGCTCCATGGCATGACGGGCACGCGCCGCATGGCCCACCTGCATCTCACCGGGCGCCTTCACATAGCAGTCGAACAATTCGGCAATCACCTGCCGGGCCTGTCCCGTGGTCTGCATGACCTGGGGATGCCGGTAGAGGTTGCGAAACAGGAAGCGCTTCAGCACGACCGACTGCTCGCGCATCGTCTCGCTGAAGGACAGCTGTGGCGGCAGGTGCCGGGCCTGATCTGCGCTTTCCGGGCGAGTTTGCTCCAGCGTGGCACGCGTGGACTGGATCACGTCATACACCTGGGCACTGAGCATGCGGCGGATGGACTCGTAAAGGAGTCGTCGGCCGGCACCTGCCTCGGCCAGGCGCGGATGTTCGGCGAGCGCCTCCTGGCGGTAACTGTCGAACAGCGGAACGGCCTCCAACTGTTCAAGCGTGATCAGGCCGGAGCGTACGCCATCGTCGATATCGTGGGCGTTGTAGGCGATCTCGTCGGCGAGATTGCACAGTTGCGCTTCCAGGCTCGGCTGGGTATGCGCCAGGAATCGATGCGCCACCCCGCCCGGTTCGTTGGCCTCCAGCAGCTCGGCATTGGTACGTGAACAATGCTTGAGGATGCCCTCGCGCGTTTCGAACGTGAGGTTCAGGCCGTCGAACTCGGGATATCGCTCTTCGAGCTGGTCCACCACACGCAGACTCTGCAGGTTGTGCTCGAATCCCCCATGGCCCGTCATGCACTCGTTCAACGCGTCCTGCCCGACATGACCGAATGGCGTGTGCCCGAGGTCGTGTGCAAGTGCGATCGCCTCGACGAGGTCCTCGTTGAGTCCCAGCGAGCGGGCAATGGATCGTCCCAGTTGCGCGACCTCCAGCGAGTGGGTCAGCCGCGTGCGGAACAGATCACCTTCGTGATTCAGAAATACCTGGGTCTTGTAGACCAGACGGCGGAAAGCCGTCGAGTGCACAATCCGGTCCCGGTCGCGCTGGAATTCGGTACGGGTCGGTGCAGCCGCCTCCGCATGCCGGCGCCCGCGCGTCTGCGCCGGGTCACTGGCGTACGCAGCAAGCATCAATGACCTCGCGCACCACGGCGTCGGGCGCGCCACGCACCCCGGCGCGGCCGGGTGCTTCGATGACGACAAAACGGATTTCACCCGACTCGGCCTTCTTGTCGACCCGCATCAATTCGAGGTACCGGCCTGCGTTGTCATGTCGGTCCAGCACCGGACCTGTGATCGGCAGGCCGGCACGCGCGATCAGCGTCGTGAGCCGCCGGACAAACGCCTCGTCCACCAAGCCGAGGCGCTGCGACAGATGGGCCGCCATCACCATGCCACAACCTACGGCCTCACCATGCAACCACTGTCCGTAGCCCAGCCCGGCCTCGATGGCATGGCCAAACGTGTGTCCAAAGTTCAGGATCGCCCGTAAGCCCGATTCGCGCTCGTCCTGGCCTACAACATCGGCCTTGATCTCGCAACTGCGCCGAACGGCGTGCGCCAGCGCATCCGTCCTGCGGGCCCGCAAGGCATCCATGTTGACCTCCAGCCAGTCCAACAGTCCCATGTCGGCGATCGGCCCGTACTTGATGACCTCGGCGAGGCCTGCACTCAGCTCCCGCTCGGGAAGCGTCTGCAGGGTATCCAGATCGCAGACCACGCGCACGGGCTGGTAAAACGCGCCAATCATGTTCTTGCCCCGGGGATGGTTGATGGCGGTCTTACCTCCCACGGACGAGTCCACCTGCGCCAGCAAGGTGGTCGGCACCTGGACAAAGGGCACACCCCGCATGTAGCTGGCCGCCGCGAACCCCGTCATGTCGCCCACAACGCCGCCCCCGAGTGCGAACAGCACGGTCTTGCGGTCGCAGGCCTGGGCCAGCAAGGCATCGAAGATCTGGTTAAGGGTTTGCCAGTCCTTGTGCTGCTCGCCGTCCGGCAACTCGACCAGCAGGACCTTCGGGTAATGCAACCGCAGGCCGTCCTGCAACGATTTCGCATAAAGTGGTGCGACCGTGGTGTTGCTCACGATCATGGCCTGCGAGGACCTCGGCAGTCCGGCAAAGGCCTCGGCATGCTGCAGCAAGCCGCTGCCGATCAGGATGGAGTAGCTGCGCTCGGCCAGTTCGATGCTCACGGTCATCGGACTGGCAGCGCCCGGATTCAGGATTTGCGACATAGCCCCGAGTTTAGGGCACAGGCCCGGCTCGCTTCGCCGCGTGGCCAGGACGGCCTCAGTGCGAGGGCACGACGCCGGCCAGCTCGAGTTGCATCACGATCATGTTGACGAGTGTGGCGACCGACGGGCGACCCGTTTCGATCACGAAATGCGCGGTTTCGCGGTACAACGGATCCCGCACGGCATACAGGTCGCGCAGGCGCTGCAGCGGGTCGGCCACCTGCAGCAGGGGACGCTGGGTGTCGTGCCGCAGGCGCCGGAACAACTCCTCCGGCGTGGACTTCAGGTACACGACCTTGCCGCGACTGCGCAGATGCTCGCGATTGCGAGGCCGCAACACGGCTCCGCCCCCCGTCGACAAGACCCCGCCTTGCTGCGTAAGCTCGTCCAGGACCAGCTCTTCAACGTCGCGAAAACGCTCCTCGCCCTCGCGTTCGAAAAAGGTGCGGATCGGACAGCCCAGGCGCTGCTCGATCACATGATCAGAATCGGCGAACGGAATCTGGAGCCGTCGGGCGAGTTGTCGCCCGACGGTGGATTTGCCCGAGCCCGGCAGGCCGACCAGACTGATGACCAAGGCCCGCGCTCGTCCAGGACGCTCAGCGCAGCGACGAACGGTCGGTCAGCGCCTTGGGCGTGATGAAGACCAGCAGTTCGCGCTTCTCCGAACGCGTCGTCTTGTTACGGAACAGCGCGCCGATACCCGGCAGATCTCCGAAGAAGGGCACCTTGGCCACGTCTTCCTGCTCTTCCTGGGTAAAGATGCCGCCAATCACCACCGTGCCACCGTTTTCCACCAGCACCTGGGTATTGACGTGCTTGGTGTCGATGGCAAAACCGGCAGGCGTCGAGCGGCCCACGGTGTCCTTGTTGACATTCAATTCCAGGATCACGCCACCTTCAGGGGTGATTTGCGGCGTGACCTCAAGTGACAGGTTGGCCTTGCGGAACGCGACCGAGGTCGCGCCGCTGGCGGAGGCCACCAGATACGGCAGTTCAGTGCCCTGCTCGATCACGGCCTTGACCTTGTCGGCGGTCACAACCCGCGGGCTGGACACGACCTTGCCTTTGCCATCCGCCTCCAGTGCCGAGATTTCCAGGTTCAGGAACCGGGCAGCGTTCTCGCCAAAGATCGAGACGGCGACGGTTGCGGCACCAAAGCCGCCGGCGCCGCCGGACGGCAGATTCACGAATGTGCCTGAGGTCGTTCCGGCGGAACCTGCGTTGTAAGAAGGACCAAATTGGATGCCCGCACCGGCACTATCGGCTGCCCGGTTCATACCACCACCCAGGCGTACCCCCAGCGACTTACCGAAGGTATCGGAAGCCTCGACGATCCGCGCCTCGATGAGAACCTGGCGTACGGGAACGTCCAGCTTCGCGATAAGCTCCTGCACCTGCTCCAGCTTACTGGCGATATCGGTCACGAACAGTTGATTGGTCCGCGGCTCGGCGATGGCGCTGCCGCGCAGGCTCAGGATCCGGGCACTTGCCGCGCCTGCGGCGCCGCCAGCGGGCGCCGCGCCGCCACCGGCGACGCCAACAGTCACGCCCATCAACTGGCGAGACACATCCACAGCCTTCGCGTAGTTGAGCTGGAACGACTGGGTACGGACAGGTTCCAGAACTTCCAGGGCCGCATTGGCTTCACGCTCCATCTTTTCCTTGGCGACGATTTCGTCCCTGGGCGCAATCCACAGCACATTGCCGTTCTTGCGCATGCCCAGGCCCTTGGACTGGAGGATGATCTCCAGAGCCTGGTCCCATGGGACATCCTGCAGCCGCAGCGTCACGGTACCCGTGACTGAGTCCGACGTCACCACGTTGAAGTTCGTGAAGTCAGCAATGACCTGCAGCAACGCCCGGACCTCGATGTTCTGGAAGTTCAGCGACAGCTTCTGGCCGTTGTAACCGGGACCCTGTGTAAGCTTGGTCGGGTCGATGCGCTGGGGCTTGACCTCCACCACGAACTGCTCGTCGCTCTGGTAAGCACTGTGCTCCCAGTTACCGCGCGGCTCGATCACCATGCGAACACGATCACCCACCTGGAAGGCCGTCACCGTCTGCACCGGCGTTCCGAAGTCCGACACATCGAGCTTGCGGCGCAATCCCTCAGGCAAACTGGATTTCGCAAATTCCACCACCAGCGTCTGTCCGCTCTGGCGGATATCCACGCCCACCTGGTTGTTCGCCAGCCCGACCACGATGCGGCCAGAGTTATTGACGCCACGACGGAAATCCACGTCCTTGATCGGGAGGGTGTCCCTGTTACGACTCTCGGCAAACGAGGAGGTCGCGGGCGGCGCCACCGTCGCGGCGGCAACGGGATCCAGAGTCACCAGCAACGATTTACCCAGGATCTCTGCCTTGTAGTTAGTTGCTTGCTTCAGGTTCAGCACCACCCGCGTACGATCACCGGCGGGGATCAGGTTGACCGAGCGCAGGTTGCCCTGGTTGACCTCGACCGTCGACCGGCCGGTCGTGGTCCCGACGCCAGGAATATCCAAGGCAATCTTGGCAGGCGTCTTGATTGAAAAGCCGTTCGGCACGGCAGCCAGCGGCTGCGACAGGTCGATCTTGAGAACCTCGGCACCGGCCTGCATCGAGCCCGTCACGGCCTCGATGACCGGCTGGGTTGCCCCAGCCGACGCAGGGGCCACCGTCTGCGCGTGCGCCACCGCACCCAGCATCAGCAAGGCAAGGCCTGCGATCCGCCACGACCACGTGCGCGACCCGGTCCCGATAATCCTGTTTTTCATTTCACATTCTCCAGCAACTGCAAGGTAGCAGGGCGCTCAATCCACTCGCCGACGGCGTCTTGCACGATTTCACGCAACGTGACTTCGGTCTCCGTGATCTTCGTCACCCGGCCATAGTTCAACCCCAGGTAACTGCCCAGCCGTACCTGATACAGCAGTTTGTCGACCCGAATCAGCGCGGCAGGCTGTCCTTCCTTGATCAGGCTGCCCACCATGGCCATGGTGTCCAGCGGAAACGCCTCCAGCGCCTCCTTGCGTCGCGCCAGTTCAGGTGCAACCAGCGCGTTGCTTGCTGACGAGGTCTGGGTCGACTCGCGCCGCAGCGCCGCCGTGAGTTTGTCGACACTGAAGGGATCAGTCAGGGTGGCACCGCTGTAATCCTGCGGCACAAAGGGTTTGGGTTCGGCGATGGGGGGCACGCGCGGGCGCATCTGGTTGCGCTCCTCTTGCATCCAGGCGCGCAACTCATCCTCGCTCGACACACCACATCCAGCGAGCGAAACCGCACTCAGCAAAAGAAAAAACCAGGACAGGACTCTCATTTCTTCGCCCCCGCCGGTTTACGCTGCGCGGCAATCTCTTCAGGATCAAGGTACCGATAAGTCTTGGCTGTTGCGTCTAAGGTAAGCGTGGAGCCGTCCTTTTGTGGCGTCACCGTGAGATTGTTGAGCGTGACGATGCGCGACAGATGCGCCACATCAGCGCTGAATGCGCCCATGTCGTGGTAACGGCCTGTGACCTTGATTGCGATGGGGAGTTCGGCGTAATAGTCTTTCACCGCCACTTGACCAGGGCGGAACAATTCAAATTGCAGGCTGCGACCAATGCCAGCCTGGTTGATATCAGACAGCAGCTGATCCATCTCTGCCTTGCTGGGCAACTGCTTTTCCAGCTGCGTCACGTACTGAAGCACCTGTTCGCGCTGGCGCCGCAACGCGTCGAGATTGATGGCCTTGGCCAGCTTGGTCTTGTATTCCTCGCGCAGCTTGACTTCCTTTTCGCGTTCCTGCGTCAGGATTTCGTCCTCGCCAGTCAACCAAACAAACCACAGGACCACGACGACCAGGATCGCCAATGCGAGAAACAGGCCGTAACGCGGCAGGGCCGGCCAGACGACCGGGTTGCGGGGATCAAGATTGCTGAACTGGGACTGGAAAGTGTCCTTCAGATTCGCGAGTTTCAAGGATAGTGCGGATGTGCTTGCCATGTCGGATCCCGTTACTGTTTGGCAGGCAAAGGCTTGGCCGCCGCGGGAGCAGATGCGGCGCCAGCCGGACCGGCCGGGGTCGCTGCCTTCTGGATTTCACTGGCGCGCAGCATACGCACGCGCACGGTGAAATTGGCAACACGGCGCTTGTCCTTGCCGACGTTCAGCGACCCTGCCTCGATCACGACCAGTTCCGGCTTGTTCAACCACGGCGAGTTATAGGCCAGATTGCGCAGCAGTTCAGAAACGCGGTCGTTGGACTGGGCAGTGCCCTGCAGCGTCAGCAACTGGTTGTCCTGCTTCATGCTCGTGATGTACACGCCCTCCGGGAACTGACGCGTCAGCTCCATGAGCAGGTACACGGGCATATTGCGATCGGCCTGCAGGTTTTCGACGGCTTGCTGGCGGGCCCGCAGGGCCGCAATTTCTGCCTCCAGCGCGGCGATGTCCTTGATCTGCTTGTCCAGGCGGGCGTTTTCCTGGGTCAGGATCGTGTTGAGGTACTGCTGTGAGGCGATCTGGCCCTGCAGCCAGAGGAAGATAATGCCGGCGATCACGCCGCCGACCAGAGCGGAGACACCCAGCGAGAGGTTGAAGATGTCCTGGCGCTTTTTACGCGCGGCCTCACGGTGAGGCAGGAGGTTGATCAGTATCACTGCAGGAACCTCCGCATGGCCAAGCCGCAAGACGTCAGGTAGGACGGCGCCTCACGGGTCATCTTCTTCAGGCGTACGTCTTTACCAATCTCCATGCCGTCAAACGGATTGACCAGGCTGCAGGGGAATGTCAGCTGCTGGGTGACTGCATCGGTCAGCCCCTGCAGGGCCGCAGCCCCGCCGGCCAGCATGATGTAGTCCACCTTGTGGTGGGGCGTGCTGGTGAAAAAGAACTGCAGCGCACGTCCGATTTCCTGCACCATGCTCTCGATGAACGGGCGCAGCACGCTGCTTTCGTAGTCGTCCGGCAGCTCGCCGCTTCGCTTCTTGGACTCGGCCTCCTCCAGCGAGAAGCCGTACTGCCGCACAATCAATTGCGTCAGCTGGGCGCCACCGAAGGCCTGGTCGCGCTCATAAAGTACCTCGTCATCGCGGATGACTTGCATGCTGGTGGTCAGCGCCCCCACCTCGAACAGCGCAACGATCGCCCCCTTGCCTGCATCGGGCAGGTTGTCGATGAGCCGCTTGGCCGCCAGGCGCGAGGCATAGGACTCCACGTCCACGATCACGGGCTTGAGTCCGGCCGATTCAGCCAGACCCTGGATGTCCTGGACCTTTTCGCGCCGCGAAGCGGCGATCAGGACGTCAACGTCCCCCGCGGAAGCTGAACTCGGCCCCATGACACAGAAGTCCAGACTCACTTCCTCCAGGGGGAAGGGAATGTATTGATTGGCTTCGGCCTCGACCTGCATTTCGAGCTCGTTCTCGGACAGGCCGCCGGGCAGGACGATCTTCTTGGTAATCACCGCCGATGGAGGCAGGGCCATCGCCACGTTTCGCGCCTTGGTGCCACTTTTCTTGACCAGGCGTCGGACGGCCTCCGCAACCTCATCGAACTTCTCGATGTTGCCGTCCGTGATCCAGCCACGCTCCAGCGGCTCGATCGCACAACGATCGAGCACGTATTGCCCGGCCTTGTTTTTGCTCAACTCGACCAGTTTCACGCTGGAAGAGCTGACATCCAGACCCAACATGGGCTCGGGCTGGCGACTGAACAACGATCCCAATGAGATCAAGAGCATCCCCTGTAAGAGACCGACAAGAGGTCGGCGAACTTATGAATTCACTTCAATGCTAGCAGTTAGGTCCTTGTCCTGCAAAGGTTTTTTCCCGAAGGAGCACTTTGGAACGTTGTCAAAAGCAGACGCTTTGTATGAGATTGCAACAACGTCGTCACCTTCGTCGCAGAAGCGTGATTGGATGTAAGGGTCGCCTCCGGGATCCCTGACAGGCCCCAATGGGCGGATTTTTATAATGCCGACGGGACCTTACAAAGACTTTATGCCCCCCGATTCCACCCCCGCCTCCGATCACGCCCCCCGCAAAGCCGGCATGCGATCTTTCCGCTTCAGCAAGCTCCATCCCGCGCTGCGCGTCGTGATCTGGGTCGCGGGGATCGGCCTGGCAGGCCTGCTGTCGATACTGATCACTGTGTCGATCGCCCTGGCTGTCGCCTACCCGAACCTGCCCGACGTGTCCGATCTTTCGGAATACCGCCCCAAGCTGCCGCTGCGGGTCTTTTCGGCCGAGGGCGAGCTGCTCGGGGAGTTTGGCGAAGAACGGCGCAATTTCACGCCCATCAAGGATATTCCCGCCGTCCTCACCAACGCCGTACTGGCCATCGAGGATGCCCGATTCTTCCAGCACGGAGGGGTCGACTACGTCGGGGTGATCCGGGCGGGTCTGGCCAACGTGGGCAAGGCTCGCAGCCAGGGGGCATCGACCATCACGATGCAGGTCGCCCGCAACGTGTACCTGTCTTCGGAAAAGACCTTTACCCGCAAGATCTATGAAATTCTTCTGACGTTCAAGCTGGAACACCTGCTTACAAAGAACCAGATCCTCGAGATCTACATGAACCAGATCTACCTCGGCAACCGGGCCTACGGTTTTGCCGCGGC
>DALYHW010000016.1:11444-22723 GCA_031970695.1 Hylemonella sp.
GGAGATCTATTTCGGCAAGCCCCTGAAGGACATCACCGTCGCGGAAGCAGCCATGCTGGCCGGCCTGCCCAAGGCCCCCTCAGCCTACAACCCGATCAGCAACCCCAAACGCGCGCGCACCCGCCAGCTGTACATCATCGATCGCATGGTGGACAACGGCTTCATCACCGCCGACGAAGCCGCTGCAGCCAAGAAGCAGGAGTTGCGGGTCAAAGGCGCCAGCGGTGGCGTCGCGAACGGCTCACGCAGCCATGCGGACTATGTGGCGGAGATGGCCCGCCAGCTGATCTTCGCCCAGTACGGCGAGGAGACCTACACCCGCGGCCTGAACGTCTACACGACGATCAAGGCCGCCGACCAGGAGGCAGCCTACCAGGCGCTTCGGCAGAGCATCCTGGACTATGAGCGTCGGCAGCCTTATCGCGGCCCTGAGAAATTCGTCACGCTGCCGGACAAGGACAGTGAACTGGATGAGGCCATCGACGATGCCCTCGATGACCACCCCGACAACGGGGACCTGGGCAGCGCTGTCGTACTTGATGCCAGTGCCCGCAAGGTAGTCGCCGTGCGGCGGGGTGGTGAAACGGTGGAAATCACCGGCGACGGCCTGCGCTTCGCCCAAGCGAGCCTGCAGCCCCGCGCCGCACCCAAACTGAAGCTCCGGCGCGGCGCCATCATTCGCGTGATCAAGTCAGGCAAGGGCCACTGGGAAATCCTGCAGTTGCCGGAAGTCGAAGGAGCCTTTGTCTCGCTCGACCCCCGCAACGGCGCCATCAAGGCCCTGGTCGGCGGCTTCGACTTCGACAAGAACAAGTTCAACCACGTCACGCAAGCCTGGCGCCAGCCGGGTTCGAGTTTCAAGCCTTTCATCTATTCCGCGGCGCTGGAAAAGGGTTTCACGCCGGCCACCGTGGTCAACGATGCACCGCTGTTCTTCGAGCCGGAGCTGACCGGTGGCCAGCCCTGGGAGCCCAAGAATTACGACGGCACCTTTGAGGGCCCCATGCCACTGCGCCGGGGCATGGCGAAGTCGAAGAACATGGTCTCCATCCGCGTGCTCAATGCGATTGGCGCACGGTATGCCCAGGAATGGATCACGCAGTTCGGCTTCGAGGCCGAAAAGCACCCGCCCTACCTGACGATGGCACTGGGGGCCGGCTCGGTCACGCCGATGCAGATGGCCACGGCCTATTCCGTCTTTGCCAACGGCGGCTACCGCATCAACCCCTGGCTGATCACGAAGATCACCGAACAGAAGGGCAAGGTGCTCGCGCAAGCCAAGCCGGTAGTACCGGATGAATCCATGCGCGCCATCGACGCCCGCAACGCCTTTGTCATCTCCACCCTGTTGCAGGAAGTGACCCGCTCAGGCACGGCGGCGCGCGCGCAGGCGACCCTCAAGCGCCCCGACCTTTACGGCAAGACCGGAACGACCAACGACTCCATGGATGCCTGGTTCGCCGGTTTCCAGCCCACGTTGACGGCCGTCACCTGGATCGGCTACGACACGCCCCGCAAGCTGGGCGACCGCGAAACCGGTGGAGGCCTGAGCCTGCCGGTCTGGATCAGCTACATGGAGCATGCCTTGCGGGATGTCCCCATTCTCGAGCTGGCGCCCCCGGAAGGCGTGGTGCAGGCCGGCATCGACTGGATGTACGCGGAGTACGCGCACGACGGCGGTGTTCTGTCGCTGGGGCTGGACGAAATGCCCGCCGTACCGGCGCCTCCGGCGGGTGTGTCGCCTGCACCGGCCACCTCTCCCGGCACGCCCCCTGCTCCGGTCCCGGCACCCGCCATGCCGGCGTCGGCGCCCTCGAATGATGAAAAGCTGAAGATCCTCGACCTGTTCAAAAACTAGGCAGTGAACTGCAGGGGCGAGCCAGCCTGCTCTGTGGCATAACGGGACAGGCTGGTGAAAAACTCGCCCTGCCCCTTCGTATCCATCCACTGCCGGCCATCGAACTTGTAGTGATAGCCGCCAGACCGGGCCGCCAGCCAGATTTCGTGCAGCGGCTTTTGCAGATTGACCACAATCTGGCTGCGATCGCGAAACACCAGGGTCACCATGCCCCCCACCCGCTGGTTGTCGATGTCCGCGTCGCTCTCGTCATTGATGCGGTCACAGCTGGCCTCGATGGCGCGCAGCACCGCTTCGGCGCGGTCCATGAATTCGGTGTCGGTCATTGCTAGCTACCTTATGTCTACCCGCTAGTCTAGTGCGGCTGGAAAGGCTTAATTCTTGTCTGCTTTTGCTCGCAGCGGTGGCCGCCGCAGGCCTTTGCCCATCCGGCCGGCAAGCACACGACTCAAGGAATGACCGTCATTCGACGGTCACACTCTTGGCCAGGTTTCTCGGCTTGTCCACATCCGTGCCGCGGGCGCAGGCGGTGTGATAAGCCAGCAGCTGCAGCGGCACCACATGCAGCAGCGGCGAGAGCGCGCCGTAGTGTTCGGGCATGCGGATGACGTGCAGGCCTTCGGCGCTCTCGATGCGGGTGTCGGAGTCGGCCAAAACATAAAGTACGCCGCCGCGGGCGCGTACCTCGTGCATATTGCTCTTGAGCTTTTCCAGTAGCGCGTCGTTGGGCGCGACCGTCACCACCGGCATTTCGCTGGTGACCAGGGCCAGCGGCCCGTGCTTGAGTTCACCTGCCGGATAGGCCTCGGCGTGGATGTAGCTGATTTCCTTGAGCTTGAGTGCCCCCTCCAGCGCGATCGGGTAATGAAGACCGCGCCCGAGGAACAGGGCGTTTTCCATGCGGGCGAAGTCCTCGGCCCAGCTGATGATCTGCGGCTCCAGGGCCAGCACCGCCTGCAAGGCCACGGGCAGGTGACGCATGTCCTTGAGGTGCTCGGCTTCGTCGGCTTCATTCAGATGGCCGCGCACCTGGGCCAGCGCCAGCGTGAGCAGGAACAGGCCAGCCAGCTGGGTGGTGAAGGCCTTGGTGGAGGCCACGCCGATCTCGACGCCGGCACGGGTGATGTAGTGCAGCTTGCATTCGCGCACCATGGCACTGGTGGACACATTGCAGATGGTCAACGTCTGCGTCATGCCCAGGCTTTGCGCGTGGCGCAGCGCGGCAAGCGTATCGGCGGTTTCGCCGGACTGGCTGATGGTGACCACCAGTGTCTTCGGATCGGGCACGGAATCGCGGTAGCGGTATTCACTGGCCACTTCCACCTGCGTGGGGATCTTCGCAATGCTCTCCAGCCAGTACTTGGCCGCGCAACCGCTGTAGTAGCTGGTGCCGCAGGCCAGGATGAGCACGTCGTCGATGTCCTTGAAAACGCGGTAGGCCCCATCGCCAAAGAGCTCGGGCACGATGCCTTCGACGCCTTCCAGCGTGTCGGCAATCGCGCGCGGCTGCTCGAAGATCTCCTTCTGCATGTAGTGGCGGTAGGGGCCGAGCTCGGCTGCGCCGCTGTGCGCCCGCACGGTCTTGACGACACGCTGCACGGGCTTGTGATCGCGCCCGATAATCCAGAACTTGCCCAGCTGCAGGTCGACCACATCACCTTCTTCCAGATAGACGATCTGGTCGGTCACGCCGGCCAGGGCCATGGCGTCACTGGCGAGGTAGTGGGAGCCATCGCTGCCCACACCCAGGATCAGCGGCGAGCCGGCGCGCGCGCCGATCACGCGGTGCGGCTCATCCTTGTGGAAAACGGCGATGGCATAGGCACCGTGCAGCTGCCTGGTGGCGGCCTTCACGGCCTCGAACAGATCACCTTCATAGAGCGAGTCAACCAGGTGGGCGATGACCTCGGTATCGGTCTGGCTGGCAAACACATAGCCGCGTTTTTGCAGGGCGGCGCGCAGTTCATCATGGTTCTCGATGATGCCGTTGTGCACCAGTGCCACGCGCGCAGCGCGCTGACCGGCGTCGGCGCCCGGGCCATGGCTGAAGTGCGGGTGGGCGTTGTGCACTGCCGGTGCGCCATGCGTGGCCCAGCGGGTGTGCGCGATGCCGGTGTAGCCGCTCACGCCGTCACGCACCACCTGCTCGGCCAGTTCGGCCACACGCGACGTGCTGCGCGCGCGCTGCGGGCCGCCCGCCGTGTGCACGGCCACACCGCAGGAGTCATAACCCCGGTACTCCAGCCGCTGCAGGCCCTGGACCAGCACGGGCACGATGTTGTGATTGGAAACGGCGCCGACGATGCCACACATGGGACTTTCTCCTCAGAACAATGCTGGCGATGGTAGAAGGAGCGGAAAAAAATATCCGGTTGATTTTTTGCGTTTCTTGAACTTTAATTTCATAACCAATGAATCTAGATCATTTATTTCAAAAACATAACTATTTTGGAATTATCTAACATCGACTCAACAGACCTGCTGCTGCTGGACGCGCTCCAGAAGGACGCCAGCCTGAGCAACCAGGCCTTGGCCGAACTGGCCTACATTTCGCCGCCGACCTGCCTGCGACGCGTGAAACGACTGGGGGAGGCAGGGCTGATCGAGAAGCAGATCGCGGTGCTGAGCGTCGACCGGCTGGCCCCGCTGCTGGGCCACGGGCTGCAGGTCATCGTGGAGATCACGCTGGAACACCAGGGCGAAGAGGCGCAGGCCGCCTTTGAACAACGCATCGCCTCGGACGACGCCGTTCAGCAGTGCTACCGCGTCTCGCCCGGGCCGGACTTCGTGCTGATCGTGCACGCGCGTGACATGCCGGACTACCTGGCGCTGGCGCAGCGCCTGTTCACCAGCGATGCCAATGTGCGCAACGTCAAGGCCTTTTTCAGTGTCAAGCGCAGCAAGTTCGGCGCGCGGGTGCCACTGCCGGCGCGCCCCTGAACACAGGCTTCAGTCGGCCCGAGGCAGGGTGAAGCCCACGCGGCAGCCCGCGTCGAGTGCGCCTTCGATGTGGATGTCGCCCCCGTGGCGCTCGACGATCTTGCGTGACAACGCCAGTCCCAGGCCCAGGCCCTCGAACTGGCCCGCACTGTGCAGGCGCTGGAAGACGTGGAATAGCTTGGCCTGCTGGATCGGGTTGTAGCCCACGCCGTTGTCGCGCACGTAGATGGCGGCCCGCCCGTCGGCGGCAGCCTCGGAGCCGATCTCGATCACGGCGGTGTCGCGCGTGCGGGTGAACTTGAGCGCGTTCGACAGCAGGTGCGAGAACAATTGCCTGAGCAGGGCCGCATCGCCGTGGAGGCGTGGCAAGGTGTCGGACACCTGCCATTGGACCGTGCGCCCCGCAGCCTCCCGGGCCAGCGCCTGCTGTGCCTCATGCACCAGCATCGACGCTTCCACTGCCATGGGCTGCAGGGCCACGCGATCCAGCAGCGACCAGGCCATCAGGCCATCGATCTGGCGGCCCATGAGTTGCGCGGCCTGGGTGACGGTATCGAGAAAATGCGCCGCATCGCCGTTAAGCTGCCCCTGCAGCTCCTCGCGCAACAGGCCGCTGTAGGCCGTGATGTGGCGAAGCTGCGCCCGCAGGTCGTGCGACACCACATAGGCAAAATCGCCCAGCGCGGCGCGCGCGGACTGCAGCTCAGCCTGCAGGCGTTCCAGCTCCGACGCAGACGACGGTTCGCTCATTTCTTCTTTTCAGGGCGTTTCCAGTTGCTCAGGCTGACCTGCTTGGCACGAGCCACCGTCAGCACACCGGGTGCGGTGTCCTTGGTGATAGTGGAACCGCCGCCCACGGTGCCGCCGGCGCCGATGGTGACCGGCGCGATCAGCACGCAGTTGCTGCCGATGTGCACATCACGCTCGATCACGGTGGTGTGTTTGTTGGCGCCGTCGTAGTTGGCCGTGATGCTGCCTGCGCCGTAGTTGACGCGCTCGCCCACCTTCGAGTCACCGATATACGCCAGGTGGTTGGCCTTGGCGCCTTTGGCCAGCGTGGCGGCCTTGATCTCGACAAAGTTGCCGATGTGAACATCTTCGGCCAGCTTGGCACCCGGGCGCAGGCGGGCGTAGGGGCCAATCAGTGCGCCAGCGCCCACCTCGATGCGGTCCTTCTCGCTGGCGCCGCCCTCGATGTGCGTGTAGGGATGGATCACGGCACCAGCGGCGATGCGGGCATTGCTGATGCTGCAATGCGCACCGATCTTCACACCCTCGCCCAGCTCGACGCGTCCGGCGAAGATGCAGTTGATGTCGATTTCCACGTCCTGGCCGCAGACCAGTTCGCCCCGCACATCGAAGCGCGCAGGATCCGCCAGGCGCACGCCCTGCTCCATGAGGCTGCGGGCCAGGCGCTGCTGGTGGGCACGCTCCAGCTCGGCCAGCTGCACCGGGCTGTTGACGCCAGCGACCTGCACCGGATCGGCGATCCTGTGTCCCACCACAGGCACTCCGTCCGCCACGGCAAACTTCACGACGTCGGTCAGGTAGTACTCGCCCTGGGCGTTCTTGTTGTCCAGGCGTCCCAGCCAGGGCTTGAGCAGGCGCGCCGGCACGGCCATGATGCCGCTGTAGATTTCCTGGATCTGGCGTTGCGCCTCGCTGGCGTCCTTGTGCTCCACGATGGCCTGCACGTCGCCATTGGGTGCACGCACGATGCGGCCATAGCCGGTGGGGTCGTCGAAAGCGATGGTCAGCAGGGCCAGCTTGTCACCGGCACAGGCGGCAATCAGGTCGCGCAGGGTAGCGGCTTGCGTGAGGGGCACGTCTCCCGAGAGCACAACAACGATGCCGTCGTCGGGCAGGGCGGGCACCGCCTGCTGCACGGCATGGCCCGTGCCCAGCTGCGGTTCCTGGCGCACGAACTGCAGCGCGGCGCCATCACCGCGTGCCACGCCCGCTTCCACCTCGGCCGCGCCGTGCCCGGTGATGACCACCACGCGCCGGGCGTTCAACCCTGTCGCCGTATCGACCACATGCTGCAACAATGCACGACCGGCCAGTCGGTGCAACACTTTGGGCAGCCTGCTTTTCATGCGCGTGCCCTTGCCCGCGGCCATGATGACCACATCCACCGCCTGTCCGTTCTGATTCATGCGTCTGCCTGCCGTGATGTTGCGTTTCCTGCCCCGCATTATCGGTGCCTTGCTGGTGCTTTTTCTGGCCGGCTGCAGCGCCGTGCGGACCGGTTACAACAATGCCCCCACCCTGGTCTACTGGTGGCTGGACGGCTACATGGACTTCACGGAAGCGCAGGAACAGACCGTGCGCAACAGCCTGGCCGAGCTGCATCGCTGGCACCGCCGCGAGGAATTGCCAGCCTATGCCGACCTGCTGGGTCGCCTGCAGCAAGCCGCCGACACGACGGTCACGCCAGCCCAGGTCTGTACCTACACCGCCCAAGTCCGCGTGCATGTGCAGCGCCTTGTCGAGCAAAGCGCTGACGGCCTGGCACGGGTAGCCCCCACGCTGCGGGCGGAACAGCTGCGCCACCTGGACCTGCAGTTCGAGAAGACCAACCAGAAGTGGCGCGAACAGTGGCTGGACGGCAGCCCGGCCGAGCTGCTGGACCGCCGCCTGGAGCGCACGGTGGAGCGTTTCGAGAATTTCTACGGCCGGCTGGGCGACGCCCAGAAAGCCCTGCTGCGCCAGCGCCTGGCGGCCTCCGGCTTCGACCCGCGCATCGCCTGGGCGGAACGCCTGCAGCGTCAGGAGGACATGCTCCGCGTGCTGCAGGAGCACCGCGGTGACGAGCGACCAGCTCATGTCAAGGCCGAGATGCTGGCGCTGTTGCGGCGCAGCCTGGAACCCCAGGACGCCACGGCCCGCGCGCAGTTCGACCGCATGTGGCAGGAGGGCTGCCAGACCTTGGCCGCCCTGCACAACAGCGCCAGTGCCGAGCAGCGGCGACGCCTGGTCGAAAAGCTGCGGGGCTACGAAACGGACTTCCGCGTGCTGTCCACGCAGCCATGAAAAAGGCCTGCGGAGGCAGGCCTTCTGATCGGAACACGCAGGACGCGGTTCAGCCCTGCAGCGCGGCCCACATCTCCTTGTCGCGTTCAGCGGTCCAGATGCGCGGGTTCTTGATGCCGCTGGCCTCGTCGTAGGCGCGGCTCACGTCGAAGGGCAGGCAGTGCTCGTAGATGAAGACGTGGCCGAAAACCGGATCCATGCTCTTGCGCGCATGCGCCATGGCCGCCTTGAGGTCCATGCCCTGCGCCACGGCTTCCTGGCCGGCCTTGTACAGCGTCTCGACCCAGCGCTTGGTGTAATCGAGGGCTTTGTTGACGTTGGCATTACCCTTCATGGCCTCGCCCCGGCCAGGCACGATGTACTCGGCCTTGAGCGCGCGCAGCGCCTCCAGCGTGGCGGGCCATTCGGCCAGCTGCGCGTCACCGGTGTAGACACCGGCCTCGAATTCCACCAGGTCGCCGGAATACAGCACCTTTTCTTCCTCTACCCAGGCGATGGTGTCGCCGCGCGTGTGTCCGGGACCCGGGCTCCAGATCTGCACCACCACACCACCGAGGTTGATGGACAGCTTGCCCGGCACTTCGCCCTTCACGGGGTTGCCGCCACCGATCACCATGGTCGGCCAGGTCAAGCCGGGCACGGTCTCGGCATTACGGAACAGGCGGGGAAAGCGCTCCATCTCGCTCTTCATGTCCTGCGCCCCGCGCTCCTGGATCAGCTCCAGCGTGCCCTGGCTCGCGATGATCTCGGTCGCACCCTCAGCCGCGTAGGCGTAGGCACCCAGCACCCGCACCGCGTGGTAGTGCGTGAGCAGCACGTACTTGATGGGCAGGTCGCTCACGGTCCGGATCTTGGCGATCAGGTCCTGCGCCATGGCCGGCGTAGCCGTGGCGTCGCTGACCATGATGAAACGGTCCCCGATGATGACGCCGGAGTTCGGGTCACCCTCGGTGGTGTAGGCCCAGCAGTGCTGGCTGAGCCGCTCGAAGGTGGTCTTCTTGTCGGTCAGGTCGGCTTGCGAGGCAAAGGCTTTGCTCATGGCGGGGCTCCGGAGGGAAGGCTGTTCAGAAGTGGCTGATTCTACGTAAGCGTAATGCGTTACGCATGGTGAAACCCCTTACAAGCGCCCCTCACAGGCCGGGGACGGGCCAGACAACACCGTTGTCGTTGAGGATGGCATCCAGCGGCACGTCGTGTGGCTCGGCTTCGAAGTCGTCCAGATAACCCTGGGTGAATCCCAGGCCCACGGTGAACGGCTTGGGCTGCAGCGTGGCGAGCGTGCGGTCATAGAAACCGCCACCGTAGCCCAGGCGATAGCCCCCCGGGCCGTAGCCGACGCAGGGCACGAACAGCAGGGTGGGGACGATGATCTCGGTGTCCTTGGGCTTGGGAATGCCGTAGGCATCCTCCTCCATCGGGCAGCCAGGGTACCAGGCATGGAAGGTCAGCGTCTTGTGGACCTTGTCGATCACGGGCAGGCCGATGCGACGCAACTGCGGCTGGTCCAGCAGTTCACCGTCCTCTTTCCAGCGATGCAGCGCGGGCAGCGGGTCGAATTCGCCCTTGATCGGCCAGTAGGCTCCGATGACGAGGTCGGAGCGCCCCACGAGCCAGATCCGCATCACCTGTTGCAAAAGCGCCGCACGCTGTAGGCGATCAGGCAGGTTCAGACGTTCAGTAATCAGCCTCTGGCGCAGGTTTTTCTTCTCCAGCGCCCCTTTTCCCTCGGAAGTGTCCATAATTTCCACATGCAGTTTCAAGTCATTCTGACATCGTTCGCTCTGGTGCTGGGCCTGACCTTGCCCGCCATCGCGCCCGCCAAGGTGAAGGTGCGCGCCAAGGCCAATCCGGATACCCTGGTCCAGGACATGGCCGAGGCCTACAAGAAGCTGGACCGCAAACGCCTGTCCGCCCTGCTGCCGCAGGTGCAGGGCCACGTGCTGGAGCCCTGGGCCGCGTACTGGGAACTGAGTGCACGGCTGGAAGACGCCAGGACAGACGAGATCCGCGATTTCCTCAAGCGCTACGCCGGCACCTATCAGGAAGACCGCCTGCGCAACGAATGGCTGCTGCTGCTCGGCAAGCGCCGCGACTGGACCACCTTCAACGCCGAGTTGCCGCTCTACCGCATGAACGACGATGCGTCGGTCCGCTGCTACGCGCTGCTGTCCGAAGCGCAGAACAGCGGCACCGACGTCGCCCAGCAGGTGCAGGACCTGTGGCTGGCCCAGCGCGATGCCGAAGAGGGTTGCACCGCTGCCGCCGAGTATTTGCTGCGCACCGAGAAGATCAAGCCCCAGGTCGTGTGGCAACGTGTCCGCCTCGGGGTCGAATACGACAAGCCCCAGATCGCGCGCCAGGCCATTGCACTGCTCAAGCCTGAATGGGTCCAGACGGTCAACAGCATCTACAGCCAGCCGGCACGCTACCTGGAGGGCCGGGTTACGGCCATCCTGCCGCACAGCAAGGAACTGGTCACGCTTGCGCTGATCCGTCTGGCCGACAGCAACATCGAGGGCGCCGCGCGCGAACTGGACAAGCTGCGCTGGAAGATCCAGCTCACGCAGGAAGAGATGAGTTGGGTCTGGGGCGTGATCGGCAAGCGCGCCGCGCGTCAACTGTCCAACGATGCACTGGGCTACTACGCCAACGGCAACCCCGCCTACATGCACGGCGAGCACCTGCTGTGGCGGGTGCGGGCGGCGCTGCGGGCCCAGGACTGGGTCCAGGTCCAGGATGCCATCGCCGCGCTGAGCGAGAGCCAGCTGCGTGATCCAGCCTGGATCTACTGGCGCGCCCGGGCCCTGCTGGCCCTGCAGGCGCCGGACGCCGAGCTGCGTGCCCGCGCATTGTTCAAGTCCATCGCCTCGACCCGCGGCTTCTATGAGCAGCTCGCACTCGAAGAGCTGGGCGAAAAAATCACGGCCCCGGTCCTGCCCGAACCGCCGACCGAAGAAGAAAAAGCGGCTGCGCGCGACAATGCCGGCCTGCAGCGCGCGCTGTACGCCATCAAGAATGGCCTGCGCAGCGACGGCGTGCGCGAATGGAACTACAGTATCAACCTGCACCAGCGCGGCGGCATGGGCGACCGTGAACTGCTGGCTGCGGCGGCACTGGCCTGCGAGCAGCAGGTCTGGGACCGCTGCATCAACACCAGCGACCGCACCCGCAGCCAGATCAACATGGCGCAGCGCTTTCCCATGCCGCATCAGCAAGCCGTGGTTCAGCGCGCCGGCCAGGTCCGGCTGGACCCGGCCTACGTGTACGGTCTCATCCGCCAGGAGAGCCGTTTCATCATGGACGCGCAGTCGCATGTCGGTGCCGCCGGCCTGATGCAGGTCATGCCGGCCACCGCGCGCTGGACCGCCCGCAAGATCGGCATGCATGGCTTCAAACCCACGCACATCAACGACCGCGACACCAACATCGCCATCGGCACCAGCTACCT
>DALYHW010000016.1:22733-25268 GCA_031970695.1 Hylemonella sp.
CTGATCTCGCGCCAGACCACCAGCATCCTCGACCTGATCACCGACCGCACCACCAACCTCAAGCTCGGCACCAGCTACCTCAAGCTCGTGCTCGACGCCTTCGACGGCTCCATGCCGCTGGCCGCAGCGGCCTACAACGCGGGCCCCAGTCGCGTGCGCAGCTGGCTGGCCGCCGCCGCCGAGCGGCCGGTCGATGCCGCCATCTGGGCCGAGAACGTGCCCTTCACCGAGACACGCGACTACGTCAAAAAGGTGCTGTCCAACACCACCAACTACGCGGCGCTCATCACGGGCGAGCCCCAGTCCCTCAAGGCCAGGCTGGGCATGGTGGCCTCGCCGAACATGGCCAAGGCCGACCCCGCCGAGGCCCTGCCATGAAACGCGTGCTGATCCTGGGCGGCACGGGATTCGTCGGCCGCCACATCTGCGAGCGGCTGGCCCGCCTGCACTGGCCCGTGACGGTGCTCACGCGCCGCGCCGCCAATGCAGCGCCCATCCAGCACCTGCCGCGCCTGACCGTCCTCGAGGGCAACGTCCACGACGAAGCCACCCTGCGCCAGCACCTCGCCGGGCACGACGCAGTGATCAACCTCGTTGCAATCTTGCACGGCAGCCCGGCCGATTTCGAACGCACCCATGTGGAACTGCCCGCCAAGCTCGCACGCGCCAGCCTCACGGTCGGCGTCCGACGCATGCTGCACATCAGCGCGCTGGGCGCCGATCCTGCTGCGGCCGACGCGGCACCTTCCAACTACCTGCGCAGCAAGTCACGCGGAGAAGCCGAACTGCAGGCCGCCGCGACCCAGGGCCTGCAGCTGACCGTGCTGCGTCCCAGCGTCATCTTCGGTGCCGACGACCGCTTCCTCAACCTCTTCGCCGCGCTGCAGCGCACCTTCCCGGTGGTGCCCCTGGCGGGCGCCGGCGCGCGCTTCCAGCCCGTGTGGGTGGAGGACGTGGCCCAGGCCGCCGCCCATTGCCTGCAGGACAACCGCACCATCGGCCGGACCTACGAGCTCTGTGGCCCCCGTGTGTACACGCTGCGTGAACTGGTACAGCTGGCCGGCCGCGGTGCAGGCATCCGCGGCGGCCGGGGCCGTCCCGTGCTGGCCCTGCCGGATGCGCTGGG
This sequence comes from Hylemonella sp., assembly GCA_031970695.1. Lineage (GTDB taxonomy): Bacteria > Pseudomonadota > Gammaproteobacteria > Burkholderiales > Burkholderiaceae_C > Hylemonella. The sequence continues at coordinate 23,860 of DALYHW010000016.1, forward strand.
GCGGGTGCAGGCGGCGCTGATGGAACTGGCGCCGGGCCAGCCGCTGATGAGCCGCGACAACCTCGATTCGATGAAGGTGGACAACGTCGCCACCGGGCGCATGCCGGGCATTGATGCGCTGGGCATCACGCCCACCGGTCCTGCTGCCGTCGCGCCGGGCTACCTGGGCCCCGCGGCAGACCTCCACCTCAGGCTGCGCAGCCAGTATCGCCGGCGCTGAATGCCACGACGATGGCGGCCTCACGCGGGGAGACGACCATGCGCAAGCTCTACATCGGCAACAAGAACTACTCGTCCTGGTCCATGCGGCCCTGGGTGCTGATGCGCCAGGCCGGCATCCCCTTCGGCGAGGTGAAGGTTCGATTCGACGCCTTTGACGCCGGGTCCCAATTCAAGCAGGCCCTCGCTGCCCTGACACCGACCGGCAAGGTACCCGTGCTGGTGGACGACGCGCTGGTCATCTGGGACACACTGGCGATTGCCGAATACCTGGCCGAACAGTTTCCCGACAAACAGCTCTGGCCACAGGACCGCGCAGCGCGGGCCCGCGCGCGCAGCATCTGCGCCGAAATGCATGCCGGTTTCACGGCCTTGCGCAGCCACTGCCCGCAGAACATCGAGGCGGAGCTGCATGACATCGGCGCGCTGATCTGGCGTGACCAGGCCACGGTGCGTGCCGACGTAGCGCGTCTGGTGGCCATGTGGCGCGATCTGCTGGCACGGCACGGCGGTCCGCTGCTGTTCGGCGACTTCTCGATTGCCGATGCCTACTTTGCCCCGGTCTGCATGCGGATCCGGACCTACGGCCTGCCGGTCCCCGAGGACATCGCGGCGTATATCGACCGCGTGGCCGCGCTACCGGGTGTCGCGTCCTGGCTGGCCGAGGCGCGCGCCGAGGGTGACTTCCGCGAATTCGAGGAACCCTACCGCCTGAAACGTTAGGCCCTAAACTGCAGGTCATGGAGATCTACATGGTGGGCGGCGCGGTGCGCGATGCCCTGCTCGGCTTGCCGGTGAAAGACCACGACTGGGTGGTGGTGGGCGCCACACCCGAGGACATGGCCGCGCGCGGCTACGTGCCCGTGGGCAAGGACTTTCCGGTGTTCCTGCACCCGCAGACCAAGGAAGAACATGCCCTGGCCCGCACCGAGCGCAAGACCGCGCGCGGCTACAAGGGTTTTGCCATCCACACGTCACCCGATGTCACGCTGGAAGAGGACCTGGCACGACGTGACCTGACCATCAATGCCATCGCCGTGCACAGCAGCCAGTGCCGGCCCGACGGCCGCTTCGACCCCGCGCACCTGACCGACCCCTACCACGGCCAGCGTGACATCGAGCGCAGGGTGTTCCGCCACGTCACGCCCGCCTTCCGCGAAGACCCGGTGCGCATCCTGCGCGTGGCGCGT
>DALYHW010000017.1:0-23604 GCA_031970695.1 Hylemonella sp.
GGTTTGTTTACACGAACCAGCACGCCCAAGGCGGTACGTGAAGCGCGCTTCGCGCGCGGGTTCGATTCCGGCCCCAGGCACCATTCCCTTGAATACCCTGCTGGTTTGTCTGCGCGAACCGGCACGCCCAAGGTGGTATGTGAAGCGCGCTCCGCGCGCGGGTTCGATTCCGGCTCCAGGCATGATCCTCTCGTATACCTGACCGCCTAGTTGTTGTGAACGGGTACGCGCGAGCGTGGTGTCGTTGATGCGCGCTTCGTGCGCAGCCGTGAATTTCGGTTTCGCTAGCGCTGGCTGGATTCCTGGCGCAGACCCACATCCGCCGTCGGGTAACGCAGCTTCAGACGCAACTCCTGCTTCAGCCGGGTGTTGTCCATCCGTCTCGATTCGCTCATGAAGCTCAGCAGCATAGGGGGCAGCTGTTCCTTGGCCTCCTGCCGTGAGATCCGCTTCGGCGCCGGCAGGCCGTAGAGACGGGCGGCCTGGTCGAAGTAGTCGCCCATCTTCAGCTGCGTGTCGTCGTTGACGTGGTAGACCCGCTGCGGGGCGCCGCGCCACAGGGCGGCCAGGCAGGCACGGGCCAGGTCGTTAGCGTGGATGTGGTTGGTGTACACATCGTCTTCCTCCCGCAGCACCGGGGTGCCGCGCAGCAGGCGCTCGCGCGGCGTGCCGCCCTCGCGATCGGGTGCATAGATCCCGGGAATGCGCAGGATGCTGCCGCGCACGCCTGTACTGCGGCCGTAGAAGCGAACCAGCCGTTCGGCCTGCACGCGACGGCGGGCGCGCGCGGTCGCGGCGACCGTGGCACGGGTTTCGCTGATCCAAGCCCCTGCGCAGTCCCCGTAGACGCCGCTGGTGGACCCGTAAACCAGGGCGGCGGGCGGGGTGCGCCGCCGCAGTGCTCGCAGCAAGGCGCGCGTGCGCGGGTCGCCCTCGCCCTCGCCCGGTGGTGGTGCGAGATGAAGTACTCGGTCGGCCAGGCCAGCCAGCCGGCGCAGGGAGGGACCGTGGTCCAGGTTGCCAAGCAGCGGCTCGATGCCGCGCTCGCGCAACGCTGCACGCCGGGAGGGGGTGGAGGTGAGGGCCAGCACGCGCACATGCCGTGGCAGCGCTGCGGCAGCACGCAGGCCGACATCGCCGCAGCCGACGATCAGAACCCGCTGGCGGCGAAAGCGGGCCGGCAGCGCGCCAAGGGGACTTGAATTTGAAGGCAAAATCGAATGTTTGAGTCCGGAACAGATAGCGTCAAGGATAGCGAAAAGATGTCGAGCAGCGAAAACGAATTTCAGGTGACCGTACAGCCCAGTGGGCGTGCCTACCGCGCGAGTGCCGGCGAGACGCTGCTGGCCGCCGGCATCCGGGCCGGCATAGGTTTGCCCTACGGTTGCAAGGATGGGGCCTGCGGCTCCTGCAAATGCAGAAAGATCTCGGGAACCGTGGTGCACGGTCCCCATCAGAGCAAGGCGCTGAGCGAAGCGGAGGAGGCGGCCGGTTTCGTGCTGACCTGCTGCGGCGTACCGCAGTCGGACGTCGTGCTCGAGTCGCGCCAGGTGACCGAGGCCGGTGCCTACCCTATCAAGAAGATGCCGGTGCGCGTGAACGAGATGCACCGGCTCTCGCCGGATGTCATGCAGCTGGTGCTGCAGCTGCCGGCCAATGACAACTTCCAGTTTCACGCGGGCCAGTACGTGGAATTCCTGCTGCGTGACGGCGCCCGGCGCAGCTACTCCATGGCCAATGCGCCGCACACCCGTGCGGGCCAACCCCAGGCCACGCCTCCCGTGGGCGCGACGATGGAACTGCACATCCGCCACATGCCCGGAGGAAAATTTACCGACCACGTGTTTGGGGCCATGAAGGAGAAGGAGATCCTGCGGGTCGAGGGGCCTTATGGCAGTTTCTTCCTTCGCGAGGACAGCGACAAGCCCCTGGTGCTGCTCGCGTCAGGCACCGGTTTTGCGCCAATCAAGGCGCTGATCGAACACATGCAGCACAAGGGCATCAATCGCCCGGCGGTGTTGTACTGGGGAGGCCGGCGCCCGCAGGACCTGTACATGCACGACTGGGTGGTCACAAAGTGCGGGGAGATGCCCAGCCTCCGTTATGTGCCGGTGGTCTCCGACGCCCTGCCGGACGATGCCTGGACGGGCCGTACCGGCTTCGTGCACCAGGCGGTGCTGCAGGACTTCCCCGACCTGTCGGGCCATCAGGTCTACGCCTGCGGGGCTCCCATCGTGGTGGAGTCGGCCCGGCGGGACTACACGCAGGCAGGATTGCCCGAAGAGGAGTTCTACGCCGACTCCTTCACCAGCGAAGCGGACAAACAAGGCGCGTAGCGCCTTGTTTGCGGCGCAGGCTCACTTCGCGTAGCGAAGGTAAGGCGCGATAGCGCCGGCCGCAGCCACAACGGTTGGGTAGGCGGGCGCGTAACGTCGGGTTTGTGGTGCAGACTCGCTTCGCGTTGCGTAGTCAAGCTGCATTGACGCCGATCGTCGCCACGAGTGCGGTGCGCGGCATGGCACAAAAAAGCCCGCCAACGTGCACGGCGGGCTGGTTGGCGAATGCGCGCGATCAGCGGCGGCGCCCGTGCTCCGCGCGCTCAACGTGCTGCGGGCGGTCCTTGCGACCGTCGTGGTCCAGGTCGCGCTGGCGGTCGTGCTTCTCGCGTGCGATGTCGCGGCTGGCACGGTCCTGCATCGTGTGCAGGCGCTTGCGTTCCTGGGCGGTGACCTGGCCGTCGGCCTTGGCCTTGTCCTCGGCACGTTCGATGCGGCCCTGCTGGTTTTCCAGACGATTCGCTTCACGCGCAGTCAGCTGGCCGGAATTCACCCCTTGCTGGATGCGGCGTTCCTGGTTGGCCTCGCGCTGTTCCACGCGGGGCGTTGCGACGGGGTTGCCCGTGTTACCCACGGTGGCCTGTTGCGCCTGGGTTGCACCGGCGGCCAGGGTCAGCAGGGCGAGCAGCAGCTTGATCTTCATGGTGGTTCTCCTTCGGTTCAAGGCATGGAAAAAACTTCCATGAGCGTGCAACGCGGCGGGGGCATCGGGCGGCCGACAGGTTATTGCAAAGTCTTGTAAAGGCACGCGATGGATACCACCCCTGAATTTCTGCACAATGCAGGTATGAAGCGCCGCCTTGTCCCCTTCCTAGTACTGTCCGCCCTGTGCCTTGGCACATCGCCTGCCTGGTCCCAGGGCAAACCCATCCGGCTGATCGTGCCGTATGCCGCAGGGGGGCCGGTCGATGTCACTGCGCGTGTGCTCGTCGAGCAGGTACGTGACTCGCTGGGTCCGGTCATCATCGAGAACCGGCCCGGGGCGGGTGGCAACATCGGTGCCGACGCGGTGGCCAAGGCGGCACCAGACGGGCACACGATCGGCATCGCGGCCACCGCAACCCATGCTGTCAACCCCTGGCTGTACCGCCGCATGCCGTATGACGCGGCACACGATTTTGCGCCCATCACCCAGATGCTGCGTGTGCCCAACGTGCTGGTCATGAATGCCGAGACGGCACAGCGGCTGCACATCAACAGCTTGCAGGACTTCATGACCTATGCGCGCGCGCATCCTGGCCAGCTGAACTACGGCAGTGGCGGCAACGGGAGCGCAGGCCATCTTGCGGGTGAACTGTTCAAGGCCCAGGCCGGGATCTATGCCGTGCACATTCCCTACAACGGGGGCAATCCCGCACAGCTGGCACTGCTGGGCGGGCAGGTCGATTTCAATTTCGACAACCTTGCCACGGCGGCCGCCAATATTCGCGCGGGCAAGCTCAAGGCACTGGCCGTCACGACCGCCGTCCGCTCGCCGGCCTTGCCCGACGTTCCAGCCGTGGCCGAGACCCTCAAGGGCTTTGCGGTGGATACCTGGTGGGGACTGGTGGCGCCAGCGGGGACGCCGAAAGAGGTGCTTGCCCGGCTGAACCAGGCCTTCGTCACGGCGCTCGCCGCGCCGCAGACCCAGACCCGTTTCGCCGCGCTGATGGCCGAACCGGCCCCGGGCACGCCCCAGGCGTTCGGCGCATTCATGAAGGCCGAGCTGGCCCGTTACGAGAAAGTGGTCAAGGCTTCGGGCGCTCAGGTCGACTGAGCGGGCGCCAGGCGCCGAGATCGGCCAGCGGCACGTGGGCCGCGCGCTGGTCCACCTTCTCCAGGACGGCCAGCAGCTTGGCGAGGTCCCGGTTGAGGCTGCGCAGCGTGGCGGGGTCGAGCTGGGCCAGCGCATTGGGCAACACGCCGCTGAAAGGTGCGGGGGACTTGCGCAGCACGGCACGTCCGGCCGGCCGGATCGTCAGCTCCACACCACGCCGGTCTACCGCCGATTTCTGGACAGCCACGAGGTCGCGTTCAACCAGGCTCTTGACGAGGTTGCTCGCGGTGGTTTGGTGGATGTCCATCGCAGCGGCCAGCGCACCGGTGCCAATCCCGGGCTGCTGCCGGATGATGCTGAGCGCCCAGACCAGGGAGCCGCCGACGCCGCTACGTCGCTCCAGTTGCTGGAAATGCGTCTTGACGGCGTTGAAGACCTGGCGGAAATGACGCAGGGCCTGCACGGCGTCGTCGCTGGGCAGGCCCTGGGAAGCTGGCATGACGCCGCTGTCTTGTGTGGCTTACTTCTTGGGAACGTAGACGATGTCGACGCGACGGTTCTCGGCCCAGGAGGTTTCATCATGGCCGGCCGCCTTGGGCTTCTCTTCGCCGAAGCTGACGGCTTCCTGCTGGCCAGCGGTGGCACCCAGGGTGGTCATGGCGCGCTTCACCGACTCCGAGCGCTTCTGGCCCAGCGACAGGTTGTACTCGCGGCCACCGCGCTCGTCGGCGTTGCCTTCGAGGCGAACCTGCAGCTGGGGGTTGGCCTTGAGGTAGGCCGCGTGCTGCTCGATCACGCTGTTGTACTGCGGCTTGATCGTGAAGACGTCGAAGTCGAAGTAGATGCTGCGCTGCTTGCTGATCGCGCTGTTGGGGTCGAGGTGGGCGGGCAGCACCTGGGCGGGTTGTGCCGCGGGCTGGGCCGGTGCCGTGGCCACCGGCGTGCTGCTGCAGGCGGTGAGGAGAATGGAAGCGGAAACCAGGGCGGTCAGTGCGAATTTCATGAGAGAGAGCTCCAGGAGATGCAGAATATTTGTGCAAATAAATATAGCACGCCGACCTGCCTGCTTCCTGACTGCCGTGCTCAGGCAGGCAGGCGGTTCGAGACTTCGATCAGATTGCGGTCGGGGTCACGGAAGTAGACCGACAGGATGGGGCCCTGTGCGCCGGTCCGCTGCACCGGTCCCTCGGTGACGGTCACGCCGCAATCCGCCAGGTGCGCTTGGACCTGGGGCAGGGGTACCGAGGTGAGGAAGCACAGGTCGGCCGACCCGGGGGTGGGTCGCTCGGCCTTGGGCTCGAACTCCCGGCCGGCCTGGTGCAGGTTGATCTTCTGCGTGCCAAAGGCCAGGGCCTTGCGCCCGGCGCCGAAGGTCACGACCTCCATGCCAAGCGCGCGTTGGTAGAAGGTACAGCTGGCGTCGATGTCGGCCACGGTGAGGACCAGATGGTCCAGGCTGTCAATTTTCATCATGTGACGGCTGCTTCAGAGTTCCAGCGCATCGGCAATCGACTTGATGCCCGCCTTGGCGCAGGACTCGTCTGCTTCGCCGCCCGGCCCACCCGAGACACCAATGGCGCCCACCAGGGTGCCGGCCGCCTCGATGGGCAGGCCACCGCCGGCGGCTATCACGTGGGGGACGTGGCGGATACCGCTCATGGCCTTGCCGGCCTGGGTGTCCTTGCCGAACTCCAGTGTGGACGTCTTGAAGCTGGCCGCTGTCCAGGCCTTGTCCATGGCCACGGTCGGGGTGTGCGGGCCGGCGTAGCGGTCTCGCAGCAGCACCTGGACGAGACCATTGCGGTCGGTGACAGCGACGGCCACCTGGTAGCCCTGCTTGCGACAGGAGTCCAGCGCGAACTGGGCTGCCTTGAGCGCGGCTTCCGGCGTGAGGTTGCGGGTCTGGAACACCGCCTCCTGCGCCCATGCCTGGCCCGCCATAAGCGCGGCCACCAGGGTGAGGGTCTTGAGTTTCATGATGTCACCTTTCGGGTAAACGGATGCGACATGGTAGCCCGGCGATGCAGGCCGGTCCAGCGATGCCGGACGGTCATTCAGGGGCGTTGCTGCAGATCGTCGGCGAGCTTGCGGGCCTGCGCAGCACCGTCCGGGTTGCCCTGGGCGATGCGGGCGTCGGCGATGAGGTGCCAGTTCAGCGCCTGCAGGGCACGTTCGCGTACGGCCAGGCTGTTCGACTTCTGGGCCAGGGACACGGCCTGGGCGTACTGGCCCTGCGTCAGCCGCAGGCGCGCCAATTCGTGCCACAGCCAGGCGTTGCGCGGCTCGATGCGCAAGGCGCGCTCGAGCGAGGCACTGGCCGATTCGCGCCGGCCGCCGCCCGCTTCCTGGCGGGCTCGCTCCACCAGGGCGACCACGGCGCGATTGCCGGAAACGGGGGGTGGCGGCGTCGTTGTGGTGGGGTCGGCATCGCCGGATGCGGCCGGCAGGGATGTGGCCGTATCACCGTGTGAGGTCACCGCCGACGTGACTGCGGAGGGAGACTGGGCGCCGGCCGGTGTTGCGGGCGCCGGTGCCACATCGCGGGGGCGGCCTGGTCCGGCTGTCGACGGGCCGGTCACGGGCAGCGGCACGCTGGCGCAACCGACGAGCCAGGCGGCCACAGCACTGGCCAGCGCCAGACGCAGAAGAGGGCGGAAGTTCAGGGGACGAGAGAGGGGCATGCGTTGATCCGTTGCGGTCGCCAGGGCGAGGCGGCCGGGCCTAGGGACTCATCGAGCTGAGTGTGGGGCCGCCGGGGCAGGCCGGGTGGCAGCGAGCCTTTGATGAACGGCAGGGGCACGGCACCTGCGCACTCACCGGCATAACGCTGGCCCGTTGCCGGGTTGATGTAGGCCATCTCGACGTCTTCCGGCATTTCCGGTTGCAGTGGTTCGGGCTGGAGATTTTTCATCATTTCGCCCCAGACGGTCATGGCGCCCGTGGCACCGGTCAATCCGGTGGACTTGTTGTCATCGCGCCCGACCCAGACCACGGCGACCATGTCCCCCGTGTAACCTGCAAACCAGTTGTCGCGCAGGTCATCGGTGGTCCCCGTCTTGCCGGCGGCGCGGACCTCAGGGGCGATCCAGTTGCTCAGGCCCTGGGCCGTGCCATCGCGGACCACGCCCTGCAGCGCCGTCGTCAGCAGGTAGACCGGCGCCGGGCTAGCCACGGCCTCCACGCTGATCGGGTAGCGCTGCAGCGGTTTGCCGTCGGCGGTGACGATCTCGCGGATGGCGCGCAGCGGTGTGCGGAACCCGCCGTCGGCGAGGGTCTGGTACATCTGGGTCACCTCGATGGGCGACAGTTCGAACGCGCCCAGCAGGCTGGATGGGTAGGGCGGCGGCCGCCGCTCGACGCCGAAGCGGGGCAGCTTGTCGAGGATACGTTCGACCCCCAGGTCGATGCCCAGGCGCGCCGTGGACACGTTGAGCGAGCGGGCCAGCGCGGTGCCCAGCGTGAACTGGCCGTTGAACTTGCGGTCATAGTTCAGCGGCTTCCAGTCCGGCGCGCCGCGCTGGCGCCAGACCAAGGGCGAGTCGTCCAGCGGCGTGACCAGCGTGTACTTCGCGGGCTGCTCCAGGGCCGTGAGGTAGACGATGGGCTTGGCCAGCGAACCGATCTGTCGTTGCGCATCGATGGCGCGGTTGTAGCCGGCGTAGCGGGCCTGGCGTCCCCCGACCAGGGCGAGCACCTCGCCGTACTGCGTGCTGCTGACGACCACCGAACCTTCGAGCGAGTTCGCGGGGATCTTGCGGGTGGTCTCCAGTTGCGTGAGGCGCTGCGCCAGGGCCTGCTCGGCCTCGCGCTGCACGCGCGGATCGAGCGTCGTGAAGATGCGCAGGCCCTCGCTGCGCAGGTCTTCCTCCCGGTAGTCGCGTTGCAACTGGCGGTGCACGTACTGCAGGAAAGCGGGGTAGGGCGAGGTGCCCGTGGGCGCGCGGCGGATCACGCCCAGCGGCTTGTCGCGCGCCTGGACGAACTGCGCCTGCGTGATGACGCCGAGGCGCACCATTTCCTGCAACACCACGTTGCGCCGCTGCAGCGCCTGTTCGGGCTTGTTGCGCGGGTCATAGACCCCCGGGCCCTTGATCATGCCCACCAGCAGGGCGATCTCCTGCGCCTCCAGCCGTTCCAGCGGTCGGTCGAAGTAGAAATGGCTGGCGAGCCCGACGCCATGGATCGCACGGCTGGCATCCTGTCCGAGGTAGACCTCGTTGAGGTAGGTCTCGAGGATCTCATCCTTGCTGTAATGCAGTTCGAGCAGCAGGGCCATCAGCACTTCGGTGCCCTTGCGCGTGAGGGTGCGTTCCGAGCTGAGAAAGAAGTTCTTCACCAGCTGCTGGGTGAGTGTGCTGCCGCCCTCGACGCGCTGTCCACTGAGGGTGCGGTACAGCGCACGCGCGATTCCGCGCGGGTCGATGCCCCAATGCGTTTCGAACTTGCGGTCTTCGACGGCGGTCAGCGTGTCGACCAGCAGTCGCGGTACCTGGTCCAGCCGCAGCAAGGCCCGATCCTCATTGTGGCCCGGGTAGATGCCGCCAATCAATGGCGGCTCGATGCGCAGCAGCGGCAGATCCTGGTCGCTGGCCCCGCGCTCCTGCAGCTGTGCCAGCTTGCCGTCGGCAAACGTGGCGCGCAGGCGCTGGCTGGGCTGGGCGCCGTCCCAGAACATGAATTCGCGGGTGGTGAATTCCACGCCGTCGGCCACGTAACGATAGGTGGCCGCCTCCCGGGGCTCGGGGTTCTCGCGGTAGCCCAGGGCGCGCAGCTCGTCCACCAGCCGTGCCGGCGTGAGCCTGAGACCAGGGTACATCTCCAGCGCGCGGCCGTAGACGCGCGCGGGCAGTGCGAACTTGCGGCCGTCAAAAGCCTCGCGGATGGTGGTGTCCAGGTACAGCAGGAAGCCGGCCAGTGCCAGCAGCAGCGCCCAGACGACCAGCCGCACGGCGAGCCCTGGCTTCTTCCAGGGCAGGCGGGGCAGCGCGCGCAGGCGGGTCGACAGGGGAGACAGCCATTTCATCGGGGAATTCCGTGGGGCGGGCGCGCAGCAGGCTGGCCCGCAGGATGAGCAGCTGGGATTGTAGGCGCCGCCCTGGCCGGCGCACCCGGGGGTACGCTCTGTTACCTTGGCGCAAAGAGCCGTCTATTCACCGAGGTAGGCGGCGCGCACGGCAGGGTCGTGCAGCAGTTGCTGCGCCGGACCAGACAGCGTGATGAGACCGGACTCCATGACGTAGCCGCGGTCGGCGATGGCCAGGGCCCTGCTCGCGTTCTGCTCCACCAGCAGCACGGTCGTGCCCTGGCTGGAGACTTCGCGCACCACGTCGAAGATCTTGTCGACCATGATGGGGCTCAGTCCCATGGAGGGTTCGTCCAGCAGCAGCAGCCGGGGGCGGCTCATCAGCGCGCGACCCATGGCCAGCATCTGCTGTTCGCCGCCCGACAGCGTGCCCGCCAACTGGGCATGACGTTCCTTCAGGCGCGGAAACAGGCTGTAGATGCGTTCCAGATCGGTGGCAATGCCATCGGCGTCTTGCCGCACGAAGGCGCCCATGAGCAGGTTTTCATGAATGCTCATGCGTGTGAACACGCCCCGGCCTTCCGGCACCATCGCCAGGCCCTGGCGTACCAGGTCCCAGGGGCCCTGGCCGCGCAGGCTGTGGCCCAGGTAGTGCACCTGGCCTTTGCAGGGCAGCGTCCCGGTGACCGCTTTCATGGTGCTGGTCTTGCCTGCACCATTGGAGCCGATCAGGCAGACCAGCTCGCCGGCACGCACCTCGAAATCCACGCCCTTGACGGCCTGGATGCCTCCGTACGACACCTGCAGGCCGCTGACCTGTAGCAGAAGCTCTTGCGGTCCTGTCATGCCGTGGCCTCCGCGGCAGCCTGTGCACCGGCGTGCCCGAGGTAGGCCTCGATCACCTGCGTGTTCTTCTGCACTTCAGCCGGCGTGCCCATGGCGATCTGGCGGCCGTAATCCAGCACCGTGACACGATCACACAGGCCCATGACCAGCTTGACATCGTGCTCGATCAGCAGCACGGTAATACCGTCGGTGCGGATGCGCTCGATGAGTGCGCGCAACTGCACCTTCTCGGTCGCGTTCATGCCAGCAGCCGGTTCGTCGAGCGCCAGCAGTTGCGGCTCGGTCGCCAGGGCGCGGGCGATCTCCAGGCGGCGCTGGTCCCCGTAGCTCAGCGTACGGGCCTTGTAGTCCCCCAGATGCCCGATGCCCACATAGTCCAGCAGCTCACCGGCGCGGCGGGTGATCGCCGCTTCTTCCAGCTCGAAGCGCCGCGTGCGCAGGATGGCCCCCAGCAGCCCCGACTGCGACCGGATGTGCCGCCCCACCATGACATTCTCCAGTGCGGTCATGTCGGCAAAGAGCCGGATGTTCTGGAAGGTGCGTGCGATGCCCGCCTGCGCTACCTCGTGCACCGTGGTGGGCCGGTAGGGGCGACCGGCCAGCACGAAGCTGCCGCTGTCGGGCGTGTACAGGCCTGTGATCACGTTGAAGAAAGTGGTCTTGCCCGCACCGTTGGGCCCGATCAGGCCGTAGACCTGGCCGCGCTCGATCTTGAGGTGCACATCGTTCAGTGCCTGCAGGCCACCGAAGCGTTTGGAGACGCCACTCACATGCAGCAGTACGTCGCTCATGCGGCACCTCCTTTCTTGCGCAGCGTTTTGCCGTGTTCCGGTGCAGGCCACAGGCCGCGTGGCCGCAGCAGCATCACGCTGATCATGGCCAGCGCGATCAGCAGCTGGCGCAGGATGGAGGCGTCCAGGCGGCCATCGGTCATGCTCTGCAGCGGGCCGGCCACGTAGCGCAGGGCTTCCGGCAGGGCGGCCAGCAGCACAGCCCCCAGAATCACGCCGGGCAGGTGTCCCAGGCCGCCGAGGACCACCATGGCCACGACCATGACCGATTCCATCAGGCTGAAGGACTCGGGGGAGATGAAGCCCTGGAAGGCCGCGAACATCGCGCCCGAGACGCCGCCGAAGGTGGCACCCATGCCGAAGGCCAGCAGCTTCATGTTGCGCGTGTTGATGCCCATGGCCTTGGCCGCGATCTCGTCCTCGCGGATGGCCATCCAGGCCCGGCCGATCCGGGAGAGTTCGAGTCGATGGCAGATGACCACGCTCACCACTACCAGCACCAGGAACAGGTAGTAATACAGCGTCACCGAGGAGAGGTCGAAGCCGAAGACATTGAGCTTGCGACCCAGGTCGAAGCCGAAGAATTTGAGCGAGTCGATCTGGCCGATGCCCTTGGGCCCATTGGTGATGTTGACCGGGTGGTCCAGGTTGTTCAGGAAGACGCGGATGATCTCGCCGAAACCCAGCGTGACGATGGCCAGGTAGTCGCCGCGCAGCCGCAGGGTGGGGGCTCCCAGCAGGATGCCGAGCACGCCGGCCAGCAACGCGGCCAGCGGGATCACCAGCCAAAGCGGTGTGTGCAGGCCATTGGGGAACAGCGCCGCGAAGGCGGGGAAGTGGTCGCTCAGGTGCGGCGAGGCCAGCAGTCCGAACATGTAGGCGCCGATCGCGAAGAAGGCCACGTAACCCAGGTCCAGCAGGCCGGCGTAACCCACCACGATGTTCAGGCCCAGGGCCAACAGCACGAAGAGCAGGGCCATGTCGGCAATCCGGACCCAGGCGTTGCCGAAACCCTGCAGCAGCAGTGGCAACACCAGCAGGCCGATGGCGGCCAGCACGATGGCGATCAGGCGATGGCGAGGATTCATCGGCATGCTGCAGTCCTCAGGCGCGGTCCGCGACGCGCTCGCCGAGCAGGCCCGAGGGGCGCAGCGTCAGTACCACGATCAGCACGATGAAAGCGAAGATGTCGGCGTAGTGGCTGCCCAGCACGCCACCCGTGAGGTCGCCGATGTAACCTGCACCGATGGACTCGATCAGGCCCAGCAGCACGCCGCCCACCACGGCCCCGGCAAGATTGCCGATGCCGCCGAACACCGCGGCCGTGAACGCCTTGAGCCCGGGCAGGAAACCCATGCTGTGCTGCACGGTACCGTAGTTGCTGGCCCACATGACGCCGGCAATTGCGGCCAGCACGGCACCGATGATGAAGGTGGCCGAGATGACCCGATCCGGCTGCACGCCCATGAGGGCGGCGACGCGCGGGTTCTCGGCCGTGGCCCGCATGGCACGTCCAAGTTTGGTTCCGTGCACCAGCCACATGAGGCCGGCCAGGGTAAAGACAGTGACCAGCAGGATCATGATCTGCGTGGGCGTGATGCTCGCGCCGGCGACGTGGACGGGCGTGCTGGGCAGCAGCGTGGGGTAGGACTTGTAGTTGGGCTTCCAGACGATCATGGCCAGCGTCTGCAGCAGGATGGACATACCGATGGCTGTGATCAGCGGGGCGAGCCGCGGGCTGTTGCGCAGTGGCCTGTAGGCCACTTTCTCGATGCTGTAGTTCAACGCCGCGGCCGCGATGCAGGCGACCAGCACTGCAATGATCAGCACCAGCCAGGGCGGCAGCAGGGGCTGGATCAGGCCAATCACCGTCCAGCTCACGAGGGCGCCGACCATCAGCACTTCACCATGGGCGAAGTTGATCAGGCCGATGATGCCGTAGACCATGGTGTAGCCCAGGGCCACCAGTGCGTACATGCTGCCCAGCACCAGGCCGTTGATGATCTGTTGGAGGAAGATGTCCATAAGACGCTCGCAGCAATTTCTGTTCCAGCTGCAGCGGATCCGGGTTCAGGGTTGGTTCCGACTCTTTTCGTTCAGCGCGCGCAGTGTACGCAACTTCTCGGCAATTTTGATCTCGAGACCGCGCTCCACCGGTCGGTAGAAACCCGGCTCGGCCATGCCGTCCGGAAGGTAGTGCTCGCCCGCGGCAAAGGCACCGTCTTCATCGTGGGCATAACGGTAGCCCTTGCCGTAGTCCAGCTCCTTCATGAGCTTGGTGGGCGCATTGCGCAGGTGCATGGGCACCGGACGGGTTCCGTCCTTTTTCACGAAGGCCCGTGCCTCGTTGTAGGCCTTGTACACAGCGTTGCTCTTGGGGGCCACGGCCAGGTAGACCACACACTCGGCCAGCGCCAGCTCGCCCTCGGGCGAACCCAGGCGCTCGTAGACCTCGGCAGCGTCGAGCGCCAGCCGCAGGGCGCGCGGGTCGGCCAGGCCGATGTCCTCGCTGGCCATGCGGATCAGGCGGCGTGCCATGTAGCGCGGGTCCGCTCCGCCGTCGAGCATGCGCACGAACCAGTAGAGCGAGGCATCCGCATCCGAGCCGCGGACCGATTTGTGCAGCGCGCTGATGGTGTCGTAGAACTGCTCGCCACCCTTGTCGTAGCGCCGCATGCGCTCGCCCAGCACCTTGAGCAACCAGGCGTCAGTGATTTCAGCCTGCTTCTGCTGCGTGGCGGCCACGGCCAGGGTTTCGAGCGTGTTGAGCAGGCGTCGCGCGTCGCCGTCCGCGTAGGCGATCAGGCGATCCAGTGCGTCGACGGCAATCGGCGGAACGGCGTTGATGTCACGGGCACGCTGCACGATCTGGCGCAGGTCGTCCTCGGTGAGCGACTGCAGCACGTAGACCGCGGCGCGTGACAGCAGCGCGGAGTTGACCTCGAAAGACGGGTTCTCCGTGGTCGCGCCGATGAAGGTGAAGAGTCCGCTCTCCACGTGCGGCAGGAATGCGTCCTGCTGGCTCTTGTTGAAGCGGTGCACCTCGTCCACAAAGACGATGGTGCGTTTGCCCTGCGCCTGGGCGATCTGGGCCAGCTCCACCGCCTCGCGGATGTCCTTCACACCGCCCAGCACGGCGCTGATGGTGATGAACTGCGCACCAAAGGCGTCCGCCATGAGTCGCGCGATCGTGGTCTTGCCGGTGCCAGGAGGGCCCCAGAGGATGCAGCTGTGTGGCTGGCCCGATTCAAAGGCGATGCGCAGGGGCATGTCCTCGCCCAGCAGGTGCTGCTGACCGATCACCTCGCCCAGGGTCTTGGGGCGCAGGCGTTCGGGCAGTGGCTGGTGGAGTGGGGCTTGCTCGCGGGACATGGCGGGGATTCTAGGGCTTCGGTTTTTTACGCTTTGCCGTCTGCTTCGTCGGCAAGGCGGAAGGTTCCGCAGCCATAACCTGCGAAAATCCGGTCCTATGACCTACGCCGTCAAAGAAATCTTCTACACCCTGCAGGGCGAGGGCGCCCAGTCCGGCCGTGCAGCCGTGTTCTGCCGCTTCGCGGGCTGCAACCTGTGGAGCGGGCGCGAGGAAGACCGGGCGACGGCCGTGTGCAGGTTCTGCGACACGGACTTTGTGGGCACGGACGGCACAGGCGGTGGCAAGTTTGCGACCGCGGAGGCGCTGGCGGATGCCATCGAAAAGGCGTGGGACGTTCCGGACAAGGTGGGGCGCTACGTCGTGCTGACCGGGGGCGAGCCCCTGTTGCAGGTCGACGAGGCATTGACCACCGCCTTGCACGCGCGCGGCTTCACGATTGCCGTGGAGACCAATGGCACGCTGCCGGCGCCGGCAGGGCTGGACTGGATCTGTGTCAGCCCCAAGGACCAGGCCGAGGTCGTGCTGACCCGGGGCAGCGAACTCAAGCTGGTCTATCCCCAGCCGGGCGTGGACCCCGCAAAGTTCGCTGAACTGGATTTCCAGCATTTCTTCCTGCAGCCCATGGATGGTCCCGACCGGGCGCAGAATACGGACAAGGCGATTGCCTATTGCCAGCAGCATCCGCAGTGGCGGCTCGGCATTCAGTCGCACAAGATGATTGGCATCAGGTAATGTACGAAATCAGCCAGCGATTCTTCTTCGACGCTGCCCATACCTTGCGCCGCGAGATCGAGGCCGAGGGCAGCAAGCGTGTGCACGGGCACACCTACTACGCCGAGGTGGCGGTGCGCGGCGAGCCCAATTCCGAGACCGGGATGGTGTGGGACCTGGGTTTCGTGCGGCGTGAAGTCGACGCCCTGCGAGAGAAGCTGGACCACCATTTCCTCGACGAGGTGCCCGGCCTGGGCATTCCGACCCTGGAAAACCTCTGCACCTTCATCTGGAAGGAACTCAAGCCCAGGATCCCGGGGCTTTGCGCGGTGACCGTGGAGCGGCACGCGATTGGCGACAAGTGCGTGTACCGGCCAGAGTGAGATCCCATGAAAAAAGTGCCCGTCGGGCGCTTTTTTCATGTCGGTGAGCCCGAGGTCAGCCGGTGTTACGCAAGCCTGCCGCAATGCCGTTGATCGAGATGTGAATACCGCGCCGCACCCGAACATCGTCCTGTCCGGCGCGGTAACGGCGCATCAACTCCACCTGCAGGTGGTGCAGCGGATCGATGTAGGGGAAGCGGTGGCGGATGGAGCGCTGCAGCGCGGCGTTGCCGGCCAGCCGCTGTTTCTCGCCCGTGAGCAGGGTGAGCGCCTGCACGGTCCGCTGCCACTCGGCCTCGATCTGCGTGAAAACCTTGCGGCGCAGCTTGCCGTCACTCACCAGTTCGGCGTAGCGTGAACCCAGGGCCAGGTCGCTCTTGGCCAGCACCATGTCCATGTTGGACAGCAGGGCCTTGAAGAAGGGCCACTGGCGGGCCATTTTCTGCAGCAGCGCCAGTCGCTCCTTGTGGCCTTTTGTGTCGCCAGTGTTCAGGAACTGCTCCACCGCGGTGCCAAAGCCGTACCAGCCCGGCAGCGTGAGACGGCACTGGCCCCAGGAAAATCCCCAGGGGATGGCGCGCAGGTCCTCGATCTTCTGCGTGGCCTTGCGCGACGCGGGACGCGAGCCGATGTTGAGCTCGGCAATTTCCCGGATGGGTGTGGCGCCGAAGAAGTAGTCGGCAAAGCCTTCCGTCTCGTAGACCAGCTTGCGGTAGGCGGCCATGCTGGCCCGCGAAAGTTCCTCCGCGGCCTGCAGGTAGGCCGGGGCCGCGGGCTTGGTCGGTTGCAGCAGTGTCGCTTCCAGCGTGGCCGCCACCAGGGTCTCCAGGTTGCGACGGCCGATCTCTGGGTTGGCGTATTTGGAGGCGATGACCTCACCCTGTTCGGTCAGGCGGATCTGGCCCCGCACCGTACCCGGCGGCTGGGCCAGGATGGCCTGGTAGCTCGGGCCGCCGCCGCGGCCCACGGTACCGCCGCGGCCGTGGAACAGGCGCAACTGGATGGGTGCCAATTCGTCGAACAGCGCCACCAGCGCGATTTCGGCGCGGTACAGCTCCCAGTTGCTGGTGAAGATGCCGCCGTCCTTGTTGCTGTCGGAGTACCCGAGCATGATGTCCTGCTCGGCGCCGCTGCGCTGGATCATGGCGCGGATGCCGGGCAGTGCGTAGTAGTCGCGCATGATGGGCGCGGCCTGCCGCAGGTCCTCGATGGTCTCGAACAGCGGCACCACGATCAGGTCGGCGGTGCAGGCGGCATCGTCCAGCGTGCCGTGCAACAGGCCCACCTCCTTTTGCAACAGCAGCACTTCCAGCAGGTCGCTCACCGTCTCGGTGTGGCTGATGATGTAGTGGCGAATCGCTTCCCGGCCGTAGCGCAGGCGAAGCTGGCGCGCGGTTTCGAACACGGCCAGTTCGCTCTGCGCGTGGGCGCTGTAGCTCGCACCCACCACACGCAGGGGTCGGGCGTCCGCGAGCAGGCGCAGCAGCAGGCTGCGCTTGGCCATTTCGTCCAGGCTGGCGTAGTGCGATTCGATGCGCGCCGTCGCCAGCAGCTCGGCAATGACTTCTTCATGCTTGTCCGAGCTCTGGCGCAGGTCCAGGGTGGCAAGGTGGAAGCCAAACACTTCCACCGCGCGGATCAGCGGGCGCAGCCGCAGTTCGACCAGGGCTGCGCCGTGGCGTTCGCTCAGCGAAGCCTCGACGGTCTTCAGGTCAGCCAGGAACTCGGCCGCACTGGCATAGGGGTTCTGCGGTGCCACGGCATGGCGCGCCGCCTCGCCGCCAGTCAGCTCGCGCAAGGTGGCGGCCAGGCGGGCATAGATGCCGATCAGCGCACGGCGGTAAGGCTCGTCCTTGCGGTGTTCGCTGGTGTCGGGCGAGGCGTCGGCCAGCTTGCGCATCCCGGGACTGCAGCCCACCAGCAGGTCGGATACCGAGAGTTCACCGCCGAGCAGGTGCACCTCGGTCAGGTAGTGGCGCAAGGCCACGTCGGCCTGGCGGCTCAGGGCCATGGCCATGGTGTCGGCGGTCACGTTGGGGTTGCCATCGCGGTCGCCACCGATCCAGTGGCCCATCCGCAGAAAGCTGTGGATATGCGGCTGGTTCAGTTCACGTTCCAGGTCGGCATAGATGGCCGGGATCTCGCGCAGGAAGGTCGGTTCGTAATAACTCAGCGCGTTGTCGATCTCGTCCGCCACCATCAGCTTGCTGCTGCGCACCAGCCGGGTCTGCCACAGCTGCAGCACACGGGCGCGCAGCTGCGCCTCATTGGCCGCCAGCTGGCGCGGTGTCAGCATGTCCTTGCGCGGGTCCACACCGACGGCGCGGGCCTTGATCTCGTCGCGTTCGGTCAGCAGTCGGGCGATGTTGCGTTCGGCGTCCAGGATGCTCTTGCGCTGCACCTCCGTGGGGTGCGCCGTCAGCACGGGCGAGAGGTAGCTGCGTGCCAGCGTGCTGGCAATGGTCTTGGGGGTGATGCCGGCCCAGCGCAGGCGCGACAGGGCCACCTCGATGCTGCCTTCCTGTTCATTGCCGGCGCGCTCGTGCACCGCGCGGCGGCGGATGTGGTGACGGTCCTCGGCCAGGTTGGCCAGGTGGCTGAAGTAGGTGAAGGCGCGGATCACGCTGACCGTCTGGTCGTCGCTCAGGCCCTTGAGCAGCTTTTTCAGCGTCTTGTCGGCCTCGGTGTCGTCATGCCGGCGGAACGCGACGGAGAGCTTGCGGATCTGCTCGATCAGCTCGTAAGCCTCGGTGCCTTCCTGCTCGCGGATCACGTCGCCAAGGATGCGGCCCAGCAGGCGGATGTCTTCGACGAGGGGGCGTTCGTTGTCTTTGGATCGGACGGCGGGAGCGGGCATGGCGTGTGCGTGGTGGTGTCAAAATGAGGCTGCGCGACGCATGCTAGCATCGCCGGCCCGCTGATGTGTCCACGTTCTGTAACTGATGGATTGGCGGCTTATCCATACATCCGACACCCTGATGAAACTGACCATTGCCACCCGTGAAAGCCGCCTGGCGCTCTGGCAGGCCGAGCATGTGAAGTCCCTGCTGGAACAGCAGGGGCATACCGTCACGCTGCTGGGCATGACCACCCGGGGCGACCAGATCCTGGACCGCTCCCTCAGCAAGGTGGGTGGCAAGGGCCTGTTCGTCAAGGAGCTGGAGGTGGCGCTCGAGGAAGGCCGTGCCGACCTCGCAGTGCACTCGCTCAAGGACGTGCCCATGGAACTGCCCGAGGGCTTTGCCCTGGCCTGCGTCATGGAACGAGAGGATCCGCGCGATGCATTCGTGTCGCCGAAGTACGCCGGGCTCGCGGCGCTGCCGCAGGGCGCAGTGGTGGGAACCTCCAGCCTGCGTCGCGTGGCGCTGCTGCGCGCCCTGCGCCCGGACCTGAAGATCGAGCCCCTGCGTGGCAACCTCGACACCCGCCTGCGCAAGCTCGACGAAGGCCAGTTCGACGCCATCGTGCTCGCTGCGGCTGGCCTCAAGCGCCTGGGTCTGGAAAACCGCATCCGGGCTATTTTCGAACCGGCCGAGATGCTGCCGGCCGCCGGGCAGGGCGCGCTGGGCATCGAGATCCGTAGCAACCGTCCAGAGGTGGCGGCCGCGCTGGCGCCGCTGGTACACCAGGGGACCTGGCTGCGTGTGGCTGCCGAGCGGGCGGTGAGCCGTGCCATGGGCGGCAGCTGTTCCATGCCACTGGCAGCCTACGCCACGCTGGATGGCGGCTACCTTGGCATCAAGGCGGCCTGGGGTGACCCCGAGGGGCGCGTTGCGCTGGTTCGCGCCGACGCCGTGGCATCGGCCGCGGACCTGGCTGCGGCTGACGCGCTGGGTCTGCAGGTTGCCGCACGGCTGAAGGACGGCGTGCAGCGTGCGGGTGGCACGCTGGGCAACGCCTAGCCCATGCGCATTCTCGTCACCCGGCCGCTGCGTGAGGCGCAGGAGTGGGTGCAGGCGCTGCAGCAGGCCGGCCATGAAGCCCAGACCCTGCCGCTGATCGGGATTGGCCCTGCGCCAGACCCGGTTGGGGTACAGCAGGCCTGGCGACGACTCGGCGAATACCAGGGCGTGATGTTTGTGAGTGCCAATGCGGTCGCCGGATTTTTCGAGGCGCGCCCCGCCACGGTGGCGGATTTCCGCAGCCCGGACACCACCACCCGCGCCTGGGCCACCGGGCCCGGGACCCGCAACGCACTGCTGCGCGCCAGCGTGCCCGAGGCCCGAATCGACGCGCCTGCGGCCGACGCGGCGCAGTTCGATTCCGAGGCCTTGTGGCAGATCGTCGGCAAAGGCGTGGGCACGGGCACGCGGGTGCTGATCGTGCGCGGCGGCGATGCGGCGGACGGTGCCGGTAGCCAGGGCGCCGGGCGCGACTGGTTTGCCCGCCACGTCAGCGAAGCCGGCGGCCGGGTCGACTTTGTCGTGAGCTACCAGCGACTGCGGCCGCAGCTGGATGCCGGGCAATTGCAGCGTGCACAGAACGCGGCGCGGGACGGGACGGTCTGGTTGTTCAGCAGCAGCGAAGCCATCCACAACCTGCGGGCCGCGCTGCCGCAGCAGGACTGGACGGCGGCGAGGGCCGTGGCGACGCACCCGCGGATTGCGCAGGCCGCGCGCGAGGCCGGTTTTGCTGTGGTGCATGAATCACGTCCGGCCTTGGCTGACGTCTGCGCCTCGATAGAATCGTTCCGATGAGCACCGAGTCCCATGAGTCCAGTCAGCGCACGTCCGAGCCGGCCGATGCCGCCGTCGCACCGCCGGCGGTTGAGGGCGCGCCGGCCGCGGTCGCGTCGTCCATCGGGCCGGCCACGCGCCCCGTGTCTCGCCGAACGGTAACCACCCTGGGGGTCATCGCCCTGCTGGCGTTGCTGCTCAATGTGCTCCTGTGGGAGCGACTTTACAGCCTGCAGGAACAGCTGGCCCGCCAGAGTGCCGACGCCGGGGCCAACGCAGCCGAAGCCCGCACCATGGCGCGGCAGGCGCAGGAGCAGGAGCGCGATCTGGCGGCCCGCCTGGCCGTGATGGATGCGCGCTTTGGTGAAACGGCACTGCAGCGCAGCCAGCTCGAAGAACTGATGCAGAGCCTGTCGCGGTCCCGTGACGAGAACCTGGTGGTGGACATCGAGTCCGCCATCCGTCTGGCCCAGCAGCAGGCTCAGCTCACCGGCAGCGTGGAGCCCTTGCTGGCCGCCTTGCGTACGGCCGAGCAGCGGCTGCAGCGCGTGCCCCAGCCGCGCCTGGCGCCGCTGCAGCGGGCGCTGACCCGCGACATGGCGCGGATCAAGGCCACGCCGTTGACCGACACGCCTACCCTGCTGGCCCGTATCGACGAACTGGCGCGCCTGGCCGATGAGATTCCCCTCGCCAACGCCGTTGCCACCGTGCCCGCGTCGCCGGTCACCGCGGATGCGGCGCCGCGCGGCAGTGATGGCCTCGCGGGCTGGTGGCAGCGCGGCTTGCAGGTCGCTCGCGACGAGTTGCGAGCGCTGGTGCGGGTCAGCCGGATCGACCACCCCGAGGCCGTGCTGCTGACACCGGAACAATCCTTCTTTGTGCGCGAAAACTTCAAGCTGCTCCTGCTCAATGCCCGCCTGGGCGTGCTCGCACGCCAGCCCGAAGCCGCGCGCGCCGACCTCGCCAAGGCAAGTGCGGCGCTGCAAAAATATTTCGACAGCAACGCGCGCACCACCCGGGCCGCAGCCGGACTGCTGCAACAGGTCACCGCACAGATGAAGACGCTGGAACTGCCGCGTGTGGACGACACGCTCGCGGCGCTCGCCACGGCCGCCGCCGGGCGCTGAGTGCGGACACGAAGCCACACTGCCCATGCGCACCATCCTCTGGTTCCTGTTCCTGTTTGCCGTGGCTGCTGCGGTGGCCCTGTTCGCGGGCAATAACCAGGGCACCGTCACGCTGTACTGGCCGCCCTACCGCATCGATCTCTCCCTCAACCTCGTCCTGCTGCTCCTGCTTGGCGTGTTTTTCCTCCTCTATGCGACGGTGCGTGGCGTTTCGCTGCTGCTCGCGCTGCCGGGCGAGGCCCGTCGCTGGCGCATGCGTCACCACGAGCGCGTGGCCCAGCAGGGCCTGGTGGATGCGTTGTCGCACCTGACGGCGGGTCGCTTCCTGCGCGCCCGCAAGGCCGCCGAGAACGTGGTGGCCCAGACCGAGTCGCTGGCCCGCAGCGAACAGGCGCTGCCGCACGGCACACGGCTCATGGCCATGGGCCACCTGCTGGCGGCCGAGTGCGCGCACGCCCTGCAGGACCGTGCCGGCCGGGACGAGCATGTGCGGCAGGCCCAGGAGCTCACGCAGTCGGCGCGTCGCGACGAACAGGAGATCCGCGAGGGCCTGCAACTGCGTGTGGCGCGCTGGGCCTTCGATGACCGCGACGTGCAGGCGGCATTGCAGCGCCTCGACGAACTTCCCCAGGGCGTGGCCCGCCGTACGCTGGCCCTGCGCCTGCGGCTCAAGGTCACCCGGCTGGCCGGGCAGACCCGGGCGGCGCTCGAGACGGCGCGCTTGCTGGGCAAACACCGCGCGTTTTCCGAATCAGCCAGTCGCAGCATCGTGCGCGGGCTGGCCACCGAACTGGTGCGCAACACCCACGACCCGGCTCAGTTGCAGAAGGTCTGGGGGCAGCTCGATGACACCGAGCGCAGGTTGCCCGAGGTTGCGCTGCAGGCGGGTGAACGCATGATGGATCTCGGCGGCGACTTCACGCTGGTGCAGCAATGGCTGCTGCCGATCTGGGAACAACTCGTTCGCCCGGCCTCGGCACTGCCGCAGGAACTGCGGCTGCGGCTGGTGCGCCTGCTGGAGCGCGGATTTCGTGAGGCCCCGGGCCAACCCGATGCCGGGTGGCTGGCTCGCATCGAAGCGGCCCAGATGGCGAACCCGCGCGAAGCGCTGCTGCAGTACCTGGCTGGCATCGCCTGCATGCACCTGAGCCTGTGGGGCAAGGCGCAACTGCTGCTGCGCCAGTCGCTTAACCAGCTGACGGACGAGCCGCTGCGCCGGCGTGCCTGGACGGCACTGGCCCGCCTGGCGGAGCAGCGCGACGACGCGGCGGCTGCGCTGGAAGCCTGGCGCCAGGCCGCACAGGGCTGATTTCCTCGCTGCGGCCGTCCCGGGAAAGCGGGGGTGACGCGCCGGCCGTTCCCGGCTATTATGGTTCGCACTATGGCGACCCTGACCGAACATCTGATCAAGCTGACCGATCACCGCGATCGGGACCTGCTGGAGTTGACCCTGGCCAAGGCCCTGATCGACCTGGTGCCGATCCAGCGTGTCGTGATGGCCCG
This sequence comes from Hylemonella sp., assembly GCA_031970695.1. GTDB lineage: Bacteria > Pseudomonadota > Gammaproteobacteria > Burkholderiales > Burkholderiaceae_C > Hylemonella. The sequence continues at coordinate 22,526 of DALYHW010000017.1, forward strand.
CGTGACCACCGAGGACAATGAAAAGCGCTGGCTGGACATCGTCTCGCTTGACGCCCGTGGTGGTGGCAAGGTGGTAGATCCGCTGCGTATCGATTTCCAGGCGCTGCCACGGCTGGACGATGCCTACGACCGCCTGCGCTGCCTGCGTGGTCGCCAGGAGATCGAAGTGGCCTGGGCGGGCGAGAACGGGCCGCGTATTTACTACATGCCCCTGTTCTCGGACTCCCGTGCCGATGACGAGCAGGGCGTGATCGAGATCCATGCTGCCGGCGTGCTGGCACCGGACGACAAGCAGACGATCGATCAGCTGCACCATATCTACCGCAACATGTACACGCTGCTGGCCTACAGCGACCGTGACGCGCTGACCGGCCTGCTCAACCGCAAGTCGCTGGACGACACCTTCTACAGCGCCGTGCTCGAGGAGCTCGACGGCATCATGGAAGACAGCAAGGCCGAGCCGGTCGCGGGCAAGGAGCGTCGCCATCGGGTGCCGCCCAACTACTGGCTGGGCACCATCGTCATCGACAGCTTCCACCTGCTCAATGACAAGCACGGTCACTTGATCATGGAAGAGGTCACCTTGCTGGTGGCGCGCATCATGAACAGCACCTTCCGCACCCACGATCGGCTCTACCGCTTCGGGGGAGACCAGTTCGCCGTGCTCTTCCACTGCCCCGAGGAGGCATTGGCCTTTGGCGCCTTCGAGCGGCTGCGCACCAATGTCGAAAAGTACAACTTCCCGCAGGTTGGCCGGGTGACGGTCAGCGCCGGTTTCACCCGCGTGCTGGCCGACGATTCCCCCAGCACCGCACTGGAGCGTACCGAGCAGGCCATCGACTTCGCCCAGAAGAATGGCCGCAACAAGGTGTGCAGCCACCTCGACCTGGTGCGACGCGGGCTGTTCGGCGAGGTGGCGCGGACGGGATCGGTAGACGTGTTCTGAATCGTCTTGCCGGTTGATGACGCGAGGCCCGCTGTTGAGCGGGCCTTTCTTTTGGTGGTCCGGCCGGGTCTTGCGTGAGCGGCCGGTGCGCACCCCGGCCGGGCGTGGTGATCACCGGGAGCGCGGCCCGACA
>DALYHW010000017.1:23647-24535 GCA_031970695.1 Hylemonella sp.
AAAAAAAGCCCGCTCGAAAGCGGGCCTTGACGTGCGGCTGCTGCCGGACGATCAGCTCTGGGTGGAGCCCTGCTCAAAAGGCAGCGTCATTTCACGCAGATCCTTGCGGGTCTCGACCAGCACCAGCGGGCCTTCATCGATCACCACAGGCGCGGGCCGCTCGCGCGGCACGTGCACAGGCTTCGGTTCAGCCGCGATGGCCGCTTGCACGGCCGCGACCTTCCCGGCGTCCGAGTTGACCCACTGCAGACCCGCCGCGCTGGCGACCTGGTTCAGGTCACCCACGGGCAGGGCGTAGGGCTGCACGCGCGGCAGTTCCCGGGACGGCGTTGCCGCTGCTGCAGATGCTGCCGCCACGGGCGCCGGACGTGATTCGTTCCTCGCTTCGGGGGCCGCATTCACGGGAGAGCCGGTCGCCGCTTCTTCCTGGGACGGGCGTTCCTGACGCTCACCACGTTCGCCGCGTTCGCGACGGTCGCGGCCATAACGGTCCCGCGAGCGACGCTCACGCTGACCGCTGCCTTCACCTTCGGGACGCGCGGTGCCGTCAGCAGGCAGCTGCGCGGCATCCGTGCCGGCCACTGTCTCGGCAGCCGGCGCCATGACATCCACCTGCGGGCGCATGTCGTCGGCCGGGCGGCGCTCACCTTCGGCGCGCTGGGGCCGTTCGCCACGGCCACCGCGTTCCTGGCGCTCACCGCGCGGCTCGCGGGGTTCCCGGGGTTCGCGCTGCTCACGCGGTTCACGTTGAGCCTGCTCGCCACGCTCACCGCGACCACGCTGCTCGCCATTGCGTTCGCCACGCGGCTGCTCGCCGCGTTCGCCACGGCCACCGCGCGGTGCGCGTTCCTGGCGCGGCTCGTTGCCGCCTTCGACGGCTTGCTGCGT
>DALYHW010000018.1:0-23366 GCA_031970695.1 Hylemonella sp.
CGGAGGCAATCAGCTCCGATGAAAAAAGTGCATCGCTGGGATAGGAAGAATTTGCTGCCCATGCCACGGCCACCTGGGCCACACGCGCCTCAAGCGCGAGCACCCCGGCATCGAGTCCGGCCATGGCCGCGCCGCGCGCATCCTGGCCCCAGGCGGTGCGCTGCGACGGCGGCACGGCCGCGGCCAGCGGCATGAGTTCGCGCGCGGACTCCAGCAACAAGGGCGCGGCCACCTCAGCCTGCTCGCGCAAGCCACTCTGCTCGAGGAGCGCGCGTGCTGTGAGCACGTCAAAAGCCGGGTCATGGCCCAGATCGGTGGACGCGGGCGCCGGCCCGCCCAGGCTGCGGCACCAGTTCTGGGTGGTCTCGAACCGTGGTGCGAAGCCATCCGGATGCAGCCGGGCCCACAAACGTGCCGCCTGGGGCATCAGCTGGGCATAGGGCAGGAGGACCACGGTACGGGCCGGATGCGCGCCGCGCGCGCGCATGTGATCCCTGATGCCGGCAAGCCACTGCTGCCAACGAGTGTCCGTGGTTTCTGTCACAATGCCGCAACTGTAGCCGCATTGCCACATCGAAAAAGGAGCCCTTCATGGCCAGCGACCTGATCAAGCACGTTTCCGACGCCTCCTTCGAATCCGACGTCCTCAAATCCAGCCAGCCGGTGCTCGTGGACTACTGGGCCGAGTGGTGCGGTCCCTGCAAGATGATCGCCCCCGTACTCGACGAAGTGGCCGGCACCTACCAGGGCAAGCTGCAAGTCGCCAAGATGAACGTGGACGAGAACCGCGACATCCCCGCCAAGTTCGGCATCCGCGGCATCCCCACGCTCATGCTGTTCAAGGGTGGCCAGCTTGCCGCCACCAAGGTAGGCGCCATGAGCAAGGCCCAGCTGACCGCCTTCATCGACCAGCAACTGGCCTGATGCCCCCATACCGCCGCCGCGACGACCTTTCGCGGCGGCTTTTTTTCCTGTCATAATCGCTCCCAGATCGCCAGCTCCAGCCCGGAGCCGGTTTCGCGATCCAGGCCAGCAGCGCTTAGCGCCCGCCTTGCCTCCCACCTCCCCCGAATTTCCCGTTGACCCCTCTGCAGGGACTCCATCCATGCACCTGAACGAACTCAAGGCACTGCACGTTTCCGAAATCCTCCAGCAGGCCGAGGCACTCGAGATCGAAAACACCGGCCGCATGCGCAAGCAGGAGCTGATGTTTGCCATCATCAAGAAGCGCGCCAAGGCCGGCGAGCAGGTCTTTGCCGACGGCGTGCTCGAGATCCTGCCCGATGGCTTCGGCTTCCTGCGCAGCCCTGATTCGAGCTACACCGCCAGCACCGACGACATCTACATCTCGCCCAGCCAGGTGCGCCGCTTCAACCTGCACACCGGCGACATGATTGAAGGCGAGGTGCGCACGCCCAAGGATGGCGAGCGCTACTTTGCACTGAACAAGCTGGAGAAGGTCAACGGCGGTGCGCCCGAAGGCAACAAGCACAAGGTGATGTTCGAGAACCTCACACCGCTGTTTCCCAAGGTGCAGATGAAACTTGAGCAGGACGGACTCAAGAGCGACGAGAACATCACCGGCCGCATCATCGACATCATCGCCCCCATCGGCAAGGGCCAGCGTGCCCTGCTGGTCGCGCCGCCCAAGAGCGGCAAGACCGTGATGATGCAGCACATCGCCCACGCGATTGCGGCCAACTACCCCGACAGCCACATGATGGTGCTGCTGGTTGACGAACGTCCGGAAGAAGTGACCGAGATGCAGCGCACCGTCAAGGGTGAGGTCATCGCCTCCACCTTCGACGAACCGGCCGCGCGCCACGTGCATGTCGCCGAAATGGTGATCGAACGCGCCAAGCGCCTGGTCGAGCTGAAAAAGGACGTGGTCATCCTGCTCGACTCCATCACCCGCCTGGCCCGTGCCTACAACAACGTGGTGCCGTCCTCCGGCAAGGTGCTGACCGGCGGCGTGGACGCCAACGCCCTGCAACGCCCCAAGCGCTTCCTCGGTGCCGCGCGCAATGTGGAAGAAGGCGGCTCGCTGACCATCATCGCCACCGCGCTGGTCGACACCGGCAGCCGCATGGACGAAGTGATCTTCGAGGAATTCAAGGGTACCGGCAACTCCGAAATCCACCTCGACCGCCGTCTCTACGAGAAGCGCGTGTTCCCGTCCATCCAGCTCAGCCGCAGCGGCACCCGCCGCGAAGAGCTGCTGCTGCAGCCCGAGATCCTGCAAAAGACCCGCATCCTGCGCCAGTTCCTCTACAACATGGACGAGATCGAGGCCATGGAGATGGTGCTCAAGCAGATGCGCGCCACCAAGAACAACAACGAGTTCTTCGACATGATGCGGCGCGGCGGCTGACGCAGCGCAAGTCGTTGATTTTTCTGTATAATCTCGCGTTTTCAGCGGAAAGTAGCCCGGATAGGCCGGGCCGGCTCCCGCAGATGAGGAAGAAATCATGAAAGAAGGCATCCACCCGAACTACCGCGACGTGTGCTTCCAGGACATGTCCAACGGCTTCAAGTTCGTCACCCGTTCCTGCGCCAGCGCCAAGGAAATGATCAAGATGGAAGACGGCCGCGAGCTGCCCTGGATCAAGCTGGATACCACGAGCGAGTCGCACCCCTTCTACACCGGTACCCAGAAGTCCGTGGACAACATGGGCGGCCGCGTGGAACGCTTCCGCAACCGCTTCGGCAAGACCGCTGCCAAGTAATCTGGCCGCCGTTTTCCGGATCAGGGCAGCACGGGTCCACCGCGCTGCCCTTTTTCTTTGTCTAACTCCGCCGGCCCCTCTGGCATCATCCGAACCGTGAATCGCCCCAGTCCAGCCATCGTTGCCCAGGGTGCCGTGCGGCGCCTTCCGCATCTGGCGCTCTGGCTGTTTGCCCTGGCCTACGTGCTGCCCGGATTCATCGGACGCTCGCCCTGGCGAGCCGCCGATATCACGGCCTACGGTTACATGGCGGAACTGGCGCAGGGCCGCACCCAGTGGCTGGCCCCCACGCTGCTGGGCCTGCCGCCGGACGTGGACGGCCTCTTGCCCTACTGGCTGGGCGCATGGGCCATGCGGCTTGCGCCGTCCTGGGTCGCACCCGACTTCGCCGCCCGTCTGCCCTTCATCGCCCTGCTGGCACTGACCCTGATCGCCGTCTGGCAAGGCATCTATTACCTGGCCCGCAGCCCGCTCGCGCAGCCCGTGGCGTTCGCCTTCGGCGGCGAGGCCCGACCCAACGACTACGCGAGGGCGCTCGCCGACGGCGGCCTGCTGGCCTTCATCGCCTGCCTGGGCCTGGCCCAGCTGTCGCACGAGACCACGCCGGCCCTTACCCAGCTGTGTTTCGTGGCGCTGAGCTTCTACGCGTTTGCCGCGTTGCCGTTTCGCCGCTGGACCCCCGCCCTTTCGGCACTGGCCGGACTGACCGGCCTGACGCTCTCGGGAGGACCAACCATGGCCCTGCTGCTGGCGCTGGGCGGGCTCATGGCCCATGTCCTGGATCGCACCCAGGCTGCCGAAGAACCGCGCCGGCACCGGCGTGGCCTGTGGCGCCTGCTCGCGCTGACCGTGCTGATCACTGCACTGGCGTCGTTCCTGGACCTGTGGCGCTGGCGTATCGCCCTGCCCGCGCTGAACTGGCACACCTGGGAAGGCCTGCTGAGCCTGTTGCTCTGGTTCACCTGGCCGCTGTGGCCCCTGGTGCTGTGGACACTGTGGCGCTGGCGACGGCAGCTCTTCGGAACCCGGCCCAGCCGACACCTATCGCTGCCCCTCTGGTATGCCTCGATCACGCTTGGTGCCACGCTGATCACCCCGGCAGGTGACCGCGCCCTGTTGCTCGCCCTGCCGGCGCTGGCCACGCTGGCCGCCTTTGCCCTGCCCACGCTGGGGCGCAGCGTGTCGGCCCTGATCGACTGGTTCACGCTCATCTTCTTCACGACCTGTGCGCTGGTAATCTGGGTAGTGTGGATTGCCATGCTCACGGGGTTCCCGCCCCAGCCGGCCGCCAACGTGGCACGGCTGCTGCCGGGCTTCGAGCCACGCTTTGTCATCCTGCCTTTTGTCTTTGCCGCGCTGGCCACCTGCGCCTGGGCCTGGCTGGTGCGCTGGCGCATCGGCCGCCACCGCGCCGCCCTGTGGAAGAGCCTGGTGCTGCCCGCTGGCGGCGTGGCGCTGAGCTGGCTGCTGCTGACCACACTCTGGATGCCGGCGCTGGACTATGCCCGCAGCTACGCGCCGCAGGTGCGCCGCATCGAGGCGCTGACACAACCGGCGGACTGCCTGGCCCATTTCGGCCTGTCCCGCGCGCAACTGGCCGGCCTGGTCCAGCATTCCGCCATGCACCTCGAGCCCATGTCCGACCGGACCCGCTGCAGCTGGCTCGTCATCGACCGCGGTGTCGTCACACAGACCCCGGAGATCGTGAACCCCGAGGTCTGGCAACGCCACGCCGATCTGGGACATCCGCGCGAAGGCGAGGAGGACCTCGTGATCTTCCGCCGCCGTCCTCCCGCAGCCGCACGCTGACCGTGGCGGAATTCAGGACCATCTCGCGCCACGCAGGAACGGTGCTCGCCGGCCAGCTGGCAACCATGGCCTACGGCGTGACCGACACGATCGTCGCCGGCCGCTACGCCGAGGCTTCGCTGGCCGCACTGTCTGTTGGATCCGCGATCTACATGAGCGTCTATGTCGGCCTCATGGGCGTGCTGCAAGCGCTGCTGCCGGTCTGTTCCGAACTGCACGGCGCACGCAAGCCCGCGCAGCTGGGCCATTCCTTCCGGCAGGCGCTCTACCTCTGGCTGCTGCTGGTGCTGACGGGCATGACGGTGCTGCTCAACCCCGGGATCCTGCTGGACTGGGCCGACGTCCCGCCCCCGTTGCGGGCCGAGGTGCTGGCCTATCTGAACGTGCTGGCGCTGGCGTTGCCGGCCGCGCTGATGTTCCGCCTGTACAGCACGCTCAACCAGAGCCTGGGTAAGCCGCAGCTGGTGACCTGGCTGCAACTGGGTTCGCTCGCGGTCAAGGTGCCACTCTCGATCTGGTTCGCCTTCGGTGGCCTGGGACTGGATGCGCATGGCGCGGCGGGCTGCGCGGCTGCCACCCTCACGGTGCACCTGTGCATGCTGACGGTGGCACTTTGGCTGCTGCGCACACGCACGCTGTACGCGCCGTACCGGCTCTGGCAATGGCCCGGCCGACCGGACTGGCAGGTCATCGGGCACTTTGCGCGCCTGGGCATCCCCAGCGGACTGACCATCCTCGTCGAGGTCACGTCCTTCACGCTGATGGCGCTGTTCGTGGCACGCCTGGGAACCGCCGCTTCGGCCAGCCACCAGATCGCGGCCAACCTCGCCGCAGTGCTTTACATGGTGCCGCTGGCCATCGGTATCGCCAGCAGCGCGCGCACCAGCTACTGGCTGGGCGCCGGCGATCCGGCGCGCGCGCGGCATGCGGTGAGTGTGGGTTTCGTCCTGGTGCTGGGCAGCGCGGTGGTGCTGGCCGCCTCCCTGCTGCTGGTGCGAGCGCCCCTGGCCTCACTCTACGCCCGCAGCCCGGAGGTGGTGGCCCTGGCCGTGCCGCTGCTTTTCTGGACTGCGGTCTACCACCTGGCCGACGGCCTGCAGGCCCTGGCCGTGTTCATCCTGCGCTGCTTCCGCATCACCGTCGCGCCCTTCCTGATCTATGGTGTGCTGCTCTGGGGCCTGGGACTGTACGGCGGCTATCGGCTGGCTTACCACGGCCTGGGGCCCTGGCCAGCCCTGCAAACGCCTGCGGCCTTCTGGATGGCGGGAGCCGCGGCGCTGGCCCTGGCGGCCCTCGCCTTCTGGCTCATGATCTGGCAGGTACTGCGACGCGAGCGCCGTCCCTGATGCGTTAAGCCGGCGGTGCCAGCCGGACCCGGCTGGCCGGAAAGACGATGGCGAAGCGCGAGCCCTTGCCCGGCGTGCTTTCGATCTTCAGCTCCGCGCCATGACGCTGCACCACGTGCTTGACGATGGCCAAGCCCAGTCCGGTGCCGCCCGTGTCGCGCGACCGGCTCCGGTCCACGCGGTAGAAGCGCTCGGTCAGCCGGGGAATGTGCTCCGGCGCGATGCCGGGGCCGCTGTCCTGCACGAAGAATTCGGCGCGGCCGTCGTCCAGCACGCGCCAGCCACAACGCACCGTGCCACCCGCCGGCGTGTAGCGCACCGCGTTGCTGACCAGATTGGACAGCGCGCTGTGCAGCTCCGCGCCATTACCGACCAGTTCCCCGGTCGGCGCCGGTTCAAACACAAGTTGCTGCGCCGGACCGGCCATGGGTGGATTGAGTACCGCCGACAGCGCCCGCCCCTCCTGCTCCAGCTGCTGGGCCAGCACACGCATCGCGGAGACGTCCCCCGCGCCGGGCAACGGACTTCCCTCCAGCCGCGACAGCATGAGCAGGTCGCTGACCAGCGACTGCATCCGCGTGGCCTGCTGCGCCATCAGGTCCAGGTAACGAGCTCGCTCGGCCGCCTCCAGCGGCAAGGTCTGCAGGGTCTCGACGAAACCGGAAAGCACGGTCAGCGGCGTGCGTATTTCATGCGACACATTGGCCACAAAGTCACGGCGCATGGCCTCGGCCTGCTCGACCGACGTTACATCGCGTGACAGCAACAGGCGACGGCCTTCGCCATAGGGATGGAGGTGCACAGACAGTCGCACCGGATGCGCCGCACTGTGGCCACGCCCCGGCATCGTGACACTGGTCTGGTAATCACCTGCGGCGAAGTAGGCGGTGAAACCCGGGTCGCGCACAAGGTTGACCAGATGCTGCAGATGGTCACGCGCGGGATCGAGACCCAGATGCGCAGCGGCGGTCTGGTTGAACCACTCGATGCGGCCCGCCGCGTCAAGCAGCACCACGCCGTTGGGTGAGGCCTGCAGCGCTGCCAGGAAGTCCTGCAGGCGGCGATCGCTCTCGCGCGTGGCCTGGTCACGCAGGCGCACCATGCGGCGTACCCGCTCCGCCACCGTACCCCAGAGTCCGAACCGCAGCGGCACATCGGAGACATCATCCTTGCGCAGCCAGTGCAGGACGCGCAATCCGCGCATGAAGTCGACCAGAACCCAGAGCAAACCCGCCGTCAGCATGCCCGCCAGCACCCCCCGGATCTGCAGGTCCTCGGGCGCAAGCCACAAGCCCAGCAGACCTCCCAGGCCCTGGAGCAACAGGAAAGAAAGCAGACGCAGCAGCATGAACGGTCAGGCCGGGGCTCGACGTGGGGTCACGCGCCCGCCACCGGCTGTGTCGACAGGCGATAGCCGGCACCCCGCACGGTCTCCACCATCGCGGCGGCCTCGCCCAGCGCCTCGCGCAGGCGCTTGATGTGCACGTCCACCGTCCGCTCCTCGATGAAGACATGGTCGCCCCAGACCTTGTCGAGCAGCTGGCCACGGCTGTGCACGCGTTCGGCGTGCCCCATCAGGTACTGCAGCAGCTTGAATTCGGTGGGCCCGAGCTTGAGCGCCTGACCGTCGTAACTCACGCGATGCGTTGCGGTGTCGAGCCGAAGGCGCCCGACCTCCAGCGTCACTGCGCTTTGTTCCGGCGCGCGACGGCGCAGCACGGCGCGGATACGCGCCAGCATCTCCTTGGTAGAGAAGGGCTTGGCCATGTAGTCGTCGGCGCCGGCGTCGAGGCCGGCGACGCGGTCGGCTTCGTCGCCGCGGGCCGTCAGCATGATGATGGGCACGGCCTTGGTCCGGGGATCACTGCGCCAGCGGCGCGCCAGGCTGAGCCCGCTCTCGCCGGGCAGCATCCAGTCCAGCAGGACCACATCGGGAAGGACCGCGTCGATCTCACGCTGGGCCGACGAGCTGTCGGGTGCCAGTGTCGGCTGGAAGCCGTTGTGGCGCAGGTTGACGGCAATCAGCTCGGCAATCGCCGGCTCGTCTTCCACCACCAGGACCGAGGGCTGCTTCATCGGACGACAGATTCGATTTCTTCGATGGAAGCGTGACGGACGTCCGCACCCTTGACGATGTAGATGATCAGTTCGGCGATGTTCTTGGCGTGGTCGCCCACCCGTTCGATCGCCTTGGCCAGGAACAGCAGGTCCAGGCTGTTGGAGATCTTGCGCGGGTCTTCCATCATGTAGGTGATCAGCACACGCACGAAGCTGTCGAACTCTCGGTCGATCTGGTCATCCTCCTTCAGGATGGCGACCGCCGTGGTGGTGTCCAGCCGGGCGAAGGCGTCCAGCGCCTTGCGCAGCTGGCCGGACGCAAGATCAGCCGCTGTGCGCAGCTCCGAGGCCGGCAGCGCGCGGGGCGCGCCGCCCTCGATGATGGCCAGCACCATGCGCGCCATCTTCTCGGCTTCGTCGCCGGCCCGCTCCAGATTGGCCGTGGCCTTGGAGATGGCCATCAGCAGGCGCAGGTCCCGCGCGGTTGGCTGGCGTCGCGCGATGATGGAAGAGATCTCGTGATCGAGCTCCACTTCCATCTGGTTCACGCGGTGCTCCATCTCGATGACATGACGGGCTTCGTCGGCGTTGAACTGGCCCAGGGCCTGGACAGCCTGCTGGACCTGTGCTTCGACCAGACCGCCCATCTCCATGACACGGCTGGAAACGGTGCTCAGTTCGCTGTCGAACTGCGTGGAAAGGTGCTTTTCAGGCATGGTGTTCTGCTCCTGTTAACCGAAACGCCCGGTGATGTAGTCTTCCGTCTCCTTGCGGGTCGGCTTGAAGAACATCTGCTCGGTAGAGCCGAACTCCACCAGGTCGCCCAGGTACATATAAGCCGTGTAATCACTGCAGCGCGCGGCCTGCTGCATGTTGTGCGTGACGATGACCACGGTGTAGTCTTCCTTCAGCTCGACAATCAGCTCCTCGATCTTTGCGGTGGAGATCGGATCCAGCGCCGAGCAGGGCTCGTCGAGCAGGATCACCTCCGGCTTGATGGCGATACCGCGCGCAATGCACAGGCGCTGTTGCTGGCCACCGGACAGGCTGGAGCCGCTCTGCTTGAGCTTGTCCTTCACCTCGTTCCACAGCGCCGCCTTGCGCAGCGCCCACTCGACGCGCTCTTCCATGTCGGTTGCGCTCAGCTTCTCGAAAAGCTTGATGCCGAAGGCGATGTTGTCGTAGATCGACATGGGAAACGGCGTGGGCTTCTGGAACACCATGCCGACCTTGGCGCGCAGCAGCGCCACGTCCTGCTTGCTGGTCAGCAGGTTCTCGCCGTCCAGCAACACCTGACCTTCGGCACGCTGGTCCGGATACAACTCATACATGCGGTTGAAGACGCGCAGCAGCGTGGACTTGCCGCAGCCGGACGGGCCGATGAAAGCCGTGACCTTGTTCTGCGGTATGTCGAGGTTGATGCCCTTGAGGGCGTGGAACTTGCCGTAGAAGAAGTTCAGGTCACGCACCGAGATCTTCGGCACGGATGCGGGGGCCGGCGTGGGCGTCATGTCCATAGGAGTCCTTGCGGGGTATTCGCTCGTGTACATCGTTCAGTGCTTGCGGCTGGTCATGACGCGGGCAATGATGTTCAGCCCGAGCACGGTGACCGTGATCAGCAGCACGCCAGCCCAGGCCAGCTGCTGCCAGTTTTCATAAGGGCTCATGGCGAACTTGAAAATGGTGACCGGCAGGCTGGCCATGGGATCACCGAGGTTGGAGGTCCAGAACTGGTTGTTGAGCGCGGTGAACAGCAGCGGCGCGGTCTCGCCCGAGATGCGGGCCACGGCCAGCAGCACGCCGGTCACCACACCGGCACGTGCCGCACGCAGCGTGATCATGATGATCACCTTCCACTTGGGCGTGCCCAGGGCATAGGCCGCCTCGCGCATGGCGGCCGGCACCAGCTGCAGCATGTTTTCGGTAGTGCGGATCACGATCGGGATGACGAGCAGCGACAGGGCCATCACGCCGGCCCAGCCGGAGAAGGTCTTGAAGCGGGCAACCACCACGGCGTAGACGAACAGGCCAATCACGATGGACGGCGCCGACAGGAGGATGTCGTTGACAAAACGGGTCACCTGGGCCAGCCAGCCCTTGGGTTCGTACTCGGCCAGGTAGATGCCGGCCATGATCCCGACGGGCGTACCGACGAAGGTCGCCAGCGCCACCATCAGGAAGGAGCCGTAGATGGCGTTGGCGATACCACCCGCCTCGTTGGGTGGCGGGGTCATCTGGGTGAGCGCAGCCCAGGTCAGGCCGCCCAGTCCCAGGCGCAGCGTCTCCCACAGGATCCAGAACAGCCAGAACAGGCCAAAGGCCATGGCGCCCATCGACAGGGTCAGCGCCAGGATGTTGACGCGCTTGCGTCGCGCATAGGCCGCACGGCGGAGATCGTCTTGTGCGCTCATGACTTGGCTCCCTCGCTCTTCTTGAGCTGTGCCAGCAGCAGCTTGGACAGCGAGAGCACCACGAAGGTGATGAAGAACAGCACCAGCCCCAGGTAAATCAGCGAGGCCTGGTGCAGTCCCGTCGCGGCCTCGGCGAATTCGTTGGCCAGGGCAGACGTGATGCTGTTGGCCGCGTCAAACAGGCTCAGGGTGGCGAGCTGGTTCATGTTGCCGATGACGAAGGTCACGGCCATGGTCTCGCCCAGTGCGCGCCCCAGGCCCAGCATGATGCCGCCCACCACACCCGCCTTGGTGTAGGGCAGCACCACCTTCGACACCACCTCCCAGGTGGTGGAGCCCAGGCCATAAGCCGACTCCTTGAGCAGCGGCGGCGTGACCTCGAACACATCGCGCATCACGGAGGCGATGAACGGGATGATCATGATCGCCAGAATGATGCCGGCCGAGAGAATACCAATACCCACCGGTGGCCCCGACACCAGGGCTCCAAGGTAGGGCACGCCGGTCAGCAGCTTCTGCAGCGGCATCTGGACATAGGTGGCGAGGATGGGACCGAACACCAGCAGGCCCCACATGCCGTAAACGATGGATGGCACCGCCGCCAGCAGTTCGATGGCCGTGCCCAGCGGACGCTTGAGCCAGGCCGGGCACATTTCGGTCAGAAACAGCGCGATGCCGAAGCTCACGGGCACCGCAATCAGCAAGGCAATGAAAGAGGTGGCCAGGGTGCCATAGATCATCACCAGGCCGCCAAAATTTTCCTGCACCGGATCCCACACCGGGCTGGTGAGGAAACCGAGGCCGTAGCGCTCGATGGCAGGCCAGGCCCCCACGAGCAGAGAGAACAGGATGCTGGCCAGCAAGGCCAGAGTCACCCACGCCGCACCCTTGGCCAGCCAGCCGAACAGGACGTCGAACCAGGAGCCGGTTCGCAAAGGAGATGCAGACGGGGATGAACTCATGGTGTTGTGGCAGTTCCGGTATCAGTCGATCACTTGTAGGCGATGGGCTTGCCCGAGGCGTCCTTGATCTGGCTCCAGGACTTCTCGATCACGGCCTTCACGCTGGCGGGCATCGGCACGTACTCCAGCTCGGTCGCGGTCTTGTCGCCGTTCTTGTAGGCCCATTCGAAAAACTTCAGGACCTGGGCGGCATTGGCCGGCTTGTCCTGCGTCTTGTGCATCAGGATGAAGGTGGCGCTGGTGATGGGCCAGGCGCTCTTGCCGGGCTGGTTGGTCAGGATCTGGTAGAAGCTCTTGTTCCAGTCGGCACCGGCGGCAGCGGCCTTGAAGGTCTCGTCATCGGGGGCGACGAACTGACCATCCTTGTTCTGCAGCAGGGTGTGGGACATCTTGTTCTGCTTGGCGTAGGCGTACTCGACATAACCGATCGAGTTGGGCAGGCGTGCCACGAAGGCCGACACACCCTCGTTACCCTTGCCGCCGGCACCCACGGGCCAGTTCACGGCAGTGCCCTCACCCACTTTCTCTTTCCACTCCGGGCTGACCTTGCTCAGGTAGTTGGTGAAACCGAAGGTGGTGCCCGAGCCATCGGCACGGCGCACCGGGGCAATGGCCGCGTCGGGCAGGTTCACGCCCGGATTCAGGGCCGTGATGGCCTTGTCGTTCCACTTGGTGATCTTGCCCAGGTAGATGTCGGCCAGCACGGGACCGGTCAGCTTGAGCTGGCCCGGGGTCACGCCCTGGATGTTCACCACGGCCACGATGCCGCCCATCACGGTCGGGAACTGCAGCTGACCCTTGCTGGCCAGTTCTTCGTCCTTGAGCGGCATGTCGGATGCACCGAAATCCACGGTCTTGGCGTCGATCTGGCGGATGCCAGCGCCCGAGCCGACCGACTGGTAGTTGACCTTGACGCCGGTGGCCTTGTTGTACTCGGAAGCCCACTTGGCGTACACGGGGGCCGGGAAGCTGGCGCCGGCGCCCGTCACGTCCTGGGCGCTGGCCAGGCTGGCCGTGGCCAGCAGTGCGGCAGCCGCGAGGCCGGAAAGGGCATGTTTGAAGAGGGTTGTCATGAAAAGCTCCTGTTGGGTTGGTTGGAGATGAACAAACTTTAAGAAGCTTTTGTGTCAGACATATGACAAGCCGCCATGGCGCTGAAACACAAGGCGGCACCGTCGCAATTCTGTCATGAAACCGCAAAATTCAGGTCATGAAATGGTCATGCACCCCGCCTATGCTGGGACGCGGTCCGCCAGACCATCCCGCCCGACCCGCGTGATCGCACAGCGCCGCCGGCGGGTACCATCCATCGTTTGCAGTCCCCGGAATCTCCATGAAAGACGGCACCGAACTCGCCGCAATCGACCTCGGCTCCAACAGCTTCCGCCTTGAAATCGCGCAGCTGGACCATGGACAACTCAAGCGCCGCGAGTACCTCAAGGAGACCGTGCGCCAGGGCAACGGTCTGGACAGCGAGCGCAACCTGACGCCCGACGCCATGCAACGCGGCTGGGACTGCCTCGAACGTTTTGCGGAACGGCTGGCGGGTTTTCGCAAGCAGCAGGTTCGTGCCGTGGCGACCCAGACGCTGCGCGAGGCCCGCAACCGGGACACCTTCCTGGAGCGCGCCCAGCAGATCTTGGGATTCCCCATCGACGTGGTCTCGGGCCGCGAGGAAGCCCGGCTGATTTATCAGGGCGTCGCCCACCTGCTGCCCCAGTCCGACGAGCGCCGCCTGGTCATCGATATTGGCGGACGCTCCACAGAACTCATACTGGGACAGGGTTACCGTACCCGATTCATGGATTCCTACCGCGTGGGCAGCGTGGCGTGGTCCATGCGCTATTTCCCCCGCAGTGAATTCAATACCCAGGCCTTCGATGCTGCCGAGATTGCTGCCAAGGCCGTCATGGACGAGGCGCTCAACAGCTGCCGGCGTGAGGACTGGAACACCGCCTACGGCTCGTCAGGCACCGTCGGTGCCGTGGGCGACGTCCTGCAGGCCGCTGGCTGGCCGGCCGGTCGCGTCACGCGCGAGGGACTGGACTGGCTGCTGGAACGTTTGCTCAAGGCGCAGAGCGCAGAACGCCTGCGCCTGGAGGGCATGAAGGACGACCGGCGGGCCGTGATCGGGGGCGGTGTCAGTGTCCTGCGCGCCGTGTTCGATCTGCTGTCCATCGACGAAATGCAGGTGGCGCAAGGCGCCCTGCGCCACGGCGCACTGTACGACCTGCTCGATCGTGAGCACGTGCACACCGACCAACGCAGCATCAGCGTGCAGCGGCTCGCACGCAACTTCAATGCGGACCCGACACAGGCCCGCCGCGTGAGCCACGTTGCCTGCCACCTCCTGCGCCAGCTCAACGCCGACGCGGAGCCCGCCACGCTGGAGCGGCACCTCCAGGAACTCGGCTGGGCTGCCCAGTTGCACGAGATCGGCAGCCTGATCTCACACAGTGACTACCACAAGCACGGCGCCTACATCCTCGAAAACGCCGACGCCGCCGGCTTCACCATGAATGAGTTGCATCGACTCGGGCTGCTGGTGCTGGGCCACCGCGGCAAGCTGCGCAAGCTGGAACTGAACCTGGACGACGAGACCTTCGTCATGCAGCTCCTCGCCTTGCGCCTGGCCGTGATCCTCTGCCACGCCCGCCGTGACCCGGACCTGCAGGGGCTGCAGCTGCAGCGCGCCGGCGAACGCCTGCTGCAGCTGTCCTGCCGAGGCGGCTGGTGCGCCGACTACCCGCAATCGGCCCACCTGTTGCGCGAGGAGGAGCAGGCGTGGCAGAAGGCCCCCTGGTCCTTCCGCCTGCACTGCAACTAGCCCGTCACCGCGCGATCCTGATGGCTGTGGGACGGCCGGTCAGGTAGCCCACGGCGGAACCGTAGCGGTCCTTGTAGTTGGCGCGCACCAGCGGATCCAGCACGGCCCTGACCTTGTCGTGCAGCGGCTGCTCCCAGTCACCCGGGTGCTGGAAATTGCTCATGATGTAGGTCCAGCCGTTGATCGCGTCGACCGCCTGCAGGCCGGTGGACTCCGCGCCCGCCGGGCAGGACAGAATGCGCGACAGCTCCCGCGTATCGACGTGATAGGCCCAGAGGAAGTTGTTCACGTGCCGGCCGCTGTCCTCGCCGATGAACAGGGTGCGCATGGCCTCGGAAAACTTGATGTTGTCCGGATTCGCAATGCGGTCCGCGTGGGACAGGTTGCCCTGAGCATCCGGAACGGCCAGATCTATCCCGACGAGGGCTACCGGGGCTGCCATGTCCACGGGCACCCACTCGCTGGGAATGGTCCCGCCCGATTGGTCGGTTTGCCCGCCTTGCAGGCGCATCTCGTAGACTGCGCCGGCCAGGGGCCCCTGCACCTTGATATCGGTGCTGCCGTCGACCATCGAGGATTGGATGTAGCTCATGGCCACGTACGCGATCCTGTCGCGGGCGTTTACCGTGGTGCCTTCCATTTTGGTGAAGCCCATGCTCGCCCCCACCAGCGCGGCATAGCGGTGGGTTTCCAGGAAGGCTGCCGCCCTCTCCATGCCGGGCTTGAGCCTGACCCAGTTGTCCTTTCCGTTGTAGCGAATGCGCGTGAAACTCGTGTCCCGGGGGTCCTTGGTCTTCACGTCCAGGATGTCTGATGGTTTGAGACGATTGGCCAGTGCTTCGATCTCCGCGCTGCTGGCGTGACCCAGCCGGATCCAGGACAGACGGGCACTGCCTGGCCCGACACCCGAGGTCTGCTGCCACTTGGCGACATAAAGCGTGCCGGCGGAAAGGTTGGCCGGCTTGTCGGCGATGAACATGAACAGCCCGCCATTGGTCGTGTCGTCGCCCATCAGCACCGTGCGGCGATCGGGCATGACCTCCACCAGTTCATGCGAGATGCGCCCCATGCAGAAATGCTTGACGATGGTTCCGCTGCCATCGGGCTGGACCGTAACCTCCGGCAGGTGGCCGTAGTGGTAAGGATTGGCAATGGACTCGTCGCCAAAGAGGTTCTTGCTGAACGCACGGAAGCGCTTGTCGTTCACGTCAAAGGCATCAGGCTCGTATTCCTCGCTGGACAGGTGCGTGTTCCAGGGCGACAGGCTGGCCCCGCAGGTGATCCAGAGCCCCTGGACGGAGGACGTATCAACATTGTGGTACTTGACCAGGCTGAGCTTGCCCGTCGCGGGATCCTGGTCCAGCGACAGCACGGCAATGGAAGACGGCAGGGTGCCGTACGTCCTGGCCTGGCTCTGGTCACGCGTGGCATATTCGAACTGCACCACAGCAAACACGGCCCGGCCCTTGATCCCCGCCACCTTGGGCTGCGGCAGGGCCAGCAGCGACATGCCATCGGGGCAGTCGGAGAAGACCTGGCGCTCCCGTCCCGGCACGGACTTGTCAATGATCGGCCGGTTGAAGATGTCGTAGTAGCCGCCAGCCACGACCTGCTCTCCGTTGCCATTGGGCACCAGATCACCGGTGACGAAAAACGGCTCATAGGCCAGCGCGTACGACTGCACAGCCCCATTGGCGTAATGCACCTCCATGCGGGATTCGACCGACAGGGTGGCCATCGCTGCCGGACGCGCCAGGCCCGGGGCCGGCATCGACGTGAACCGCACCGACTGCACCGGGCCCGCCGACGCGGCACCGCCCGCCGGGGCCGCGCAGCCGGCCAGCCCGGCCGCGCCAGCGATGCTACCCGCAGGCAGCAACGGTACAGAGATCCATTGCAGCGCTTGGCGACGAGTGGTCTGACTCATGGTGATATGTCCTTTGAGTTGCATAGATACGTGTTTCGGCAGCGAATCCGGCGACTCGCTAAGCTGCCTGGGTCGCACCCGGTGCCACCTGGTCGGTCGGACCAAGAAACGCCATCGGTAGCGCTGCGACGGTTTCGGCCAATCGCCCGCCGCCTGTCGCCGCGGGCAATCTGAACACGGCCACCGCCTGAACCTGATGCTCGGCGAGCGTCTTGAGGCCGGCAGCCGACGCGGCGATCTCTTCCACCAAAGACGCATTGCGCTGGGTCGTGTCGTCCATCTGTGCCACGGCGTCGGCAATCTGCCTGACAGCCTGCGCCTGTTCCGCGCTGGACGCGCTGATATCGCCCATGATGTCCGTGACACGCCGCACGCTGGCGAGCATCTCATTCATGGTCGAACCTGCTTCGTCCACCAGCTGCGCCCCTTCCCTGACCCGGCCGACACTGGCCGTGATGAGCGTCTTGATTTCACGCGCGGCCTGGGCGCTGCGACCGGCCAGGCTGCGCACTTCCGACGCCACGACCGCGAAGCCGCGCCCCTGCTCCCCCGCACGCGCGGCCTCGACAGCAGCGTTGAGCGCCAGGATGTTGGTCTGGAACGCAATGCCGTCGATCACGTTGATGATGTCCGCGATGCGATGCGAGCTGGACTGGATCTCACCCATGGTCGCGACCACCCGGGCGACGACATCGCCGCCGCGCGTCGCCACATCATGGGCCTGCAGCGTCAGCTGATTCGCCTGGCGGGCGCGCTCCGCGTTTTGCGCGACCGTTCCGCCCAGTTGCGCCATGGCTGCGGCCGTCTCCTGCAAGGTGCTGGCCTGGGTCTCGGTACGTGCCGCCAGGTCTGCATTGCCGGAAGCCATCTCCGTGCTGGCGGCCGCCAGAGATTCGGCGGAGGCTCGCACACGCGCCACGAGCTGCTGCAGACGCTCCTGCATGTGCCCGAGGGCGACAAGCAGGTCGGCAATTTCATTGCGCCCATCGGCACGGACCGGTACCGTCAGGTCACCGGCGGCAACGGCCCGGGCCACATCGCCAGCACGCTGCAAGGGGTGCCCGATCGACGACGCCAGGCCCAGCCCCGCGACCACGGCACCGCCCGTGGACACCAAGAGGAACAGACCGGTGAGTATGAGCGCCTGCCGCACATGGGCGTCCACCACCACACCAGATGCCTGCATACGGTCTTCCTCAAGGCGGATCATTTCCTCCAGCGCTGCCAGGTAGGCCTGCTGTCGCCGCGCCACATCGCGCATCAGAATGAGGCCGGCCTCGTTCAGCAGGCCATCCTGGAACTGCTGGAGCATGACCTTGCGGCTCTCCACGTAGGCTACTCGTGCGCTGTTGAGCTGGTCCAGCAGGACACGGTCTTCTGTGGTGGCGCCAGACCCGATCTGAATGAAAAGTTCATCGATCTCGCCGCTCAGGCGCGCCATGGTGGCGAGCTGGCGGCGGATCTCGGGTTCACTGACAATGATGAACAGATTGCGCGTGATGCTGGCGTTTTCGAGCACAAGCGACTTGACCTTGTGCAGTGCCACCACGCGCGGGTAGTGCTGGCGTGTCATGCCGTTGAACTCGCCCTGGACGGCGCGCAGCTGCACCACGAACAGGACACCGAGCACCAGCACCAGCGCCACCATCACACCAAAGCCGGCCAGCAGCCGTGTCCTGATTCTGAGGTTTTTCAGCTGCATTTCAGCGCTCCCGGGCACTCCAGCACAAACAGCCCCGCCTCGGTCTGCTTGGCTTGCCGCTTGGCAAGCGCAGCCTGGCTCGCCACCTCCTCGGCGTCACGAAACTGCCCACCCTCGATGCGCAGGGCTCCAATGGCGAGTGTGGTACAGGGGAAGAACCGGGTGATGCCTTGCCGGTCCTCGGCGTGGATGCCACCGGTCAGCCGCCCCACCTCGTCGTACAGGTCACGGGCCAGCCGCGAAAACTCGGCAATGATCTGTTCGCAGCGCCGGCGCCAATCCGCACTCTGGAACAGGATGAGAAAGTCGTCGCCGCCGACATGGCCCACAAAGTCGCTCTGGGGATCGCTGTGCCCGGTCGCAAGACGAGCCAGCAGTCGGATCATTTCGTCCCCGCGCCAGTAACCGTAATGGTCGTTGAACGGCTTGAAGTTGTTCATGTCGAGATAGCAGGCGACGAACGGCGCGCCACTGTCGAGCAGTCGCTTGATGTGCAGGCTGATGGGAATGTTCCCCGGCAGAAAGGTCAGGGGATTGGCGTGGCGCGCCGCTTCCAGCCGGAGCTCGGTCACCGAGCGCACCAGTTGCTCGCCCGTTCCCAGGCCGACGTACCGACCGTTGTCGGTGACGATGAAACCGTCACTCAGGTAACGCTGGTCCTGGGAGGTCAGAATGCCGATCAGCTCATCGATGTCATGGTTGCGCTCGATCAGGCGCGGTGCCATGTTGGCATGCAGCAGGCAGGATCGTTTGCCGAAGATCTCGCGGAAATACAGCGTCGCATAGTGGTCCATGAACTGCTGGCGGTTGATGATGGCCAGCGGACGCTGGTTGTCCATCACGGCCAGGGCGTGGAGATCCGGATGCTCCAGAAAAATCGCAGCGACCTCGTCGTTGACCGCACTGCGACTCACCGTCGGCGCATGAATCACGGACAAGTGGCGTAATTGCCCCATGCGGCCCGTGTGGCGAGGCTCCGGCATCACGGCCACCCGGGCATCCCGCAACACCGCGGCCGCCTCGATGGGCGGGCTGATGGCAATCTCGGGCGACGGGCGACCCAGCAGATAACCCTGGCCATAGGCAATACCCAGATCGCGTACCACCCGCAGATCCGCCTCGTTCTCGATGCCCTCGGCCACCAGCGAAGTCCCGAACACATCGGCAATCTGCAGGAGGGCCTGCAAGGTCTTGAGCTTGTCGGCGTTGCTGCTGATGTCGCGACTGAAGTATTTGTCGATCTTGACGATGTCCGGCCTGACCTGCGACCACAGGCGCAGGCTGGAGCGTCCATCACCGAAGTCATCCAGCGCCAGCGACAGCCCGATGGTGCGCAGCGCCTGGGCAACCTCGACCAGTTCCTCCATATCGTGGACCCGCTCATGTTCGGTAATTTCCAGCACGACCATGCGCGGCGGTACGCCCAGTTCGCGCATGGCGCGCGCCAGCGTGGTCGCGCCGCCCAGCGCCACCAGGCGATGCAGGGCGTGGGCACTGATATTGAGAAAAAGACGCCCGGGCTGCCTTGCGCCGCCCCAGCTCCGCAAGGCCTGGCAGACGCAATGCAGCTCCAGTTCGTAGAGCAGGCCTTCGTCCTGCGCCGCTCGCAGGAGGGCATCTGCCGACTGCAGGGATGTCCCCCGGGGCCCGCGGATCAGTGCCTCGTGCGCGTGGACCTTCGCGTCCTGCATGTCCACAATAGGCTGGAACACCGGGTACAGGGCTTCAGCCTGCATCAACCGGCTGAGCTCGCTCTCGCGGCCCTCCAGGCGAACGTGGTCGATCATAGCTGCCTGCCCCTGGAAACGTTGGTCCGGCCGATCCGCCAGCACAGATTCATACATCGTGTTGTTGTATTTCGCATCCCGACGACATTCGTCTCAGCGACCAACTATGCCGCTGCAAGATGACGGGGCAGTGACGAATCGATGGCAGTATTTTGACGCACCGATGACGCATTGCAGGCATGGTGGATGAAGCTGCAAAAACTATATAAACTGTTTTCTCATTCATCATCCAGCGAAACCATGGAAGACAAACTAAAACCATCGGCACGGCGTCCTGCTACCACGGCGAACGCGAAGCCCATCGTCAAAACCGAAGCCGGGCTGTCCGCCAAGACGAACCAAAGGCCCGCTGCCAAAGCCAGCAAGCCCGAGGCACCCAAAGCCGCCAAGCCGAAAAAACCCAAGCTCGTGCGCGACAGCTTCACCATCCCGAAGGATGAGTACGAAGTGCTGACCGCGCTCAAGCAGCGCTGCGCCGGTCTGGCACGTCCGAGCAAGAAGAGCGAATTGCTGCGCGCCGGCATCAAGGCGCTGGCGGTGATGGGTGACAAGCATCTGCTGGCGGCCCTGCAAGCCGTTCCGTCGATCAAGACCGGTCGTCCCAAACAGGCCTGAAGCGCTCGCGCGGGTCCGGGTCAACGGGCACTAGAGCACGTCAGGCGACTGCACCGACACGAGCATGGTCTGCGACGCGCCGTCGCGCAGCCGGTGGCGCAGCCACCAGACAGCACCCTTGCGCACGCTGCACTCGCTACCGTGGATGCCCAGCAACTGTGCAATTGCCTGTCCGAGCACAGGCTGATGTCCGACGATGAGGGTCACGCCACGCCCTTCGGGCCAGTTGCCCACCCGCAGCAGTTGTTCGGGGCTGGCGCCTGGCGCGAGTTCGTCGCGCAGCCTGTACTTGCGTCCCAGCGCCATGGCCGTTTGCTCGGCACGGCGTGCCGGGCTGACCAGAATGCGTGTGCCCTCGGGCAGCTGGCGGTCAAGCCAGGCAGCCATGCGTGCAGCCTGTTTTTCACCGCGCGGCGTCAGCGCACGAGCCAGATCGTCGCCGCCGGGTGCAGCCTCGTGCGCTTCCGCATGACGCCACAGCAGCAGGTCCATTTCAGCCCCCACGCGCTGGCCGGGAGACGTGGCGGACCATCAGTGCGTCTTGTGCGCTCAGGGCCGGCTTGCCAGCCGGTGGCCTGACCTGAACATAGCGGCCATCCGGCTGCAGGTTCCAGCTGCCCGCGCTGTCGTGCAGCCCCGCGACCAGGCACTCGTCGATGATGCGCTGGCGCAAGTGCGCATCGGGCACTGGCCAGGCGAGCTCGATGCGACGCAGCATGTTGCGGTTCATCCAGTCGGCGCTGGAAAGGTACAGTTCCTCGGCATCCCCTTCCCGGAAATAGAAAACCCGGGCGTGCTCGAGGAAGCGCCCGATGAGCGAACGCACGCGGATTTTTTCGGTGTGCCCCGGCACACCGGCGGGCAGCATGCACGCGCCACGCACGATCAGGTCGATCTTTACCCCCTGCTGGCCGGCGGCAATCAGCGCACGGATCAGCACCTCGTCCGTCAGGGCATTCATCTTGGCGACCAGGCGTGCAGGCCGCCCGGCGGTCGAGGCCTCTCCGAGCGACTGGATCTTGTCGAGCAGGCGGCGTTGCAGGTTGAACGGGGCAAGCCACAGGCGGTTCAGGCGGGGCAGCCGACTCTGTCCCGCAAGGTGGACGAATACATGCTCGACATCCGCCGTCAAACCCGCGTCTGCCGTCAGATGGCTGAGGTCGGTATAGAAGCGCGCCGTAGCCGGGTTGTAGTTACCAGTCGACAGATGGGCGTAGCGCGTGAATCGCCGACCTTCGCGCCGCGTGACCAGCATCATCTTGGCATGGGTCTTGAGTCCGACGATGCCGTAGAGGACCTGCACGCCAATGGACTCCAGCTGCTCGGCCCAATTGATGTTGACCTCTTCGTCAAACCGCGCCTTCAGTTCCAGCACCACGGTGACTTCCTTGCCCCGGCGTACAGCCTCGCGCAAGAGTTCCATCAGTGTCGAACTGGCGCCAGTACGGTAGATGGTCTGCTTGATCGCCACAACCTGCGGATCGTTGGTGGCCTCCCGCAGGAAGTCAAGCACGCCGTCAAAGCTCTCATAGGGCTGGTGGATCAGCACGTCCCCGCGCTTGAGCTGCTCGAAGATCGACTGACCCGGCACCAGCTGCTGCGGATAACCTGCCTTGTAGGGCGCAAAACGCAAGCGAGGTTCGTCCACCAGATCGACGAGCTGCCCCATGCGTACAAGGTTGACCGGACCATGCACCCGGTACAACGCGCCTTCGGGCAGATCGAATTGTTGCAGCAGGAATGCCGAGAGGTACTCCGAGCAGCCGGCCGATACCTCCAGCCGAACGGCCTGCCCGTAATGACGATGCTGCAATCCCTGGCGCAGGGCCGTGCGCAGGTTTTTCACATCGTCCTCGTCCACCGCGAGATCCGAATGGCGGGTCACGCGGAACTGGGAAAACTGCCCCACTTCCCGTCCGGGGAACAGTTCATCGAGATGCGCGCGGATCACACTGGAGAGGGAGACGAACAGGCGCCGCTTGCCGCAGAGCTTCTCTGGCATGGGGATCAGCCGGGGCAAGACCCGGGGCACCTTGACAATGGCGATGTCGTTCGCACGCCCGAACGCGTCGTGCCCACCCAGCCGGACAATGAAATTGAGAGACTTGTTCGCCACCTGCGGAAACGGATGGGACGGATCGAGTCCGACAGGAATGAGCAGCGGCCGTACCTCCTGCTCGAAGTATTGCCGGACCCAACGACGCTGCGCCGCGTTGCGGTCGCCATGCGAGACGATCTTGATACCCTCGCGCTCGAAAGCCGGCATGAGTTCTTCGTTGTACAGCGCGTATTGGCGCTCGACCAGGGCATGGACGGCGGTCGCCAGCCGGTCGAAAGAGCCTGCCGTGTAGACCCCCTGACGATCCTGCCCGAGCTTGGCGCTCACATGCGGCTCAGCACGGACTTCGAAGAATTCATCGAGGTTGGACGACACGATGCAGAGGTAACGCAGGCGCTCGAGCAACGGCACGTCCGCACGGCAAGCCCAGTCGAAGACGCGCCAGTTGAATGCCAGGATGCTCTGGTCTCGGTCCAGCAGGGGTATCAGGTCGGATGCCATCGCGTAAGCGGGGCCTGTGGCAGGAGCACCTTCATGACGCGCAGATAACAAAGTCATGACTTATTGTTGACAGTCACGGTGACGATTTCGTGACAACGCCGTGATCCGCTGTCGGTCGCACACAGGAGTCACGTCGTGCGTCCACCAGATGGGCCAGAAACTGACGGCTGGCCTGCGCCCAGCTGAAATGCATCGCCCGCTGGCGTGCCTGCGCCCTGGGAATAGCCAGCGCCTCCTGCCAGGCTCGCCGCAAGTCCTCGTTCAGGCAGCCGCCGCTGGCCCGCCCGTCGTGCGCACCCAGTACCTCGAGCGGGCCATCCACCGGGTATGCAGCCACCGGCGTGCCGCACGCCATGGCTTCGAGCATGACCAGGCCAAAGGTCTCGGAGCGGCTGGGCATGACAAAGACATCGGCTGCGGCATAGACTTGCGCAAGGTCCTCGCGCGGCAGGATGCCCAGCCAATGCACATGCGGGTAACGCTCCTGCAGCTGGGCTTGCAGCGGACCGACGCCACAGACAACCTTGCTGCCCGGGATGTCGAGTTGCAGGAAAGCCTCAATGTTCTTTTCATAAGACACGCGACCGACGCACAGCGAAACGGGACGCGCCAGAGCCTGCAGCGGCGCAACCTCGC
>DALYHW010000019.1:0-22839 GCA_031970695.1 Hylemonella sp.
GCGAGCATGAGCACCTTGCGCGCGTGCGGGCGTGTGGGCCAGGCGCCGGCGTTCTGTTTGGCTGGCACCTTGGCCTTGAGGCTGGCGGGCAGCAGGCCGCGCACGAGCTGGCCCATCTTCATGGCCGGGCCGAAGGCCGGCGAGGGCAGGCCCTCTTTCAGGGCCCAGCGCACAAAACGTTCGCTGGCCGGGCGCGGCACCTTGGCTTCCACGATCTTGCGGCCGATGTCGACCAGATGACCGTAGTCCACGCCGCTGGGACAGGTGCTTTCACAGTTGCGGCAGGTCAGGCAGCGGTCCAGGTGGGCCTGGGTCTTGCGCGTGGGCGCCTCGCCTTCGAGCACCTGCTTGATCAGGTAGATGCGGCCGCGCGGGCCGTCGAGCTCGTCGCCGAGCAGCTGGTAGGTGGGGCAGGTGGCGGTGCAGAAGCCGCAGTGCACGCACTTGCGGAGGATGGCTTCGGCCACGCGGCCGTCGGCCGTGTTCTTGAATTCGGGTGCGAGGTTGGTTTGCATGGAGTGTTCGCCAATCCTGCTTAGAAATCGGGGTACAGGCGACCGCGGTTGAAGATGCCCGCCGGGTCGAACTGCTTTTTAAGCTCGCGCGTGATGCGGTCCAGCGGCGCGGCCAGCGGGGTGAAGACGCCGGCGCTCTTGTCGCCCCCGCGGAACAGGGTGGCGTGGCCGCTGGTGCGCTCCAGCACGCCGCTGCGATCGGGCGCCGCGTTGAGCGGCAGCTTGAGCCAGCGCTGGGCGCCGTGCCATTCGATCAGCGTGGGGCCCAGGTTCAGCGGCGGCGTGGTGTCGGGCACGCTGATGCGCAGCAGCGACTCGCCTTCGGCCAGCTCGAAGAAGGACGCGGTCTGCTCGCGCAGCGCGTTCCACAGCAGCGCGGCCTGGCCGTCGTCCATGACGGTGCCGCCCATGGTCTTCTTGGCCGAGGCGATGGCCGCCGCCGCACCGCGCAGGCGGACCATGAGTGCACCCTGGTGCCAGCACGAGGCATTGAGTGGCAGGGGCAGCGCGCCCCAGGTGTTGAGCTGTTTCAGCGCACTGGCTTCGTCGAGTTCGAACACCAGCGTGGCTTCGGCCACGGCGCGCGGCAGCACCTTGAGCGAGACCTCGGTGATCAGGGCCAGCGTGCCCAGCGAACCGGCCAGCAGGCGCGAGACGTCGTAGCCGGCCACGTTCTTCATGACTTGGCCGCCGAAGGTCAGCAGCTCGGCCTTGCCGTTGAGCAGCTGCGCGCCCAGCACGTAGTCGCGCACGGCGCCCACGCTGGCACGCGCCGGACCGTTCAGCCCGGACGCCACCATGCCACCCACGGTGGCCATGGCGCCGCTCTGCGCGAAGTGCGGCGGCTCGAAAGGCAGGTACTGCCCCTTTTCGGCCAGCACTTCCTCGACCTCGGCCAGCGGGGTGCCGGCACGCACGGTGATGACGAGCTCCGAAGGCTCGTAGCTCACGATGCCGTGCAGCGGCCGGGTGTCGAGCACCTCGCCCTGCAGGGACTGGCCGTAAAAATCCTTGCTGCCGCCGCCGCGAAAGCGCAGGGGGGTGCCGGTCGAGGCGGCCTGGCGCACGCGCTCGACGATGTGTTGCAGGGCTGTATCCATCCTGCAATGGTAACGGTTAGCCCGGCGGCGGCCCACCCCGTGACCAGCCAGGCGCGGTCGACACAGTTTTTACCCGCCCGCCTAGCCGTCTTCCCATTCCAGGATGCGCCAGGGCTGGCGGCCGGCCCCGTCGGCCCGCACCTCGGCCAGCTCCAGGCCGGTGCGCTCCAGCACCAGCGGCTGGCGGGTGCCTTCCAGCTCCGGGCGGGTGGAGCGCTCAATGCGCCAGCCGCCGGCGTCGAGCCGGCCGAAGGAAATCTCGAAGGACGGTTGCCAGGCCGGGACCGTGGGCCGCACGCGCATGAGGTAACGCCCCGCCACGAACAGGCGGGCCGGAGGCTGGCCGTCGGGGCGTGCCGGTTCGGCCAGCGCGATGCTGCGGCCGGTGGAGCCGGGCAGGCGTTCCCAGACCTCACGGTACACGCCGTGCACGCCGATCTCCACGACACGCTCGGGCGTCTCGAAGGACATGTGGCCGGCGTCGGGCGTGGCGCCCGGTGGCTGGTAGTCCACCACACGGTGCCAGGTGCACACCTCGCCCCCGACACCGGTTTCCACCTGCGTGATGCCGGCGAAACCCTGCTGCAGGCTCAGCGGCACGCGCAGCGTGTCCGCGTAGGGCCAGACCGGTGCCGCGGACACGCCCTGGCGCGCAGCCAGGGGCACACGCAAGTCGGCGTGCCAGCGCCCGAGCTGCAACCAGCGCACCCAGCTGCTGTCGTCGCTGGCGCCCACGGTCTGCAGCAGGGTGCGCTGCCAGACACCGCGGTAGCGCGCGGGCACCGGCGGGGTGGCAGGCAGCGGCACGGCCGCCCAGGGGTCGAGTCCGGCGTCAGGCATAGGCCTCCGGGAACGGGCGCAGGCGGCGGTAGAAGTCCAGGTCATGGTTGGGCCAGAGCCAGGCACCGGTTTCCGCGGCGACCTGTTTGAGCTTGCGGATGCTGGCGACGGCCTCGTCATGGCGGCCCTGCCAGCAGTTGCCCGGCGCGACTTCGTCGTCCAGGTTCTCCTGCAGGTCGGCCGCGTCGCCGGCCAGCAGCACGGGGCGGCCATAGGGCAGCTCGACCAGCAGCGACATGTGGCCTGCGGTGTGGCCCGGCGTGGCCACGGCCCGCACGCCGGGCACCACGGTGTATTCACCCGTGTGGTGGCGGAACTGCAGGGGCGTGCCCGCGTCGTCGAGCAGGTCGTCGGGAAAGACGGCCGGGTCGTCGCGCGCGGCGTCCACCTCGGCCTGCTGCACGTGGATCTCAGCGCCGCAGCCGCAGCGGCGCAGTTCCTTGAGGCCGCCGGCGTGGTCGAAGTGCAGGTGGCCGATGAAGATCAGGTCCACATCGGCTGGCGTCAGACCCAGGCGCGCGAGATGCGCGGGAATGCGCTGCTCTTCGCGCATCTCGGGGGCGCCGAAGGCGAACTCGGCCGGGTTGTAGTACCGCGCACGCAGCGCGGGATCGTGGATCTTGCGGTGGTCGCAGCCCACGTCATAGAGGATGCGGCCGTGCGCCGTCTCGATCAGGTAGGCCAGGATGGGGGCCTCGATCATCTGTCCCGCCCCGCGCTGCCAGGTCGAGAGCGACTTGTCGTAGCGGTGCGTGGCCGTGAGCAGGGGCCAGAGCTTTTTCACCTGGGTCATGGCGACACCTCGCGGTCGCGGCGGTTCATGCCAGGGCTCCCACGGGCCAGCGCGTCTGCGGCAGGCAGCCCAGCAGGCTGGCGTGGTCGAGCACTTCGCCAAAAATGCCACCTTCCACGTCCATCATGGCGAGCGCGGGCGCCTGCAGTTCGGGTTGCGAGGCGGCGCAGGCATCACTGACCGTGAGGCAGCGGTAACCGAGGTCGATGCCCGCACGCACCGTGCTGTGCACACAGACCTCGGTGGTGACGCCGCAGACGATGAGCGTGTCGATGCCGGTGACCCGCAGGATCTGGTCGAGGTCGGTCTGGTGAAACGCGCTGTAGCCCGGCTTGTCGAGCACCAGCTCACCCTCGCGCGGGGTGAACTCGTCGATCAGGTCGTGCCCGTATTCACCGCGCACCAGCAGGCGCCCCAGTGGGCCGGCCGAGCCGATCTCGGCGCCCGCGGCGCGACTGCGCGCCCACTTGGTGCCGGGACAGTCCGCCAGGTCGGGACGGTGGCCTTCGCGCGTGAGGATGACGCGCATGCCGCTTTCGCGCGCGGCGTTGCGCAAGGCCAGCGCCGGACCGATCACCCGGCGCAGGCGCTCCACATCCAGGCCGGCCTGGGCGGCATACCCGCGCGGGTCGAGGAAGTCGCGCTGCAGGTCGATCAGCAGCAGCGCACAGCGCAGCGGGTCCAGCGGTTCACGGGAGACGCTCATCGCCATTTCATCCGAACTCGTGGCGCACGGCCTCGGCCATGCGCCGGCTCACTTCGACCGCCATGCGCCGGCCCTTGTCCGCGGTGGCACCGCGTGCCGAGGAGAGCACACCCGACAGCGGCACCCAGTGGCGTTTCGTCGGGTAGACGTCATAAGGCGGAAAGTCCGCCGGCGGGTCGCCCGGGATCAGGTCCTGCCGCACCAGCGTGGGGTGGTAATGCAGCATGAGCGAGGTTTCGATCACGGCCGCATGCTCCAGCGCGAAGCCGGGGAAGCCGTTGGGAAAAACAGCAGCCAGGGTCTGCTCGGTCAGGAAGTCCCAGTACTCCAGCCGCAGGACCTGCAACTTCGCCTGCGGGCCGAGCTCCCGCAGGCCGAGGTCGATGCCCTCGATCAGGAACCACTGGTTCTCGTAGTGGCCATTGACGAAGACGAGCCGGGTGACGCCGTGGCGCGCGAATTCGCGCACCGCGTCGCGTACCGAGCCGATGAGCGTGGCGGCATCGACGCTGGTGGTTCCGCAGAAGTGCTGGCCACCGCCACACTTGGGCTGCGACTTGTAGCCGTAGGACAAGGCCGGTGCGACCAGGCCCTCGACCATGGCCGCGGTGTCGGCCGCGACGGCCGTGGCCAGCATGGCGTCGGTCCCGAGCGGCAGGTGCGGACCATGCTGCTCCAGCGCGCCCACGGGCAGGAAGATCACGGGCTGCTCGCGCTGTACCCGGTCCGCATAGTCGGGCCAGGCCAGCTGGTTCATCCAGACGGTGTTGCTCATGGTGTATCCGTAGCAATTCGCTTGCCAGCTTCAACAGGCTCGGGGTTGTCAGTGGCTTCCAGCAAGGCCGCGGCACCGATGAGCAAGGCGCCCAGCACCATGCGCGGCAGCAGCTGTTCCTCACCCATCAGCACCGAGGAGCTCACGGCGACCACGAGTTCGGTGATCAGGATGACCGCCGCGCGCCCGGTCTCCAGGTGCGTGACGCCGTACTGCCAGGTGACCATGGCCAGCCCCAGCCAGATGAAACCGTAGGCCAGCACCCCCAGCAAGGTGCCGGCAGACAGCTCGCCCCAGACCGGAACCGGTGCCCCCAGGCCCAGCATGAGCGCCGCGGTGAGCGTGCCGCCCAGGAACACCGCCACCGTCTTGCTGGCCATGGGCACGCGCGGCGTGGCGCGCGCGAGCAGGTTGTTGCCCGCGAAGGCCATGCCCGAGACCAGCGCCAGCCAGTCGGTGGCACTGAGCGCGTGGTCCAGGGCTGCCGTGCCGCCGAGGACCGCGCCCAGCCCGGCCAGCGCCAGGCTTACCGCGAGCAGGCGCCGGCGGCCGATGGCCTCGCCCAGGAAGAGACGCCCGCCCAGGACCGACCACACGGGCGAGAGGTAGAAAAGCAGCATCACGCGCACCACCTCGCCCTGCATGAGCGCGGTGACAAACGCGACGTTGGCGCTGCCACCGACCAGGCCCAGCCACAACAGCATGCCGGGCTGCGCGCGCCAGGCGGCGCGTTCGCGCCAGAGCAGGACCAGGCCCAGCAGCGCCACGGGCCCGTAGCTCAGCAACGAGAGCGAGGCCCCGGCCAGGCCCTGCGCCGCAAACTGCTTGAGTGGCCACCAGCTCAGGCCCCAGAGCGTGGCGGAGAAAAACAGCAGCGCCACGGCGCGGCGGGTAACAGCGGGGGAGGCGGGCGAGTCAGCCATGGGGTGCATCCGCTCAGGGCATGACCGAGCCGCCATTGGGCCCGAGCACTTGCCCGCAGTAAAAGCGCGCCAGGTCGCTGGCGAGGAAGACCACGCTGGCCGCGATCTCGGCCGGCTCGGCGATGCGGCCTTGTGGCACCGCGAGCTCCTGCGCGAGGCTCTCGGCACTCATGAGTTCGGGCGACACCATGCGCGTGTTCACGGCGCCCGGCGCGACCGCGTTCACGCGGACATGCGGCGCCACCTCGCGGGCCAGAGCGCGCGTGAGCCCGATGACACCGGCCTTGGCCGCGCAGTAGGCCGTGAAGTTGGCGCGGCCCAGGATGCCCAGGTCGGAAGCGATGTTGACGATGGCACCGCGCTGGCGCGCCTGCATGCCTGGCAGCACGGCCCGCGTGACGAGAAACACCGACTTGAGGTCCACGGCCAGCAGGCGGTCCCAGTCGTCCTCCAGGGTCTCGGTGAGTGGCTGCTCGAGGATGATGCCGGCGTTGTTGACAAGGACGTCGACGGCGCCGAGCGTGGTCGCAACGGCATCCACCATGTGCGCCACGTCGGCCGCGCGGGTGACGTCGGCGTCGAAGGCCGCGGCGCGTACACCCAGCGCCTGCAATTCAAGGACCAGGGTCGCTGCTTCGGAAGGCTGCTGCCGATGGTTCACGGCCACGCTGGCGCCGGCCTGGGCGAGCGCGCGTGCCGTGGCCCGGCCGATGCCGGTGGCCGCACCTGTCACCAGCGCCACGCGCCCTGCCAGCAGGCCAGCGAGCGCACCCTGCGCGTTCATGCCATCACCTCGCCATGGCTGGCCACCAGGCTCTGCCCCGTGAGGCTGCGCGCGTCCTCGCTCGCGAGGAAGAGGTAAACGCCGGCGATGTCGGCCGGCTCCAGCCAGCGCGGAATGGCCTGGCGCGCCAGCAACTCGCGCTCGATGTCCTGCACGGGCCGGCCTTCTTTGGCCGCCATCGCCTGCAGCGACGCCAGCGCCGCGTCGGTGCGGATCCAGCCCGGGCACACCGCGTTGACCCGCAGGCCGCGCGGCGCCAGCTCCCAGGCCAGTGCGCGCGTGAGGCCGATCACCGCGTGCTTGCTCGCCACATAGGCCGAGAAATCGGCCACGGCGCTGCGGCCCCAGATCGAGGACTGGTTGATGATGCTGCCGCCCGCGGGCATCAGCGGCAGCAGCGCGCGGGTGAGCCGCACCATGCTGCTGACGTTGTTGTCGAGCAGGGAAGCCCAGCGTGCCATGGCGTGCGGCGCGCTGTCGGCCAGGGGCGTGGGGTACTCGGCACCCGCGTTGTTGAGCAGCACGTCGACACGGCCGTACATGGCGCGCAGCGCGTCGGCCAGCTGCACCACGGCACCGTCGTCGTTCAGGTCGCAGACATGGGTTGCCACCTCGGTCACCGGCCGCAGTTGCGCGGCCAGCTGCTGCAGGGGCTCGCCGATGCGGTCCAGCAGCACCAGGCGCACCCCCTCGCGGGCAAAGGCCGCGGCCAGGGCCCGCCCGATGCCGCCCGCGGCACCGGTGATCACGACCACCCTGCCGTCCAGTCCGTAGGACGGGGTCATCTACACCGCCGTCAGGAACGAGACGCCGACGGCGCCGACGAATTCGTCGGCCCGCCGTGGCGTGCCCGGCGCCTGGACCACACCGTAGTCCTCGGCCAGGATGCGGCGGATGCGGTTGCGGTGGAAACTGCGCAGCAGCTCACCCACGGTGATGACCTGCGCGTAGTCCTCCGGGTACAGCGAGCGGTGGTAGGCCGGCAGGCGATACCAGGGCTCGGTGGGGCGTTCGTGGTGGGCATTGTGGTACCCGAAGTTCAGCCACAGCAGGTTGAGCACCGGGCTCTGCAGACCCACGATGTCGCTGTAGGTGTTGGCCTGCTCGTAGGCGCGGTCGCGCACCTTGTCGTTGGGGATGGGCGCGTCGTCCAGGATGGGGTAGGCGTCGTAGGTGTGCTGGAAGCAGTCGGCAAAACGCAGCAGCGTGATGAAGACGAGGTAGGCGACCGCATACAGCACCAGCGCCTTGAGCGACCACACGGCAACCAGCGCAAACCCGGCCCCGCGCACGGCCACGATGGCCACCATGCGCAGTCGCTCGCGTGCGGCCCCCCCGGCGCGGAAGGGGCGCAGCACGACAAAGCTGTGCATGAGCAGTTCCACCGCCGGGACGTAGAGCCACTCCAGCGTGAGCACGGCGCCGCGGAACCAGGCCGGTGCGCGCTTGATGAAGCCGTGCACATCGAAGGTGACGACGTCGGCGCGCTCGATGTGGTGGCGCATGTGCTTGCGCCGCAGGTCCTCGAAGCGTGCGTAGCAGCTGCCCGTGATCCAGGTCATGAGCACGCCCCAGCGGGTGTTGACCTCGGCCCTGGCAAAGATGGCGTGGTGGGCGAATTCGTGGATGAAATAGGCCGACCAGGTCAGCGTGAGCACCAGCAGCAGGACACCGGCCAGGTTGATCGACCACAGCGGCAGGCCCAGCATCAGCACGCTGGCCGGGTAGCCCAGCACGACGACGGCCAGGGCCAGGGTATTGGGGAGCACGCCATCGGCGTGTCGAAAGAGAGGCGTCTTCCTGGTCATGATGGACACCACGGAAAGAAGGGAGAGGCCCGGCCGCGGACGGCCGGGCGGAGGTCACGGCTTACTTCTTGTTCAGCGCGCTGACGAAGGAGGCGTCGAAGGTGCTTTCGGTGGCCGGGATCTTGGGGATCTGGCCCTTGTCCTTGAGCAGCTTGGCGATGATGTCGCCACTGCCGTAGTAGGAGGTGGTGGCGCTGGACTTGGCGAAGGCTTTGGGCATCTCGGCCAGCGGGATGTTGTACACGCCGCTGAGCTGCTCCTTGACCTCGGCCGCGGACACGCCCATGAACTTGCCGATGATCTTGGCGGCGTCGTCCGGCTTGGACTTCATGTAGGCCATGCCGTCGAGGTAGGCTTTCATGATGCCGGTGATCTCGGCAGGCTTGGCCTTGATGACCTTCTCGTCGAAGACCAGCACGTCGGCAATCAGGCCCGGGGCGTCCTTGGACGAGAACACGACCTTGAACTTCTTGCCACCGCCCTGGCTCAGGATCTGCGACAGGCTGGGCTCGTAGGTCACGCCCACCGGCATCTGGCCCGAAGCCATGGCCGCAGGCACCGCCTCGGGCGTCATGCTCACGGGCGTGATGTCTTTCTCGGACAGGCCGGCGGTCTTGAGTGCGTAGGACAGCAGGAAGTCGGAAGGCGACAGCGGGTTGTAGCCGATCTTCTTGCCCTTGAAGTCCGCCACCTTGGTGATGGACTTGTCGGCCACGATGGCGTCACCGCCATTGGAGTAGTCGATGGGCATGACAACCTTCTGCATCTGGCCGGTGGCGACCTGGCCGATGACCTGGTCGTAGGTCAGCATGGCGCCGTCCACCGCGCCGCTGGCGATGGCCGGGGGAATCAGGGCCGGGTCGGTGAAGACCTGCAGGCTCACCTTGAGGTTGTACTTCTTGTACAGGTCCAGCGCATCGGCCACGTAGAAGGGGCCGTAGCCGATCCAGACCACGGTGCCGATCTTCATTTGCACCGGACCGGCCGCAAAGGCGAAGCTGGCACCCAGCGCGAGCGCGGTACCCAGCAGCGGCTTGAGGATGCGACCGAGCAGACCGGGCTTGCCGGAGTCTTTGGTGTTGTGCAGTAGAGAGCCCATCGTTTACTCCTGAAGTGGATGAAAAGGCAGGAAGAGGCGACACCGCCATCTTTCTCCCGGGCTTTTGTCCCTCCGTGGAGCTCCTCGCGGAGCCGGGGCACTCTCGGACCAGACATCGGCGCTGACGCGCCAACCGGAACCCTAGTACCCCTCAGCCAAATGTCACGCCTGTTGCCAGTCGGGACGCTCAACCTGCTGACTACGGATTAGCAACATGCGTGCCATGCAAGGAACGGGTGGAACGGGCCGGTCATGACGCCCGACTGCACCAAGCTGGGCGCTGCCGGGCCGTTGCGGCGGCCCTGGCGGTCCAGTTCGGTGCATGCTCGAAGGTGGACCTGCCGCCACGGTCGGGCTGACCGTCAATCGCGAAGTCAAGCCATCAGGCTGACATGGGCTGCCACCACACGCCAGCCCACAGGCGTGCGCATCCAGGTCTGGCTCTGGCGTCCCACGCGCTCGCTGCCGTCGCGGCGGAACTCGGTGTTCGCGGTGGCGAAGTCGCGCCCGTAGGTCGTGATCACGGTATGCGTGAGTTCACGCATCAAGCCCGTGGACGGTCGGCTGGCGCGGAAGGCGCGTATCGCGTCGTAGCCGTACAGATTCTCGGTGGCGCCATAACGCAAGGTGTGCGGGCTGTCCCAGAACAGCTCGTCCAGCACGGCCACGTCGTTGCTCACGAGGGCCAACTCGTAGCGGGCGAACGCGGCCAGCACCTCGTCGCGCACCTGCGGGTTGTTGATCTCCATCACGGCAGCGGCGCCTTGCGGTACGCGACGCCCGCCTGCTGCAAGGCCATCGCCACGCGAAAGGCGAGGTCCTCGCGCCAGGGCGCGGCGATGACCTGCAACCCGATGGGAAGCCCACCGGTGCCTTCAGGCCACATGGGTGCCGCCACCACCGGGCACCCCGCAAAGGAAATGGGCTGGGTCAGCAGTCCCACAGAGGGGCGGCATGGGTGGCGCTGTCCGTTGATGTCGATCCACTCGGTGCCGATCGGCGGCGCGGCCAGCGGTGTGGCCGGCGCCAGCAGCACATCCCACTGCTGCCAGAGCGCCAGCACCTGGTCCCGGTAGACACGACGAAAGCGCTGCGCACGCAGGTACCAGGCGGCCGGCTGCAGCGCTCCGGCCATGAAGCGGTCCACGGACAGTGGCTCGAACTCAGCCGCACGGGTGCGCAGGTCCGCCAGATGCAGGCTGCCACCTTCACTGGCGCTGATGATGAAGGCCGCGGCGCGAGCTTCGGCGGCATGGGGCCACTGCACCTCGTCGCGGGCACCCAGGACACGGGCCGCCTGCCGCACGACGGCACGCGCCGGCGGCGTGGCGTTGTCATCGAAGTACCCGCCGAGCACGCCGATGCGCAGGCCTGCCGTGCCCTGCGCCAGACCCGGACGGACCGGCTGGACCGCCCGCGCGTGGCAGCCCGGGTCCTGCTCATCGGGAAACTGCAGCGCGTCGTAGGCCAGCGCGAGCCCCTCCACGCTGTCGGCCAGCGGTCCCAGATGGTCGATGTTGTGCACAAAGGGATAGGTCCCGCGCCGCGACAGGCGGCCGAAGGTGGGCTTGAGCCCCCACACCCCGCAGAACGATGCGGGTACCCTGATGGAACCGTTGGTATCCGAGCCCAGCGTGATCGGCACCTGGCCGGCCGCCACCGCGGCGCCTGAACCACCGGACGAGCCCCCGGCGCTGCGCATGGCGTCGTGCGGGTTGCGCGTGGCGCCGGCGTGGCTGTTCTCGGTCGTGAAGCCGTAGGCGTATTCGTCCATGTTGAGCGCGCCCACGAGCACCGCGCCCGCCTGGCGCATGCGCTGCACCAGCACGGCGTCCGCCATGGCCGGGGCATGTGCACGGTTGATCCGGGAGCCCGCCAGCGTCACGACGCCCTCGATGTCGAAGAGGTTCTTCACGGCATAGGGCACGCCCGCCAGGGCCGGCAGCGTCTCGCCACGCCGCCGCGCCGCATCGACGGCCTCGGCCTCGGCCTGGGCCCGCTGCCAGGTGCGCTCGGTAAAGGCATTGACCTGTGCGTCCGTCGCGACGACACGCGCGATCGTCGCATCGAGCACCTCCACCGCACTGAGTTCGCCGGTCGCGATCGCGCGCACGAGGTCGGCGGTGGGCAGGGTCGGGATCACAGCGGCCATGGTTCAGCCCTCTCCCTGTGCTGGCCGCGCGGGACAAAAGACCTCCACCGGCTCGTCGGCTTCAGTCAGGGGCAGACGCTCAAGCAGCTGCGCCATGGCCGCGGTGCGCTGCAGGTGTGCCGCCACACGTTGTGGCTGCTGCGCGTCCAGCGGCAGGCCCAGCGCGCGGGCGCTGGCGTGCACGTAGCCCAGGGCGTCGGCTTCATCCATGGCGTGACGCCCTAGCGGCGCACCTCGCGCTGGAAGATCTCCAGGCTCAGCTTCTTGGCGGCCACGAAACTCGGCTCGGACAGCGTGGCCACCGTACGCGGCCGCGCGTCGCCGTAGTCAAGGATCTCGGCCACCCGGGTCGGACGCTTGGTCAGCAGCAGGATCTGGTCGGCCAGGTACACCGCTTCCTCAAGGTCGTGGGACACAAGCAGCATGGTGGTGCCGGTCTGCATGAAGACTTCCTGCAGCTTCTCGCGGATGAACAGCGTCATCTCGAAGTCCAGCGCCGAGAACGGCTCGTCGAGAAACAGCACCTCGGGCTTGGGAGCCAGCGCCCGCATGATGGAGGCCGTCTGCTGCTGGCCGCCAGAGAGCTCATACGGATAGCGGTTCAGGTCGAACTTGACGTCGAAGCTGGCCACCAGCTCCTCCATGCGGCGGTCGACCTCGGCCTTGCTCCTGCCCTCGAGCTTGAGCGGGTAGGCAATGTTGTCGATGGTACGCATCCAGGGGAACATGGCCTCGCGGTAGTTCTGGAAGACGTAACCGATCTTGGTGTCCTTGAGCGATTTGCCGTCGAACAGGATTTCTCCGCTGTCGATGGGCACCAGGCCTGCGATCATGTTGATCAGGGTGGACTTGCCGCAGCCATTGGGCCCGAAGACGGAAACAATCTTGCCTTTCGGGATGTCGAGGTCGAAGTTCTCGTACAGCGGCCAGCCGGCGAAGTACTTGGTCAGGCCACGGATGGTGATGTGGGTGCCGGCCGGGCCAGGGCGAAACGGCGGCACGGGGACGTCGGCCACCACGGGGGCATTCAGGACGGTACTCATCTTCCGCTCCAGTGAACGATACGTCGCTCGACCACGAGGAAAAGCACGTTGAGCGCGTAGCCCAGCACGCCGGCCGACAGGATGGACGCGTACATGTCGCGCACGTTCATGACCTGCTGCGCGTTGATGATGCGATTACCCAGGCCGCTGTCGGAGCCGATGAACATTTCGGCCACGATCACAATCACCAGCGCCATGGACACGGCCGAGCGCAGGCCGACGAAGCTGGGCTGCAGACTCTCCCACACCAGCACATCACGGAAGATCTGCCAGCGCGAAGCGCCCATGACCTTGGCCGCCATCACCCGCTGCTTGCGCGCGTTGATCACGCCGTAGGCGCTGTTGAACACCACGATCAGCAGCGCACCGAAGGCGGCGATGGCCACCTTGTTGATGTCGGAGACGCCAAAGATCATCAGAAACAGCGGGATCAGCGCCGAGGACGGCGTGGAGCGGAAGAAGTCGATCAGGAACTCCACGCTGCGGTAGGCTTTTTCGGCGCTGCCCAGCACCACACCCAGGGGCACACCCACGATCGCAGCGATCAGGAAAGCCTGGATCGTGCGCCACAGCGTGATGCCGAAGTCCTTGAGCAGCGGCCCGCCCGCCAGACCGTTGATCAGCGTGGTCACCGTGTCCGCCGGCGAGGGCAGCAGGATGGGCTTGACGAAACCCAGGCGCACGACGAGGTCCCACACGATGAAGAGCAGCACCGGCCCGATGAAGGGCACGGCACGCCCCCAGCTGGACCGGCGCGGCATGGCCGGCGCGCCCGCCGCGGCCTGCGACCAGGGCGTACTGCCCGAGGTGGAGTCCGCCATGGTCATCAAGCCTTGTAGAGCATGGTCTCGACCATCAGCCGCGACGAGAAGATGCCTTTTTCGGCAAACAGGTCGAAGAACTTCTGGAAGTACGCGACGTCCGCGGCCGTGAATTCGTTGTGCAGCGTGTAGGCCGCCAGCGGCACCTCACCGGTGAGCGGGCCCTCGATGGCCGTATAGCCCTTGAGGTACTGGCGCGCCTCGGCGGCCTGCGTACGCACGAACTGCACGCCCTTGCCATAGGCGGCAATGTATTTTTTCGCCACGTCCGGGTACTTCTTGATGAACGTCGAGGACAAGGAGGCCGAACCGCCAAACCACGGTGCCATGGCATCGCCCAGCACATAGCGGGAAATCACGCCGGCCTCGAGCATGCGGGTCGTGCCATTGAGACGGCCGATGGTGCCGGTGGGCTCGAGCGTGTAGCAACCTTCCACCTGGCCGGCTGCCAGCGCGGCGACGTGCTGGCCGATGGGCAGCTCCACGACCGTCACGCCCGTGGCGCCGGCGCGCTCGAACACGGTCTTGGCCAGGGTCACGTTCTGGATGCCCGGGCCCGAGGCAACGCGCTTGCCCTTGAGGTCGGCAATGGTCTTGGCCGTGCTGTCCTTGGGTACGAGAACCTGGTCGAGCACGTTCTTGGCGTTGCTCGGATTGGAACAAAAGATCTTGAAGGTGCCGGGCTGGGCAATTTCGCCAATCGCGATGTTGGCCGAACCCGTGCCATTGGCCGTGCCATCGGCACGGTCAGCAAGCACCGCCTCCATCACCTGCTGGGCACCCGCAAAACGAAGCGGCTCGACGTCCAGCCCCGCTTCCTTGAAAAAGCCACGCTCGATCGCGGTGTAGAAAGGCAGGCCCGCAGCGATTGGCCAGTAGCCGATACGGATCTTGGGGCCGGCTTGCGCGCGCACCAGGGCCGGGAATGCGACCGCGCCCAGCGCTGCCGCGCCGCCCTGGAGCAGTTCACGCCGGCGCGGACCGGTAGTGCGTGTCTCGTTCACGGCGGGAAGGATGGTGGACGGCTGTTGCTGCATGTTTCACTCCTGGTCAGAGGGTTTGGATCAGAGATGTCGAGCTCTTCTTCTCCTGCGGTACAGGAGGATCGATCGGCTCTCGCACACGCTTACGCAACATGCGTGCCACCTCAGTCCAAGCGCGGCATCACGGTTTCATGCCCCCATGCACCAGAGACGATCATTTCTGGCTGGCCAGGAAGGCACGCCACCCACCGTGGTGCGTGATGTCCTGCGCACCGGCCACGGCATAGGCTTCGCACACGAAGCCCTGCACGCTGCCACCGTCTTCCAGTTGCACGGTGCCGATCCCCAGCGGTGCCGGGATGCCCGCAACGAAAGAACCGAACTCACTGTCCGGCAGTTCCCAGATCTCCATGTCGATGGACGCGCCGCCCTGGTCGACGCGCACCATGCCCGGGCGCATGACGGGCCGGCCCGGCAGCAGGTAGAAGCGGTACAGCGGCGCGCTGCGCACCTGGCGCACCAGCCGGGCACCGCGGTCGCGCAGCTGGTGGTTCAGCAGCAGGCCATCCAGATGGGCACCACACACGGCCACCTGCACCTGACCGCTCGGGATCAGGGCGGCGTCGGGCGGCGTGGCGCTGCGATGCGGTGCATGCGGCGTGGCGCCCACCGTGGGCAGGGTGTGCGCATGCAGGCGTGCGGCCAGCGTCAGCAGGGGCAGGTCCTGCCCGCTGCGCGCCACCAGGGTCACGCCGAAAGGCAGGCCCATCGACATCATGGCCGTGGGTACGGCCACGGCCGAGAGGTCGAGCAGGTTGACGAAGTTGGTGTAGTGGCCGAGGTTGGAGTTGAGGCGGATCGGGTCAGCCTCGACGGCGGCGATGGTGTAGGCGCTGCTGGCAGTGGGCGTGAGCAGGCAGTCGATGTGCTGCCACACGCCGCGCGTCTGCTGTTGCAGCGCCTTGAGCTTGTACAGCGCCTCGAAGGTGTCGGGCGCGCTGAAGCGGATCCCCTTTTCAGTGATGGCACGCGTCACCGGGTGCAGCGACTGCGGCTGTTGCTCGATGAACCCACGGATGGCGGCATAGCGCTCGGCCACCCAGGGGCCTTCGTACAGCAGCGTGGCGACCGCGCGGAAGGGCTGCAAGTCCACCTCCACGGGCACGCCGCCCAAAGCCTGGAGTTGCGCCACCGCCTGCGCGAACAGGGCCGGACCCTCCGCATTGCCATGGAACTCCAGGTCTTCGGCGCGTGGCACGCCAAAGCGGAAGGCCGGGGCGGCACCGAAGTTGTAGCCTGCCGGCGGCATGGCCTTGGAATACGGGTCGCTCGCATCTTCGCCTTCGGCCACGGCCAGCACCTGCGCCGCGTCCGCCGCCGTGAGCGCAAAGATGGAAATGGTGTCCAGGGTGCGGCAGGCCGGCACCATGCCCGTTCCGCTGAGGCGCCCGCAGCTGGGCTTGAGGCCGATCAGGTTGTTCAGCATGGCGGGCACACGGCCGGAACCGGCCGTATCGGTGCCCAGCGAAAAGCTCGCCAGGCCCAATGCCACGGCCACAGCCGAGCCCGAGGAGGAGCCGCCCGAGACGTATTCCGGGTTGAGCGCGTTGCGGCAGGCGCCGTAGGGCGAACGCACGCCGACCAGACCCGTGGCGAACTGGTCCAGGTTGGTCTTGCCGACCGGGATGGCCCCGGCGTCGATGAGCTGTTGCACCACGGTGGCGCTGCGTTCGGGGGTGTACGCAAAGTCCGGGCAGGCCGCGGTGGTGGGCACACCGGCCAGGTCGATGTTGTCCTTGATCGCGAAGGGAATGCCATAGAGCGGCAGGGTCTGCGGGTCCTTGCCGTGCAGGGCCTGCGCGTAGGCACGCATCTCCTCCAGCGTGAGGCGGCGGATCCAGAGGTGGCGGTCCAGGGCCGCATCTTCGGCCTGCATCTGCACATGCAGCTGATCCACCAGCTGCAGCGGCGTGAGCGTGCCCTGCAGGTAGCGGGCGCGCAGGGAGGCGAGGGAAAGGTCGAGTCGCTTGTTCATGTCGTTTCCTTGGTTTCAGCGCACCAGCACCAGCGGCTGGCCCGCACTCACGGCCTGGCCGGAGGCGCAGAGGATGTCGTGCACCACGCCGTCGCTGCTGGCGTGCACAGTGATTTCCATCTTCATGGACTCCACCACCACCAGCGGCTGGCCGGCCTTCACGGCGGCGCCGGGCTGCACCAGCACCGACCAGATACCGCCGGAGACCTGGGACACGATAACCTCGCCATCGAAGGCTTCGGCCGCCGCACGCGCGCTGTCGTCGTTGCCACCGGCCTCCTGCGGCGTCTCAGCGATGCCGGCCTGGCGCCAGCGCTCGCGCTCGGCCTCGAAGGCCGCCTGCTGCGTCTGCTTGAATGCGGTGATGGACGCGGCGTTGTCCTGCAGGAAACGCCGGTAGTCCGACAGGCGGAACACCCCGTCCTCGATGCGCAACTGCGCGCGGCCGGCCACGAAGTCCTTGCGCCACTGCAGCAGCTCCTCGCCGCTGACCGGGTAGAAGCGGATCTGGTCGAAGAAGCGCAGCAGCCAGGGCTTGCCGGCCTCGAACTCGCGCGTCACGCGCCAACGGTTCCACATCTGCACCGTGCGGCCGACGAACTGGTAGCCGCCCGGGCCTTCCATGCCGTAGACACACAGGTAGGCCCCGCCGATGCCCACCGCGTTCTCGGGCGTCCAGGTGCGCGCCGGGTTGTACTTGGTGGTCACCAGGCGATGGCGCGGGTCGATGGGCGTGGCCACCGGTGCGCCCAGGTACACGTCGCCCAGACCCATGACGAGGTAACTCGCGTTGTAGACGATGTCGTAGACCTGCTGGATGTCGTCCAGCCCGTTGATGCGGCGGATGAACTCGATGTTGCTCGGGCACCAGGGCGCATCGGCACGCACCGACTGCATGTACTTCTCGATGGCCAGTTTGGTGGCCGGATCGTCCCAGGACAAGGGCAGCCAGACCGTGCGGCTGGGCACCTCGATGTCTTCCAGCGCGGGCAGGGCACCCTGTGCTTCAAGCAGCCGCTCCATCAGCGCGGAAAGCGCAATGACCTGCGGGTCGTAATGCACCTGCAGCGAGCGGATGCCCGGCGTGAGGTCCAGAATGCCGGGCAGGCGGCCATCGGCGCGCCAGGCCTGCAGCTGCGTCATGAGGGCGTGGGCTTCGAAACGCAGCTCCAGGTCGAGCTTGAGTTCACCGAACTCGATGAGCACGTTGTCGTCACCCGAGCGGCGGTACACCACTTCGACGCTGCTCGGCGTGGCGGGCGTGCGGTGCAGCACCGCGGCATTGGGCAGGCTCATCTGGCCGGCAATCGGCGCAGGCAGACCGGGCTGCAGCAGCGCATCCTGCGCCGCGGCCACGACGTTGGCTTCTTCGAGCGACACCGGCACAAAACGTACGCGGTGGCCCGGCGCGAGCTGGCCCACCTTCCACAGTTCGGCGCGCGCCACCGTGACCGGGCACACGAAGCCACCGAGGCTGGGACCGTCGGGCCCCAGGATGACCGGCATGTCACCCGTGAAGTCGATGGCGCCGATGGCGTAGGCGTTGTCGTGGATGTTGGACGGGTGCAGGCCAGCCTCGCCGCCGTCGTGGCGCGCCCACGTGGGCTTGGGACCGATCAGGCGCACCCCCGTGCGGCTGGAGTTGTAGTGCACTTCCCAGCTCGTCGCGAAGAACACTTCCATGTCCTCGGGCGTGAAGAAGTCCGGCGCCGCGTGCGGGCCCACCAGCACGGCGATCTCCCATTCGTGCCCGTAGGCGGGCTGCAGCTGCGCCACCTCGGCCGCGCCGAGCGGGCGCTGCGCCGCCACAGTGCCGACGTGCAGGACGTCGCCCGCGCGCAGCGTGCGACCGCCGTGCCCACCGAACTGGCCCAGCGTGAAGGTGGCGCCGCTGCCCAGGTACGCCGGCACCTCGATGCCCCCGGCGATGGCCAGGTAGGCGCGGCAGCCGCCGGTCTGGATGCGGCCCAGGCGCAGGGTCTGGCCCGCCTTGACGTCCAGCACCTGCCACATCGGCACCGCGGCGCCGTCCTGCGTGAGCTCGATCGGCGCACCCGTCACGGCCAGCTGCACGTCGCAACGGAAACTCAGGGTGGGACCCGCCACCGTGATCTCCAGCCCCGCGGCGCCCACCGGGTTGCCCAGCAAGGCGTTGGCGCTGCGCAAGGCCAGCGGGTCCATGGGGCCGGAGGGCGGCACGCCCACGTCCCAGTAACCCAGACGCCCCGGCCAGTCCTGCACGGTGGTCAGCACGCCGCCGGCCAGCACGTCAAAGGCACGGCTGGGCGCCGTGTACGTGGCGAGGCTGCGCGTGGTGTGGCGGCCTTCGACGAAGGGCTCGAAGGCCATGAGCGAGCGCAGGTAATCCAGGTTGGATTCCAGGCCCGCGATGCGCGTGTCCTGCAGCGCCTGCGAAAGTCTGGCGATCGCGTCAGACCGGTCGCTGCCGTGCGCGATCAGCTTGGCGATCATCGGGTCGTAATACGCGCCAATCTCGCTGCCGCGTTCAACCCAGGTGTCCACGCGCAGGTCCGAGGGAAACACGACCTCGGTCAGCACGCCGGTGGAAGGCTGGAAGTTCTTGTACGGATCCTCCGCGTACAGGCGCGCCTGCACGGCATGGCCCCGGGCCTCGATCTTCAGCGTGTCGAAGGCCGGCATGTCGCCGGCACCGAGGCGCGTCATCCATTCGACGATGTCGACGCCGGTCACGGCCTCGGTCACCCCGTGCTCCACCTGCAGCCGCGCGTTGACCTCGAGGAAGAAGAACTCCTGCGTGCGCGCGTCCACCACGAACTCGACCGTGCCGGCCGAGCGGTAGGAGGCCGCCGCGGCAAGCTTGCGCGCGGTGTCGTGCAGGGCCAACCTCACCTCGGGGCGCAGGTTCGGTGCGGGAGTCTCTTCCACCACCTTCTGGTTGCGGCGCTGCAGGGAACAGTCTCGCTCGCCCAGCACCAGCACCTGGCCCCGGCCGTCACCGAAGATCTGCACCTCCACGTGGCGCGCGTCGGCGATGTAGCGCTCCAGGAAAACACCGGCCTCGGAAAAATTGGCCTGCGCGAGGCGCGTCACGGTCTGGAAAGCAGCGCCCAGTTCCTCGGCGTTGCGGCACATCTGCATGCCGATGCCGCCGCCGCCTGCGCTGCTCTTGAGCATGACGGGATAGCCGAT
Organism: Hylemonella sp.; assembly: GCA_031970695.1. Classification (GTDB taxonomy): domain Bacteria; phylum Pseudomonadota; class Gammaproteobacteria; order Burkholderiales; family Burkholderiaceae_C; genus Hylemonella. Next base: position 19,549 of record DALYHW010000019.1, read on the forward strand.
GCGCTCGCCTTCCTTCAGGGCTGTGGCGGCATCCGGCAGCAGGCCGGTGCCCGGGCACAGGGGCACGCCGGCCTCGATGGCCAGTGCCCGCGCAGTGTGCTTGAGGCCGAAGAGGCGCATCTGCGCCGGCGTGGGGCCGAGGAAGACCAGGCCCGCAGCCTCGCAGGCTTCCACAAACGCGGGGTTCTCCGACAGGAAGCCGTAACCCGGGTGCACGGCCTGCGCACCGGTCTTCCTGGCCGCCTCGATCAGGCGCTCCATCGAGAGGTAGCTGGCAGCCGGTGCGGCCGCACCAATGCAGACCGCCTCGTCGGCCAGCGCCACGTGCAGGGACTCGGCATCCGCTTCCGAATAGACCGCCACCGAGGCGATGCCCAGACGCTTGAGCGTGCGGATGATGCGGCAGGCAATGGCGCCGCGGTTGGCGATCAGGACTTTGGTGAACATGGCGCTCTCTGTGTTCTGTGGCAGGCCGTCCTGCGCTGGGGTTGTGACCGCGCGGGTCGTCCCGCGGGCCTTGTCCTTGTGTTGGCTGGCTCAGCTCGGGTCCCAGACCAGGCAACGCACCGGCGTGGGGTTATAGGCATTGCAGGGGTTGTTGAGCTGCGGGCAGTTGGAGATGAGCACGATCAGGTCCATCTCGGCGCGCATCTCCACATACTTGCCCGGCGCCGAGATGCCGTCGGCAAAGGTCAGGTCGCCCGCAGGCGTGACCGGCACGTTCATGAAGAAGTTGACGTTGGAGACCACGTCGCGCTTGTTCAGGTGGTGTGTGTCGTGCGCGATGGCCAGCAGGTAGTTGTCGCGGCAGCTGTGCATGAAGCGTTTTTCCAGCGCATAGCGCACGGTGTTGCTTTCGCTGGCGCAGGCGCCGCCCAGGGTGTCGTGGCGGCCGCAGGTGTCGGCCACGATGGTCAGCATGGGCCGGCCTTCGCTGGACATGAGCACCGAGCCCACGCCCAGGTAGAGCGCGCCCTGCGCCTGGATGGTGTGGGTCAGGCTGTAGCGCTCGTCCGGGTCGGCGGCATTGTAGAAGATGGTGTCCACGGCCTGGTTGCCTTCGAGGTCGACCATGCGCAGGATCTGGCCGCGCCTGATCGTCTTCATCCAGGGTTCACCGGCGGGCAGGACGTCGTCGAGTACGGCACGGGCCGGGTCGAGGGTGCTTTCGAGGATCTGGGTGTTCATGGTGTCGCTCCGGGTCCGGGTATCAGAGGAAGTAGCGTTCGGTGTTGCGCAGGCCGCGCGCGTTCTCGGGCCGCGAGAGGCGGCAGACGTCGTCGGCACCGGCCGTGCCGGAGCGCCAGGCCGTGAGCTTCACGGCCTTCGGGTTGTAGGTCGGCGCAGGGTCCAGCGGGTGCGGCGCGGTGGAGAAGGCGACCAGCACATTCATCTCGAAACGCAGGTCGATGTACTGGCCGGGCGCCCGGTGCGCGGTCTCGAAGTGCAGGCGGCCCTGCTCGTCGGCCACCGCCTTGCTGAAGAGGTTGAGGTTGGCCACCATGTCGCGCTTGCCCAGCCCCCACTTGCCGATCTCCACCAGCAGGCCGTCGACGGCGTTGCGGTACATGCCGTTGCGGTGTTCCTGGAAGCGCTGCACGCCGTACTTGCGCGCCAGCGTCGCGGCGTCGAGCGCGCCACAAACGGTGTCATGCCAGCCACAGCTGTCTTCGGGAATGGAGCACAGTACACGGCCCATGTCGGAATAGCACACATGGCCGCGCGTGAGGAAGGCCGTGTGCTGGGCCTTGAGCGTGTCGGGCATGTTGTAGCGCTCGGTCTTCTCCTCCTGGTTGTAGAGCAGCATCGCGACGTTGGCACCGCCGTGCAGGTCGGTGATGCGCAGCGTGTTGCCGCGGCGCAGCAGGCCGGACCAGTGCACGCCGCCAGGGACGAGCTCCTCCCACAGCACCTTGTCGGGAGAGAACGTAGCGGAGTGGTCAGGCACCTCGGCCCGCGCGAGCGGGGTCAGTGAGGCAAGGGAATCAAGGGTGGCTTCCATGTCGTGCTCCTTCATGCGCTGGTCGCGCCCATGTTCAGGCGCTCCAGCAGGTCCTGGTCGGTGTTGACGCCCGCGCTTTCGCGGATGCGCGCGAGGATCTCGTTCTTGAGGGCGCGGAATTCGGCGCCGTGTTTCATGTCCTGGGTGCGCTGCGCGGGCAGCGGGACGTCGTAGATGCTGTGGATGCGACCCGGGCGCGGCTGCATCAGCACCACGCGCTGGCCGAGGTAGACGGCTTCTTCGACATCGTGGGTGACGAAGACGATGGTGGGTTTTTCCACGCGGTGGATGTGCAGGATCAGGTCGTGCATCACCTCGCGCGTCTGCGCGTCCAGCGCCCCGAAGGGCTCGTCCATCAGCAGCATGTCGGGGCGGCCCATGAGCGCCCGCGCGATGGCTACGCGCTGCTGCATGCCGCCGGAGAGCTGGCTGGGATAAGCCTCGGCCACTTTGGACAGGCCGATCAGGTCGAGCAGGGCGTCGGCGCGGCCCGAGGCGGCCTCGACGTCGGCCGAGGTGAGGCTCTCGCGGTTGACCTTCAGGCGGCGGCTGAACTTGATGTTGTCCATCACCTTGAGCCAGGGATAGAGGCTGTAGTGCTGGAACACCATGGCGCGGTCAGCGCCCGGTCCGTGGATGGGACGACCCGCGCAAAGCACGCGCCCACCGGTGTGCGTCTCCAGCCCCGCGAGGATGCGCAACAGCGTGGACTTGCCGCAGCCGGACGCACCGACCAGGGTGACGAACTCGCCGTCGGCGATCGTCAGGTCCACGCCTTCGAGGGCGGCCGTGGCGGATGCGCTCCGCGCGAAGCGCTTGCCGAGTTGTTCGATGAGGACTTGTGCCATGGTGGTTCAACCCTTCGTGTGCATCCAGGGGAAGCTGCGGCGGTGCAGCCAGCGGAAAGCCTGGTCCATGAGCAGGCCGATGAGGCCGATGAGCACGATGCCGGCAAAGATGGTGTCGGTCTTGAGGTAGCGCTGCGCCTTCAGGATGGCGTAGCCCAGGCCGCTGTTGGCCGCCACGAGCTCGGCCACCACCAGGTAGGTCCAGGCCCAGCCCATGGTGATGCGCAGCGTGTCCAGCATGGCTGGCTTGGCCGACTGCAGCAGCACCAGCTGCACGATCTCTCCGCGCGTGGCGCCCATGGTCTGCGCCGCCTCGATCTGCGCGCGCGGCACCAGCCGCACGTTCTCGGCCACCATGAGCACCATCTGGAAGAAGGTGCCGATGAAGATGATGGAGATCTTGGCGCTCTCGCCGATGCCCAGCCAGAGCATGACCAGCGG
>DALYHW010000020.1:0-20100 GCA_031970695.1 Hylemonella sp.
ACATCCACCACAGCTTCCTGCCCAGCTTCAAGGGCGCCAAGCCCTACTACCAGGCCCACGACCGCGGCGTGAAGCTGATCGGCGCCACCGCCCACTACGTGACGGCCGACCTCGACGAGGGCCCGATCATCGAGCAGGACGTGGCCCGCGTGGACCATAGCAAGACAGTGGAAGACCTCACGGCCATCGGCCGCGACACCGAGAGCCAGGTGCTGGCACGGGCCGTGAAGTGGCACAGCGAGCACCGCGTGCTGCTCAACGGCCACAAGACGGTGATCTTCAAGTAATCCGCAGCGCCAGAAAAAACGCCCCGGGGCCTGGCGGCCACGGGGCGTTTTTTATTCAGGAGAAAAGGATCAGGCCGTAGCCGCCACCTTTTCCATGTAGCCCATCTTGTCCAGCGTCGCAGCCAGCTGGGCCACGCTGCGATCCGGGTTGTACAGCTTGTCCAGGCCGAAGAGGCCGATGCGGAAGGTGCTGAAGTCGGCGGGTTCGTCGCACTGCAGGGGCACGCCAGCGGCGGTCTGCAGGCCCATGGCCAGGAACTTCTTGCTGTTCTGGATTTCGGGGTCGGTGGTGTAGCTCACCACCACGCCCGGGGCCTGGAAGCCAGCGGCAGCCACGCTCATGAAGCCGCGGCGCTCGAGCAGGTTGCGCACCTTGGCGCCCAGTTCGATCTGGCCCTGGCGGACTTTCTCGAAACCGTATTCCTTGGTCTCGCGCATCACCTGGTCCAGGCGCGTGAGGGCGTCGGTGGGCATGGTCGTGTGGTAGGTGTGGCCGCCGTTTTCATAGGCTTCCATGACCTGCAGCCACTTCTTGAGGTCGGCCGCGAAGCTGGTGCTGGTGGTGGCGTCGATGGCCTTGCGGGCACGCTCGCTGAGCATGACCATGGCGCAGGCCGGCGAGCCGCTCCAGCCCTTTTGCGGGGCGCTGACCAGCACGTCCACGCCGGTGGCTCGCATGTCCACCCACATGGCGCCCGAGGCGATGCAGTCCAGCACGAACAGGCCGCCCACTTCATGCACGGCGTCGGTGACCTTGCGGATGTAGTCGTCGGGCAGCATCATGCCGGCCGCGGTTTCCACATGGGGGGCGAACACCACGTCCGGCTTCTCGGCCTTGATGGTGGCAACCACCTCGTCCACCGGGCAGGGCACCCAGGGTGCCTGCGGACCGCTGCCGATACGGCGGGCCTTGAGCACGATGGAGCTGGCCGGGATCTGGCCCATGTCGAAGATCTGGGTCCAGCGGTAGCTGAACCAGCCGTTGCGGATGACCAGGGCCTTCTTGCCGGTGACGAACTGGCGCGCCACGGCTTCCATGCCGAAGGTACCGCTGCCGGGCACCAGCACCGAGGACTTGGCCTTGTAGACCTCCTTCAGGATGCTGGAAATGTCCTTCATCACGTTCTGGAAACGCTTGGACATGTGGTTGAGGGCGCGATCGGTGTAGACCACCGAGAACTCGAGCAGTCCGTCGGGATCCACATTGGGCAGAAGACCGGGCATAAAAAACTCCGTATCAGGACACTGAATCCGCCATTTTCTCACCAAGCCGGATCGGGCGTGCGGGAGCCCAATCGGCATTGAACCGCACAGGGCTTTGCGGCCACAGCAGCACGACGGTCGAACCGAGCAGGAAGCGGCCCATCTCGGCGCCCTGCTTCAGGGTGATGCCGTCGGCCTCATAGCGCCATTCGGTCACCGTGGCACGGCGCGGCGGGTTGACCACGCCGTGCCAGACCGTGGCCATGCTGCCCACGATGGTGGCGCCAACCAGCACCAGGGCCAGCGGCCCGCGGGCGGTGTCGAAGATGCAGACCACGCGCTCGTTGCGGGCCAAGAGGCCAGGCACGCCGCGCGCCGTGGTCGGATTGACCGAGAACAGGTCCCCGGGCACGTAGATCATGCGCGTGAGCCGTCCGTCGCAGGGCATGTGGATGCGGTGGTAGTCACGCGGGCTGAGGTACAGCGTGGCGAAATGGCCGTCCTGGAACTGCGCCGCCAGCGCCGCGTCGCCGCCCACCAGCGCCGTGGTGCTGTAGCGGTGCCCCTTGGCCTGGAAGATCTGGTCCCGCTCGATGGCGCCGAACTGGCTGATGGCGCCGTCCACCGGGCAGATCCAGTCGGCCGGCGCCAGCGGGCGCGCGCCGACTTTCAGGGCCCGGGTGAAGAACTCGTTGAAGGTAGCGTAGCTGGCCGGGTCCGGATTGGCCGCCTCGCTCATGTCCACGCCGTAGCGGCGGATGAAACGACGGATGGCCGCCGTGGTCAGCCCGCCCAGGGCCGAACCGGCGGCAAGACCCGCGAAGGAAGTGAGCGCCTTTTTGGGCAGCAGGTACTGCGGAAGAACCGCAAGACGATCGGACATGGCAGCTGCCGGCGGTGGCAAGAGTTGTAACCCGGACGATGGTAGCAGGGCGGCCATGGCGGCCCTAGAATGCCTGCATGAACGCCCCCGCCTCCGCCCCCCAGGCCGACGCCCTGCAGCGTGCCGAGCGCCAGTCGCAGGTCGTACGCGCCCTGCAGGCCGTGCTGCCCGCCCATGCCCTGCTCTGGCAGGCCGAAGACACCACCCCCTACGAGTGTGACGGCCTCACGGCCTACCGGCAGCGTCCGCTGGCCGTGGCCCTGCCCGAGACCGAAGACCAGATCCAGGGCGTGCTCAAGGCCTGCCACGCGCTGGGCGTGCCCGTCGTGGCCCGCGGCGCCGGCACCGGCCTGTCCGGTGGCGCCATGCCCAACGCCATGGGCGTGACGCTGTCGCTGGCCAAGTTCAACCAGATCCTGAGGATCGACCCCGTCAGCCGTACGGCCGTGGTACAGGCCGGCGTGCGCAACCTCGCCATCAGCGAGGCTGCCGCGCCCTACAACATGTATTACGCGCCGGACCCGTCGAGCCAGATCGCCTGCACCATCGGCGGCAACGTGGCCGAGAACTCGGGAGGCGTGCACTGCCTCAAGTACGGCCTGACGGTGCACAACGTGCTCAAGGTCCGCGGCTACACCGTGGCGGGTGAGCCCATCGAGTTCGGTTCGGAGGCGCTGGATGTGCCGGGTTACGACCTGCTCAGCGTCTTCGTCGGCTCCGAGGGCATGCTGGCCGTCACCGTGGAAGTGACCGTGCGGCTGATCCCCAAGCCGCAGCTGGCGCGCTGCATCATGGCCAGCTTCGACGACATGCGCAAGGCGGGCGACGCGGTGGCCGCGGTGATTGCCGCCGGCATCATCCCGGCCGGGCTGGAGATGATGGACCAGCCCATGACGGCCGCAGTGGAAGATTTCGTGCATGCCGGCTACGACCTGAACGCCGCCGCCATCCTGCTGTGCGAGAGCGACGGCACCCCCGAGGAGGTGGAAGAGGAAATCGGCCGCATGAGCGAGGTGCTGCGCAAGGCGGGAGCCACGGCCATTGCCGTGAGCCGCGACGAAGCCGAACGGCTGAAATACTGGAGCGGGCGCAAGAACGCCTTTCCGGCCAGTGGCCGCCTCGCACCCGACTACATGTGCATGGACTCGACCATCCCGCGCAAGCGCCTGGCCGACATCCTGCAAGCCATCAGCGAAATGGAGACCAAGTACAGCCTCAAGTGCCTCAACGTCTTCCACGCGGGCGACGGCAACCTGCACCCGCTGATCCTTTTCGATGCCAACGACCCGGACCAGCTGCACCGCTGCGAGCTGTTCGGCGCCGACATCCTGGAAACCAGCGTGGCCATGGGCGGCACGGTGACAGGCGAGCACGGCGTGGGCGTGGAAAAGCTCAACTCCATGTGCGTGCAGTTCAGTGCGGAAGAGAACGCGCAGATGCTGGGCGTCAAGCGCGCCTTCGACCCGCAAGGCACGCTCAATCCGGGCAAGGTCATCCCCACGCACAACCGCTGCGCCGAGTACGGCAAGATGCTGGTACGCGGCGGCAAGATCAGTCATCCTGACCTGCCCCGGTTCTGAGATGCACCCCCAGGCTACGCGCACTTCGTGTCGCTACGCCACCCCCCTTGGAGGGGGCAACGCCAGTGGTCCGGCAAAGCCGGTTCCACGGCGTTTCCCGCATGGACCGCTGCAGACGTCGCGAGGCCTGCAAGGACTCCGACAAGGTTCACCGGATCAGATGAAATGAATGCCCTGCGCGGATTTGCCTGGCTGCTGGTCCTGCAATCCGCCGGGGAACTGCTGTCCCACGCGCTGCACCTGCCCTTCCCCGGACCGGTGGTCGGCCTGGTGCTGTTGCTGGTCGCACTGAACTTCGAGCTCGTGCGCACGCCCGTGGCGGTGTGTGCCGACTACCTGCTTTCGCACCTCTCGCTGCTCTTTGTGCCGGTGGGGGTGGGTGTGATGACCCACCTGGGTCTGATCGGCGAATACGGTCTGCGCATGCTGCTGGTGATCGTGCTGTCCACCTGGGTGGGCCTGGCGGTCACGGCGCTGGTGCTGCGCGCGCTCATGCGGGGAAAGTCCTGAGCCATGCAGAACTTCGTGCAGCTCTGGGTCTACCTCTCCAGCACACCGCTGTTCGGCCTGACCGCCACCATGGCGGTCTACGTGCTGGCCCACGCTTTCTACACCTGGCGCCGGCAAGCCCCGTGGGCCAACCCGGTGCTGTGGACCGTGGTGGCAATTGCCGGCTTCCTGCTGGTCACGCACGTGCCTTATCCCACCTACTTCGCCGGCGCGCAGTTCATCCACTTCCTGCTCGGGCCGGCGGTGGTGGCGCTGGCCTGGCCGCTGTGGCAGCGCCGGGTGGAGCTCAAGGCACGCTGGGCGCCACTGCTGCTGGCGGCGCTGGTCGGTGGCGCGGCGGCGGCGGCTTCGGCCTGGGCCCTGGGCCATGCGGTCGGGCTGCCGGCGGACGTGGTGCAGTCGCTCACGACCAAATCGGTCACGGCGCCCGTGGCCATGGGCGTGGCCGAGAAGATCGGCGGCATCCCGGCGCTGGCCGCGGTGTTCGCGGTGCTCACGGGCATCGTGGGTGCGCTCAGCGGCAAGTACCTGTTCGACTTCCTGCGCATTTCCACCAGCCCGGCCGGCTGGATGGCGCGCGGCTTTGCGCTGGGCACCACCTCGCACGGCATCGGGGCCGCCCGCGCGCTGCAGGTCAACGCGGACGCGGGCGCCTATGCGGGCCTGGCGCTGGGCCTGCAGGTCGTGCTCGCCTCGCTGCTGATTCCGCTGGTGTTTCGCCTGCTGTAAGCCGGGCGTTGCGCCGGCTGGTGCAGAATTGCCGCTTGTTTATCGGCCCAACCAAAAATACCGGAGTGACACCATGTTCCTGAACCTCAAGCGCCGCACCCTCGGCCTGGCCGCCGCCGCCCTGCTGGCCGCAGGCCTGACCCACGCCGAGACCCCCACCATCAAGATCATGGTGGGTTTCCCGCCCGGCGGCGGCACCGACGCCATCGCCCGCGTGCTGGCCGACAAGCTCAAGGACCAGCTCGGCGCCAACGTGATCGTGGACAACAAGGCCGGTGCCGGTGGCCAGATCGCCGCGCAAGCCCTCAAGGCGGCGCCGGCGGATGGCACGGTGCTGTTCCTCTCGCACGACCACACCATCAGCATCCTGCCGCTGACCATGAAGAACGCGGGATTCGACCCGGCCAATGACTTCGTGCCTGTGGCCGGCTTTGCCACTTTCGTCAACGGCCTGGCCCTGTCGGGTGGCACGCCGGCCAAGAACCTGAAAGACTACCTGGCCTGGGTGCGCGAGAACGTGAAGGCCCGCGGTACGGTGGGTGTGCCCGCGCCGGCCTCCACGCCGGAGTTCCTGGTCAAGGTCATCGGCCAGAAGAACGGCCTGGACCTGCAGGCTGCGCCCTACCGCGGCAGCGCCCCCATGATGGGTGACATGCTGGGCAACCAGATCGCCGCGGGCGTGGGTTCGGTGCCGGACTTCATCGAGAACCACAAGGCGGGCAAGATCCGCATGGTGGCCGTGATCGGTCCCAAGCGCCAGGCCATCCTGCCCGACGTGCCGACCTTCGGCGAGCTGGGCATGAGCGGCTTCGACGACGTGCCCTACTACGGCCTCTTCGCCCCCAAGGGCACGCCCAAGGCCACGCTGGACCGCTACTCCGAAGCGCTGGCCAAGGTGATCGCCCTGCCCGAAGTGCACGAGCGTCTGACGGCCATGGGCCTGACCGTGGGCCACATGACGTCTGATCAGCTGGCCAAGCGCGAGCACGCCTACAGCCAGAGCTGGGCCAAGATCATCAAGGCCAGCGGCTTCCAGGCGCAATAAGGCTTGCCCTCCCCCTGAAAAGCCGGGCTCAGCCCGGCTTTTTCTTTAGCGGCTGCTCAGAATGTTTCCCAGTCGCCGTCGTTACCCGCCACGGGCTTTGCCGGCGGCGCTGCCATGGCGACAGGCGCCGCCCTGCTTTTCATGGGCGGGGCAGCGGAATGCCTGGCATTGCGTGATGCGGTTACTGGTGCCTGAACCGTTGCTACCGGCGCACGCGACGGCGAGACGCCCAGAGCCATGCCGCCGTCAACCGTGGCCATCTTGAATACGCTGACTGTGCGCACCAGTTCCTCCGACTGGCTCTTGAGGCTGCTGGCAGCCGCTGCCATCTGCTCCACCAGCGCCGCATTCTGCTGAGTGGCTTGATCCATATTCGTCACCGCCTCGGCTACCTGCCCCACTCCCGCGCTTTGCTCGGAGCTCGCCGCGCTGATCTCTCCCATGATGTCTGTCACACGCCGGATACTCGCCACCACATCCTCCATGGTCTTCCCGGCCTGATCGACCAACTGGGTGCCTTGCTCGACACGACCAACGCTGTCAGAGATGAGAGTCTTGATCTCCTTGGCCGCTTCAGCACTGCGCTGCGCCAGATTGCGCACCTCGCCAGCCACGACCGCAAAGCCCCGACCTTGTTCTCCAGCGCGCGCCGCTTCGACCGCGGCATTCAACGCGAGGATATTGGTCTGAAAAGCAATGCCATCGATCACGGCGATGATGTCAGCAATGCGCCGTGAGCTGTGGTTGATGCCCTTCATTGTGTCTACAACCTGGGCCACCACCTCCCCACCCTGCACTGCCACCTGACTCGCGCTCTGCGCCAGCTGATTTGCCTGGCGGGCGTTGTCAGCGTTTTGCCGTACTGTGGAGCCGAGTTCCTCCATGGACGCGGCCGTCTGCTCCAGCGCACTCGCCTGGCTTTCGGTACGGGCCGACAGATCCTGGTTGCCCTGAGCAATCTCCGCACTGGCCGTCGAAACCGACTCCGCGCCGCGGTGCACCGAGCGCACCACCTCGCTCAAACCCGTTGCGACCTTGTTCATCGCCTCCATCACCTCGCCGATCTCATCCCTTGCCTGAACCTTCAGGCGGGCCGAGAGGTCCCCTGCGGCGAGGGACTGTGCAGCGCCATAGACCTGTTCCAATGGGCGGGAGACGACCCGACGGATCAGCACGTAAAGCGAAGCAGAAATGCCCAACACCAGCACGACGCCCAGGCCGGCAAAAATGTTGCGCAGTCGGATAACGTCGCTCGTGAATTCATCCTCGTAGGTTCCGGCGACGACAATCCAGTTCCAGCCTTTAAAGTGAGCGAAAGCCACAACCTTGTCACGGGGCGAGGATTCTCCTCGCTCCTTGTTGACCCATGGATAGCGGATTTGCCCGTTTTTCTGCTCCATGATCTCTTTCAGAAACTCACGGCCGCTGGCATCCTTGGTGTCGAGCAGGTTCTTCCCTTCAGCGCTGGGGTGCACGATCAGGTTGCCGTAAGTTGTACCCGGCCGCGCATCCATCACATAAAAATAGCCGGTATCACCGATCTTCATGCCGCGAAGAGCGTCTTTGATCTGTTTCAGATACTCCTCAAAGGGCATGCCGACGAACGTCAATCCGATGACTTTTCCTTGGGCGTCGCGAATCGGGTCATACTGAGTGATGTAAGGTTTTCCGAACAGGACCGCAAAGCCAAGGAAAGATTTGCCATCCAGCACAGCTTGGTAGCCCGGATGCGCACGGTCCAGCAGCGTTCCGATGGCGCGCTCACCCTTGTCGGTCTTGAGAGAGGTCGTGACGCGAATGAAATCGTCACCTGTCTTGGCAAACACGGTGGCCACCGCACCCGTCACTTGGGTAAAGCGGTCTACGACCGTGAAATCCATATTCACCAGCTTGCCGTCAAGCTTGAGGCTGGGTGCAGGCTTGCCGTTGACAGGCGCGTTCGCCGGATCCAACTCAAACTTGCCCTTGAGGCGGTCGAGAAAACCCTGCGCAAGGATCGGCGTGCGCGCGCGGAAGTCACGATCGGCCGCCTCCAGTAGGTCGATGACGATCTTGACCTTGTCGGCCATTTCCCGCTCCGCCCTGGCCTCGATTGAGCGGGAGATGGCAACGCTAACGGTCAGCACGAACGCGGCGAACACCAAACTGACAATAACGAACGTGCTCAATGGCAGCTTCGCGCTCAGGCGCATGTCGCGCCAGCCGCGGGACGGCGTTGGACTCATGGTGGCTCCTATGTTGCGCGGTCAGGTGAAACGCCGCAGAACCATTCTGCCTGCGGCTTCTCACGACGAAAAGCGAAATAAGAACCATATCACCCAAAATCAGCAGCGCCCCAGAGAAGTACGAGGCGAGAGGGGGCTGTGCTGGCAGTTCGTTCTAACGCGACGCTGGCCCGTTGACGTCACTAACGACACACTGTACCGTTCTGCGTGTTCTGACGTGAAATTTCGCTATATCCCCGGAAAACAGCGTCGCAAGCCACGACTGGGATCTCTGACGTCCATTCCTCCCGTTGGTCTTCGAGGCATGGAATGAAACGGGCGCGGGCGACAAGTGTGGTGTGTCAAATCGCCCGCACAGGCGGCGCAAGAGGTTGGGGACGATGGGCCCGTCAGTTTTTGGGGCGGACTCCGGGCCACAGAATTCGGCGTCATGGCAACTGTGGCTCCGTGGTTAAGGCTTCCGCCTTCTCACATACACCTTGGCGTATGCCTGGCGAGCGGAGGTTTAACGAATGCAAAACCAACTACTGCGCATTCCCGCCGACGACGTCCACATCGAAGGCCTGCTGGAACTGCCCTCCACGGCGCGCGGCCTCGTGCTGTTTGCCCACGGCAGCGGCAGCAGCCGCCACAGCCCTCGCAATGCCGTGGTGGCCCGGGCGCTGCAGGCGCAAGGGAGCGGCACCCTGCTGCTGGACCTGCTGACGCTGGGCGAGGACCTGGACTACCACACGCGCTTCGACATCGCGCTGCTCACCCACCGCCTGCTGGTGGCCACGCGCTACGTGATGCTGCATACGCCGGCGAGCCGGCACCTGCCTGTGGCTTATTTCGGTGCCAGCACCGGTGCGGCCGCCGCACTGCAGGCCGCTGCGGCCCTCGGCCCGCAGGTGCAGGCCGTGGTGTCACACGGCGGCAGGCCCGATCTGGCCGGCGCCCATGAGCTGGCCAAGGTGCAGGCACCCACGTTGCTGCTGGTGGGCGGCGCCGACACCGAGGTGCTGGCGCTCAACCGGGCAGCCTACGCAAAGCTCCCGTGCGAAAAGGCCCTGTCCGTGATCCCCGGTGCCACGCACCTGTTCGAGGAGCCGGGCGCCCTGGACGAGGTCGCGCGGCAGGCGGCCGACTGGTTCACGCGGCACTGGCAGTGATGCGCACGCCCATGTCCGCCGGACGGCGGTTGGCGCTCTGTTTCGCCGGGGGATGCGAAACCACCCGTCAGGCCTTGAGCAGCGTGATCACTTCCTCGTCTTCCACCTGGTCGAAATGGCGATAGAACTGGCCCACGGCCTGGAACCATTCAGGCGCCTGCAGGCAGACGACCTCGTCGGCCAGGGGCCGCACCTTCTCCAGGGTGTCGGGTGGCGCCACCGGCACGGCACACACGAGACGCGCCGGCTTCTGCTGGCGCAGCGCGTGCAGCGCGGCAATCATGGTGGCGCCCGTGGCCAGTCCATCGTCGACCACGATGACAATGCGCCCGGCCGGGGCGATGTGCGGGCGCAGCGGCGTGTACTGCGCGCGGCGTCGGCGGATGGTCTCGAGTTGCAGGTGCTTTTCCTGCTCGATATGCGGCGCGTCCGCCCCCATGCTGGCCGCGAAGGGCGCGATATAGGTCCAGCCGGTCTCGTCGACGGCACCGATGGCGAGTTCGGGTTGCCACGGTGCACGCAGCTTGCGCACCAGCACCACGTCGAAGTCCCCCTCCAGCCGCGTGGCAATGGCGCGGGCCATGGGCACGGCGCCGCGCGGTATCGCCAGCACCAGGGGACGCTGGCCACGGTAGCTGTCAAGCCGGTCGGCGAGCTGGCCAGCGGCGTCGAGTCGGTCCTTGAACATCGTGCACCTCCCGCAGAATGGCGTCCATGCAGACCGCATTGAAGCACGAGATCACGCTGATCGGCGCGCCCTGTGATGCGGGCGCCGGCCTGGCGGGCACGCGGGGCGGACCGCAGGCGCTGCGGGACTCGGGATTGCTGCAGGCCCTGCAGGCCGTGGGCCGGGCGGTGCGTGATGGCGGCGATGTCCACGGCCCGCTGCCGTCGGACGATGCACCGCGGGACGGTTACCGGCACCTGGCGGAAGTGGCGGCCTGGAACCGCAGCGTGCAGGCCGCCGTCGCCGCAACGCTGGTGCGAGGGGAACTACCGCTGCTCGCCGGCGGTGACCACAGCCTGTCGATCGGCTCGATCAGCGCCGTAGCCGCCCACTGCCGGGCGCAACAGCGCCCCCTGCACGTCTTCTGGTTCGACGCCCACGCCGATTGCAACAGCCGACGCACCAGTCCGAGCGCCAACCTGCATGGCATGCCACTGGCCTGCCTGTGCGGCACAGGGCCGTCGACGCTGACGGCCCTGGCCGGCGGGGGCCCCGCCCTGCAGGGCCATCAGGTCCATGTGCTGGGTGTGCGCAGCGTGGATCCCGGCGAGGCGGCGCTGGTGGAGCAACTCGGCCTGCGGCTGCTGGACATGGTCACGCTGCGCCGCGTGGGCCCGGCTCAGGCCCTCGCGAGCGCCCTTGCCTCGATCGAGCCCGGGGCGCACCTGCACGTGAGCCTCGATGTCGATGTCCTCGATCCGTCCCTGGCGCCCGGGACCGGCACGGCCGTGAGCGGTGGCGCCACGCAGGAAGAAGCACGGCTGTGGATGAAGCTGCTGGCCGCCACGGGACGCGTGGGCTCGGTGGACTTCATGGAGCTTGATCCGGGCCGCGATCGCGGCCGCCGCACGGCACACCATGCCGTGTCGCTGCTGGCCACTCTCCTCGCAGCCTGAGGCGCACCCGCGGCGCTCGCTGGCAGCGTCAGTGGATTTCAGCCGGACGCGAGGGCGACAGAAGTTTTTCGAGTTCACCAGCGGTGAGCGGACGGCTGTAATAGTGGCCCTGGATCTGGTCGCAGCCCCAGGTCCGCAGCTGCGTCAGCTGGTCGTCGCGTTCCACGCCTTCGGCCACCACGATCTTGTCGAGGGCATGTGCCAGCGCGATGATGGAATAGACAATGCTGCCGGCCGCGGGCTCGCGCCCCATGGCCTGAACGAAGGAACGGTCGATCTTCAGGATGTCCAGGGGCAGGCGCTGCAGGTAGGTGAGCGAGGAATAACCCGTGCCGAAGTCGTCCAGCGCAATCGTCACGCCGGTCTGCTTGATGCGCTCGAGCTGCTCGCCCACCTCCTCGATGTTCTCGATCAGCGTGCCCTCGGTGACTTCGAGTTCCAGCGAGCCGGGTCTGGCGCCGCTGCCCTGCAGGGCCTGGCGCACCTGCTGCACGAGGGCACCCGAGCGGAGCTGGCGCGCGGAGATGTTCAGGGAGATGTGGATGTCGTGCCCGGCGGCCTGCCAGTTCGCGAGCTGGCCGCAGACTTCCTGCAGCACCCAGGCACCGAGCGTGTCCATCAGGCCGATTTCCTCGGCGAGCGGGATGAAGTGTTCGGGAGAAACCTGGCCCAGCTCCGGATGGTGCCAGCGCAGCAGCGCCTCGGCGCCCGCCAGCGCGTCATCGGCCAGCCGCAGCCGGGGCTGGTATTCGAGGGACAGCTGGCGCCGATCCAGGGCCTGGCGCAATTCGCGCTCGAGCCGGGCCCGCTCCTGCTGGACCTGGTTCATGCTTTCCTCGAAGAAGGTGATGCGGCCGCGCCCCGTGGCCTTGGCGCGGTACATGGCGATGTCGGCCTTCTTGAGCAGCTCCGAGGGCAGGCTGCCGTCGTCGGGGAACATTGCCACGCCGATGCTGGCGCCCACATAGCTTTCGCTGCCGTCGAGCATGAACGGCTCGGACAGCAGGCTCAGCATTTCTCGCGCCAGCCGCGCGGCCTGCTCGGGATTGCCCAGCCCCGGCAGCAGCACGACGAACTCGTCGCCCCCCAGGCGCGCGACGGTGTCACCCTCACGGGTACAGGACGCGAGCCGGTCTCCCACCTGGCACAGCAAGCGGTCGCCGCATTCGTGCCCCAGGCTGTCGTTGATGTTCTTGAACCGGTCCAGGTCCATGAACAGCACGGCCAGCTGGCGGCTGTCGCGCCGCGCATGCGCCATCTCCTGCCCCAGCCGCTCGAGCAGGAGCGCGCGGTTGGGCAGGCCGGTCAGGCTGTCGTGGTAGGCGCGGTACTTGAGCTCCTCGTCCCGTGCATGCGCAGCCAGGGCCACGCCAATGCGGTTGCCCAGGTTGCGCGCCTCGCGCACCATCTCCTGATCGAAGTCGCGCGCCTGCAGCAGGCCGATGGCGAGCAGGCCGTTGACCTTGTCGTGCCAGTAGATCGGCAGCACGAGGATGCGCTGCGCGCCGGCCCCGGCCATCATGGAGAGGAAGTCCGGCAGGTCGGCCCCGCCGACGTCGAACCACAGGCCGTCGTAGTCACGCGCCAGGCGCTCCATGAGCCAGGTCTCCAGCCGCGTCGGGATCTTGGCCGTCACGCCGTCATGGCCGGCATTGAGGTGCACGATGCCGAAGTCTGCGGCCAGCTGGTCGAACACCACCATGCCCGTGACCGCGCGCGGCCAGATGTCCTGCAGGTGCTCCTGGACGCGCTCGATGATCTGGACCGTGTCGACCCGTTCCAGGATCTCCTGGTCGATCTCGGACAGCGCACGCAGGGTGCCGAGCTGCCGCCCCAGGCGCGCGGCCATCCGGTTGAGCGCCTGCGCCAGTTCGCCGAATTCGTCATCACGCTGCACCTGGACCGGCTGGGAGAACTGCTCGCGGCCGATGCGGCGGGTGCCCTCGATCAGCCGCTCCAGCGGCACCAGCGTGCGCCGGATCTGGACCCCACTGAGCAAGGCCACCAGCAGCAGCGCCAGCAGGATGACCGCCAGCAACTGGTAGCCGAGCGCGTCACGCCCGCCATCGCCGGCCTCCGGCGAGCGCAGCGCCAGAATGCTCCAGTCGTCCGCGGCGAAGCGTGCGCGCAGGAACAGCGGACGGACCTCGCGCGGCCAGCCGGCCTGCGCAGCGGCCGGGTCGGGCTCGACGGCCGCCTGCGCCCGCGCCTCCTCGCTCGAGCAGAACAGCAGCTGGCCCGCCCCGTCCTTGACACAGACGGGGCGCAGATCGGAGTAGTCATCGGCCTCGCCCCAGAGGTAGTCCGGTGCCAGTTCACCGACGAGGATCCCCCGTTCGACCTGGGCCGCATCTACCGCTTCGACGAGCAGGACCCGCACGGGCTGCGCCTGCGAGTCGACCAGCAAGGCGCTCTCACCCCGCAACAGATGGGCTGTCAGCCGGGGATCCACCGGCGGCAGCGCTGTGGCCGATGCCCCCCCGCTGAGCTGGGTCACGGAGTGTTCGTGCACGCGGTAGATGCGCGTGAACATGGCCTGCATATCACTGCGCGAGTTGGCCGCCAGCGGGATACCGCTGCGCACGGCGGCAGCCTGCAGGCCAAGGTTGAAATGGGCCCCGCGCAGTCGGTCGTACAGCCCGCGCACATAGCTGGCACCCTCCTGCGCAAGCTGGCGTCGACCGTAGTCGTCCTCCATCGTGCGCATGTGGCCATAGGCCAGCCAGGCCAGCAGGGCCGCCGGGACGAAAGCCGACAGCACGAACAGCAGGAACACGCGCCGCCCGACCTTGCTGCGCAGGAACAACCCGTCGATTCGAAGTTTCATCCCGGGCACGGCATCACCTTGGATCGGTCACGGGTTGAAGTTGGCGGCGAGCCCGATGTAGGCACCGTCCAGGGCACGCACGATGTCATCCAGGCTTTCCTTGTTGGTCACCTGGGTCTTGGAGGCACCATCCTTGCCCACGCTGTAGAGGTCGAAATCGGAGTTCAGCGGATTGAGCTTGTGATCCTTGCGTGACTTGCCCTTGCCCTTGATGCTGGTGAGGTCGAGGTAGACGTAAGGTCGGCCCCAGGGATCGAGCCGGCCGGCGGCACCCACCTCGTCCAGCGTGGCGGGAAAACTGCCAGTCGACTGGCGGTGCAGCCGTATCTGGGCCTGCATCGTGGCGATGTCCTGGACGGCCGTGCTTTGCTTGACCCGCTCGCGGTAATCGGCGTATTTCGGCAGCGCAATGCCCAGCAGCACCCCGAGGATGGCCAGCACCAACATGGCCTCGATCAGGGTCAGGCCGGTGCGCCGCAGGGGGACCCTGCGGGCTGACTGTTGGCACGCGACGGACTCCATCGCGTAATTGTAAAAAAATGTTAACAACAGGGATAGATTCTTCGTACATCCGGCCTCCGAAGCCCAAAAGTGTGAGTTTTGTCACATCTTTTGGCGTGCCGGCCCGACTCAGCCAGCCGCCGCCCCATAGTCCCGCCCACCGAAGATGGCGGTACCCACCCGCACGAGCGTGCTGCCGGCGTGGATCGCCGCCTCGAGGTCGGCGCTCATGCCCATGGACAGCGTGTCCAGCACATGGCCTTCGCGTTGCAGCTGTTCGTAGAGCTCACGCGCGCGCAGGAACACCGCTTTCATGGCCTCGAAGTCAGGCTGGGGATCGGGAATGCACATCAGGCCACGCAACTGCAGGTGCGGCAGCGCGGCCACGGCCCGCGCCAGCGCGGGCAGCTCGGCTGGCGCCACACCCGACTTGCTCGGGCCACCGTCCACATTGACCTGCAGGCAGACCTGCAGCGGCGGCCGATGCGCAGGACGTTGTTCGTGCAGGCGCTGCGCGATCTTGAGGCGGTCGACGGTCTGCGCCCAGTCGAAGTGTTCGGCCACCAGCCGGGTCTTGTTGCTCTGGATGGGCCCGATGCAATGCCACTGCAGTGGCAGGTCCGCCACCGCCGCCATCTTGTCCACTGCCTCCTGGATGTAGTTCTCGCCGAACGCGGTCTGGCCTGCGGTGTGGGCCGCACGCACGGCCCCGGGACCAAATGTCTTTGAAACAGCCAGCAAGCGGACGCTTGCCGGGTCCCGTCCTGCCGCATGACACGCGGCAGCGATACGGGCATGAACGGCTTGGAGCTGGGCAGCAATCACAGTCATAATTATTGCGCAAGCGTATCAAAGAACGCACCTACTCCTACCGATCGAGGGATTCGTGGACATTACCCAACTGCTGGCATTCAGCGTCAAGAACAAGGCTTCCGACCTGCACCTCTCGGCCGGCCTGCCGCCCATGATCCGCGTCCACGGTGATGTGCGCCGCATCAACGTGGATCCGCTGACGCACAAGGAAGTGCACGCCATGGTGTACGACATCATGAACGACAGCCAGCGCAAGGCCTACGAGGAATTCCTCGAAGTCGACTTCTCCTTCGAGATCGACGGCCTGGCACGCTTCCGCGTCAACGCGTTCAACACCCAGCGCGGGTCGGCGGCCGTGTTCCGGACGATTCCGAGCAAGATCCTGACGCTGGAGCAGCTCAACGCACCCAAGATCTTCGGCGACCTGGCGCTCAAGCCCCGCGGCCTCGTGCTGGTGACCGGCCCCACCGGCTCGGGCAAGTCCACCACCCTGGCGGCCATGGTCAACCACCTTAACGAGACGGAGTTCGGCCACATCCTCACGGTGGAGGACCCGATCGAGTTCGTGCACGAATCCAAGAAGTGCCTGATCAACCAGCGCGAGGTCGGCCCGCACACGCTGAGCTTCGCCGCTGCGCTGAAGTCCGCGCTGCGCGAAGACCCGGACGCGATCCTGGTGGGCGAAATGCGCGACCTGGAAACCATCCGCCTGGCGATGACGGCTGCGGAAACCGGCCACCTGGTGTTCGGCACCCTGCACACCTCCAGCGCCGCAAAGACCATCGACCGCATCATCGACGTGTTCCCTGCCGAAGAGAAGGAGATGGTGCGCGCCATGCTGTCCGAATCTCTGCAGGCCGTGATCTCGCAGACACTGTGCAAGACCAAGGACGGCAGCGGCCGGGTCGCCGCGCACGAGATCATGCTGGGCACGCCGGCCATCCGCAACCTGATCCGCGAGGCCAAAGTGGCGCAGATGTACTCCAGCATCCAGACCGGCAACAACGTGGGCATGCAGACGCTGGACCAGAACCTGACGGAGCTCGTCAAGCGCAACGTCATCAGCGCTGCCGAGGCCCGTGGCAAGGCCAAGATCCCGGAAAACTTTCCCGGCTGAGGACGGCCCCCAGGGCCCACTGAAAAGGAGGTGCTCTCATGGAGCGCGACCAGGCAACAAAATTCATCAACGACCTGCTACGACTGATGATCGGGCGCAACGGCAGCGACCTGTTCATCACGGCCGAATTTCCGCCGGCCATCAAGGTGGACGGCAAGATCACCAAGGTCTCGCCGCAGCCGCTGACGCCCGCCCACACGATGGCACTGGCGCGCTCGATCATGAACGACAAGCAGATCGCCGAGTTCGAGCGCACCAAGGAGTGCAACTTCGCGATCTCGCCGCCCGGTGTCGGCCGTTTCCGCGCGAACGCCTTCATCCAGCAGGGTAAGGTTGGCCTGGTGCTGCGGGTGATCCCCTCCGTACTGCCGACCATCGACACCCTGGGCGTGCCGCAGGTGCTCAAGGAAGTGTCGATGGCCAAGCGCGGCCTGTGCATCCTTGTGGGCGCCACCGGATCGGGCAAGTCGACCACGCTGGCCGCCATGGTGGACTGGCGCAATGAGAATTCGCAGGGCCACATCATCACGGTGGAAGACCCAGTGGAGTTCGTGCACCCGCACAAGAACTGCGTCGTCACGCAGCGCGAGGTCGGCCTGGACACCGACAGCTGGGAGATCGCGCTCAAGAACACGCTGCGGCAGGCGCCCGACGTCATCCTGATGGGCGAGATTCGCGACCGCGAGACCATGGAGCACGCCGTGGCCTTTGCCGAGACCGGCCACCTGTGCCTGGCTACGCTGCATGCCAACAGTGCCAACCAGGCTCTGGACCGCATCATCAACTTCTTCCCCGAAGAGCGCCGTCCGCAGCTGCTGATGGATCTTTCGCTCAACCTGCGTGCCCTGGTCTCGCAGCGCCTGATTCCCAAGCAGGATGGCAAGGGCCGGGCCGCCGCGGTGGAGATCATGCTGAACTCCCCGCTCATTTCCGATCTGATCTTCAAGGGCGAGATCGCCGAGATCAAGGAGATCATGAAAAAGAGCACGAACATCGGCATGCAGACCTTCGACCAGGCGCTCTTCAATCTCTACGAGACCAACCAGATCTCCTACGAGGATGCCCTGCGCAACGCCGACTCGCTCAACGACCTGCGCCTGCAGATCAAGCTCAACAGCCAGCGCGGCAAGACACAGGACCTCGCTGCGGGTACCGAGAACCTCGCGATCGTCTGAGCCAGCCTTTTCCCGTCATGGTCTGATGCCCCGGCTTCAGGCCATTTTTCATTTCAGGAGCCTTCATGCCCAGCCTCAACCCCAGGACGTACGAAACCACCCCGCCGCGCGCTGTCGCCTTTCTGGGCCTGGGCGTGATGGGCTATCCGATGGCAGGCCATCTCGCCCGCGCCGGTCATCGTGTGACGGTATACAACCGCACGCCGGCCAAGGCGCAGGCATGGGTCGCTGAATTCGGTGGTTCTGCGGCGGCCACACCGCGGGAAGCCGTGGCCGGCGCCGACGTCGTGTATGCCTGTGTCGGCAACGACGAGGACCTGCGCAGTGTCGTGCTCGGGCGGGATCTGGGCAATGGTCAGCGAGCGACCGATGGCGCCTACGCCGGCATGAAAGCAGGGGCCGTGCTCGCCGACCACACCACGGCCTCGGCCGAGGTGGCGCGCGAGCTTTATGCGGCCGCGCGGGAGCGCGGCCTGCATTTCGTTGATGCGCCCGTCTCGGGCGGACAGGCCGGGGCCCAGAACGGCATGCTCACCGTCATGTGCGGCGGGGACCAGCCGGCCTTCGACGTTGCGCGCCCGCCGGCCATGGCCTACGCACGGGCCTTCACGCGCATCGGCGAGACCGGCGCAGGCCAGCTGGCCAAGATGGTGAACCAGGTCGCCGTGGCCGGGGTCATCCAGGGCCTGGCCGAGGCCATTGCCTTCGGACAACGTGCCGGGCCGGACATGAACCTGGTACTCGACGTGATCGGCAAGGGCGCGGCCCAGAGCTGGCAGATGGACAACCGCGGCAAGACAATGGCCGCGGACCAGTTCGATTTTGGTTTTGCCGTCGACTGGATGCGCAAGGATCTGGGGCTGGTTCTGGAAGAGGCCCGCCGCAATGGCGCACGCCTGCCCGTTACCGCCCTGCTGGACCAGTTCTATGGTGACGTGCAGCTCATGGGCGGCGGCCGCTGGGACACCTCCAGCCTGATCCGCCGGCTGCGCTGAGGCGCGGCGCGTCTCAGTAGGTCGAGCCGGGGCGCTGGGCCGCGCCCTGCTTGGGCTCGGGCGCCTGCATCTGCAGCAGTTCTTCTTCGGTGATCAGCTCGAACAGGCGCACCACTTTCTGCACGCCGCTGGTACGACGGGCGATGTCGGTGGCCCGGTCAGCCTCACGCGCCGTCACGCGACCCAGGAGGTAGTTCACACCCCGCTCGGTGACGACCTTGAAGGCGTTGGAGTTGAGGTCCTTCGCGTCGATCAGGTTGGCCTTGACCCGGCCCGTGACCATGGCATCGGAGGAACGTTGCGACAGGGTGGAGTGCCCCATCACGCCAAGCTCGTTGATGATGGCGCGCACGTTCTCGACGCGCGACACCACCTGCTCGGCCAGCTGCTTGTCCTGCTCGTTCGGGACTTCGCCGGTGAGCAGCACCTGGCGGTTGTAGCTGGTGATGTTGATGTGTACGCGCTCGCCGAGATTTTCGCGCAGGGTCGCCGCACCACGCGACTCGATGCGTTCGTCCTCGACCTGGGCGCCTAGCGTGCGGCGGTCCGAGGCGGACATGCCGGTCATCACGGCACCGCCGACCAGGAGCGGGGCGCAGGCAGTCAGCCCGGTCGCCGCGATGGCACACACCAGCAGAACCTGACAGACACGGCGGGCAGCAAGACTCATGGGTTGTTTTCCTGTTCTCCAAGCAGTTGATGGTCCACCGCATCGCAGATGCAATGCAGGACGAGGATGTGGACCTCCTGGATACGGGCGGTGCGCTCGTGGGGCACGCAGATGTGCACGTCCGTGTCGCGCAGCGCGGTGGCCATCTTGCCGCCATTGCGCCCGCTCAGGCCCACGACCACCATCTCGCGCTCGTGGGCTGCCTCGATGGCGGCCAGCACATTGGCCGAGTTGCCGCTGGTCGAGATGGCCAGCAGCACATCGCCCGGCTGCCCCAAGGCCCGCACCTGGCGCGAGAACACGGAATTGAAGTCGTAGTCGTTGGCCACCGCCGTCAGGATCGAGCTGTCGGTGGTCAGGGCGATGGCACCGAGCTCGGGGCGTTCACGCTCGAAGCGCCCGACAAACTCGGCGGAAAAGTGCTGCGCATCGGCCGCCGAACCGCCATTGCCGCAGGCGAGGACCTTGCCGCCATTGGTAACGCAGGCCAGCACGGCCTGGACGGCCGCGGCGATGGGCTTGCTCAGAACCTGCGCGGCCTGGTATTTCAGGTCGGCGCTCTCGATGAAATGCTGTTCGATGCGTTGCTGAAGCATGGCCCTATGATAACCCGGTACCAGCGGCCCTGTTCACTGCGGGGACGGCGCTTTAGGTCGCGTCGAAAGCGGCCTGCAACCACTGCAACTCACCCCCATCGAGCGCCACGACATCGAAGCGGCAGGGCGGCGGCGTGCGCCAGCGCTGCAGGTAGTGCCGGGCCGCCAAG